>NZ_JBNAGK010000003.1:167923-380140 GCF_049803835.1 Tropicibacter sp. S64 | reverse complement strand
TCTGCGAATGTGGATCTTGCGGCGTATGACGCGATGTACGCGCAGTCGGTGAGCGATCCGGAGGCCTTCTGGGCCGAGCAGGCGCAGCGGCTCGACTGGATCAAGGCACCGACGGAAATCAGGAACGTCGATTTCACCCTCGGCAAGGTCAGCATCGAGTGGTTCCGCGATGGCACCCTCAACGTCTCCGCCAACTGCATCGACCGTCATCTCGAGACCCGCGGCACCCAGACCGCGATCATCTTCGAGCCCGACGATCCCGCCGAGCAGGCCCAGTCGATCTCCTACGCCGACCTGCACCGCCGCACCTGCCGCATGGCCAACGTGCTGGAGAGCCTCGGCGTGCGCAAGGGCGACCGGGTCATCATCTACCTGCCGATGATCCCCGAAGCGGCTTATGCCATGCTCGCCTGCGCCCGCATCGGCGCCATCCATTCCATCGTCTTCGCCGGCTTCTCCCCCGATGCCCTCGCCGCCCGGGTCAATGGCTGTGACGCGAAGGTCGTCATTACCGCCGACGAGGCGCCGCGCGGCGGCCGCAAGACCCCGCTGAAGACCAATGCCGACAAGGCCCTGCTGCACTGCAAGGACGATGTCAAATGCCTCGTGGTCAAGCGCACCGGCGGGCAGACGACATGGGTCGACGGCCGCGACTACGACTACAACGAGATGGCCCTGGAGGCCGATGACTACTGCCGCCCCGTGGAGATGAATGCCGAGGATCCGCTGTTCATCCTCTACACCTCCGGCTCCACCGGCCAGCCGAAGGGCGTTGTACACACCACTGGTGGATATTTGGTTTACGCCGGGCTGACCCACGAGGTCACCTTCGATTACAAGGACGGAGACGTCTATTGGTGCACCGCCGACGTGGGCTGGGTCACCGGGCATTCCTACATTGTTTACGGGCCCTTGGCGAACGGCGCGACGACGCTGATGTTCGAGGGCGTGCCGACCTGGCCGGATGCGTCGCGTTTTTGGCAAGTTTGCGAGAAGCACCGCGTCAACCAGTTCTACACCGCGCCGACGGCGATTCGCGCGCTGATGGGCCAGGGCAACGATTTCGTAACGAAATGCGATCTATCCTCGCTGCGAATCCTCGGCACCGTCGGGGAGCCCATCAACCCGGAGGCGTGGAACTGGTACAATGATGTCGTCGGCGGCGGTCGCTGTCCGATCGTCGACACCTGGTGGCAGACGGAAACCGGCGGGCACCTGCTGACCCCGCTTCCCGGCGCCCATGCCACGAAACCCGGCGCGGCGATGAAGCCGTTCTTCGGGGTGCAGCCGGTTGTGCTCGATCCGCAGTCCGGCGAGGAAATCCATGAAAGCCCGACCGAGGGTGTCCTGTGCATCAAGGACAGCTGGCCGGGTCAGATGCGCACCGTCTGGGGCGATCACGAGCGGTTCGAGAAGACCTACTTCTCGGATTACAAAGGCTATTACTTCTCCGGCGACGGCTGCCGCCGCGATGCGGACGGCGACTACTGGATCACCGGCCGCGTCGATGACGTGATCAACGTCTCGGGTCACCGCATGGGCACCGCGGAGGTGGAATCGGCGCTGGTGGCGCATGAGAAGGTCGCGGAGGCGGCGGTCGTCGGCTACCCGCACGAGATCAAGGGCCAGGGCATCTACTGCTACGTGACCCTGATGAACGGCGTCGAGCCGACGGAGGAGCTGCGCAAGGAACTCCGCGCCTGGGTCCGCACCGAGATCGGCCCGATCGCCTCCCCCGACCTGATCCAGTGGGCACCCGGCCTGCCGAAGACCCGCTCCGGCAAGATCATGCGCCGCATCCTGCGCAAGATCGCCGAAAACGACTACGGCGCCCTCGGCGACACATCCACCCTCGCCGACCCATCCGTCGTCGATGACCTCATCGATAACCGGATGAACAAGGGGTAAGCGCCATGGATGGAAGCAGCACTCCAACCGCCGCCCCCGTCCTGATCCTTCTCGGCCCTCCGGGGGCCGGGAAAGGCACGCAAGCCCGTATGCTCGAAGAGCAATTCGGCCTTGTTCAACTCAGCACCGGCGACCTCCTGCGCGCAGCGGTTGCCAATGGCACCGAAGCGGGCAGGCAGGCCAAGGCCGTGATGGAAGCGGGCGGGCTGGTCTCCGACGAGATCGTCATCGCCATCCTGCGCGACCGTCTGCGGGAGCCGGACTGCGCGAAGGGCGTCATCCTCGACGGCTTCCCGCGCACCACCGTGCAGGCAGAGGCGCTCGACACGCTGCTCGCCGAGAGCGGCGCGCGGATCAACGCCGCCATCAGCCTCGACGTCGAAGACGCGGCGATGGTCGCGCGGATCGCGGGCCGCTACACCTGCGCCGGATGCGGCGAGGGCTGGCATGACTTGTTCAAGCAGCCGAAGACCGCGGGCACCTGTGACAGCTGCGGCGGCACGGAGTTCAAGCGCCGCGCCGATGACAACGCGGAAACCGTGGCGAGCCGCCTCGAGGCCTACCACGCACAGACCGCTCCCCTGATCGACTACTACGCCAAGGCCGGTGCGCTCAGCCGCATCGACGCCATGGGCGACATCGAGACCATCGCCCGGGATCTCCAGGCGATCGTGAAAACGGCCACCGCGTAACCCGCGCGGTGGTTTTCGTGCTTCCCCGGCTGGGAGGCTTTCGGAGGAAAGAGGAGGACCCGCGACATGGCGGACCACACATCACAAAGCGCCGCGCAGGCCGAAGCCGACAAGGGCTACTGGGCTGCCAACGTGCGCATCATCATCGTCAGCCTCATCATCTGGGCGCTGGTTTCCTTCGGGTTCGGCATCCTGCTGCGCCCGATGATTTCGGGCATCAAAGTCGGCGGCACCGATCTCGGCTTCTGGTTCGCCCAGCAAGGCTCGATCATCGTCTTCCTGGCGCTGATCTTCTTCTACGCCTGGCGGATGAACAAGCTCGATAAAGAATACGGCGTGGACGAGGAATAAGGACCATGGATCAGTTTACCATCAACCTGCTGTTCGTGGGCGCATCCTTCGCGCTCTACATCGGCATCGCGATCTGGGCCCGCGCCGGGTCCACGTCCGAATTCTATGCGGCTGGCCGGGGTGTGCACCCTGTCACCAACGGCATGGCAACCGCCGCGGACTGGATGTCCGCCGCTTCCTTCCTGTCGATGGCGGGCCTCATCGCCTTCGTCGGCTATGACAACTCCACCTTCCTGATGGGCTGGACCGGCGGCTACGTGCTGCTGGCGCTGCTGCTCGCGCCCTACCTGCGCAAGTTCGGCAAGTTCACCGTCTCCGAGTTCATCGGCGACCGCTTCTACAGCCCGACCGCGCGCCTCGTGGCCGTGATCTGCCTGATCGTCGCATCGGTGACCTACGTCATCGGCCAGATGACCGGCGTCGGCGTGGCCTTCGGCCGCTTCCTCGAAGTCAGCAACACCACCGGCCTGCTGATCGGCGCCGTCGTCGTCTTCGCCTACGCGGTGTTCGGCGGCATGAAGGGCGTGACCTACACGCAGGTGGCCCAGTATGTCGTTCTGATCCTCGCCTACACCATCCCGGCGATCTTCATCTCGCTGCAGCTGACCGGCAACCCGATCCCGGGCCTCGGTCTCTTCGGCAACGACGTCAACACCGGCGAGCCGCTGCTCCAGACCCTTGACGCGCTGCTGCGCGACCTCGGCTTCAAGGAGTACACCACGCACAACGGTGACACCCTGAACATGGTGCTCTTCACCCTGTCGCTGATGATCGGCACCGCCGGTCTGCCGCACGTCATCATGCGGTTCTTCACCGTGCCGAAGGTGTCCGACGCACGCTGGTCCGCGGGCTGGGCGCTGGTCTTCATCGCCCTGCTGTACCTGACCGCTCCGGCCGTGGGTGCCATGGCGCGTCTGAACATCACCCAGCAGTTCTGGCCGAACGGCGCAGCCGGCGAGCCGGTCTCCGTCGAGACCATCGAGAACGACCCCGAGTACGCCTGGATGGCGACCTGGCAGAAGACCAACATGCTCGGCTGGGAAGACAAGAACGGCGATGGCAAGATCAGCTACTACCCGTCCTCCAACCCGGAGAACGAGCTGACCAACTTCAACAACGACATCCTGGTTCTCGCCAACCCGGAAATCGCCAACCTGCCGGGCTGGGTGATCGGTCTCGTGGCTGCGGGTGGCCTTGCCGCCGCGCTCTCCACCGCCGCCGGTCTGCTCCTCGCCATCTCCTCCGCCGTCTCGCACGACCTGCTGAAGGGTCAGCTGACCCCGAACATGTCCGAGAAGAGCGAGCTGATGTCGGCGCGGGTCGCCATGGGCGTGTCCATCGCCGTGGCAACCTACCTCGGCCTCAACCCTCCGGGCTTCGCCGCGCAAACCGTGGCGCTGGCCTTCGGCCTGGCCGCCGCGTCGATCTTCCCGGTCCTGATGATGGGCATCTTCACCAAGGTGAACAACAAGGGCGCCGTGGCGGGCATGATCACCGGCCTCGTGGTCACGCTGGTCTACATCTTCCTGCACAAGGGCTGGATGTTCATCCCGGACACCAATTCCTTCACGGATGCGGACCCGCTCCTGCTCGGCATCAAGTCGACCTCCTTCGGAGCCGTCGGTGCGGCAATCAACTTCGCGGTGGCCTTCACCGTGTCGAAGATGACCCAGCCGATCCCGCGCCACATCGAGGAACTGGTCGAGAGCGTTCGCATCCCGCGCGGTGCCGGCGCTGCCGTGGACGGCCACTGAGCCATGCGCAGGGCTGGCGAAATCCCGGCCCTGCCCTTTCGCTTTCCTCCCGTCCCGGTGTATCCGGGGCGGGATTTTCTTTGACTGCGAGTGCCCATGCCCCTCGATCCCGACGCCCTCCTGCGTTTCCTGTCCGGCGTGCATCCCTATGATGCGCTGCCCGAGGAGGCCCTGAACGCCCTGCTGCCCGCCTTCCGGACGCTGCACATGGCGGCAGGACAGGACATCTACCAGTACGGCAAACCGCTCGACGGGCTGTACCTGATCCATTCAGGCGGCGTTGCCGTGCGGGACAGGAACAACGTGCAGATCTCCCAGCTTGGCCCGCGCAATTCCTTCGGCGAGCGCGGTCTTGGGCGCGACGGCATCGCCGTGACTTCCGCGCGGACCACCGCTGACACGCTGCTTCTGGTGCTGCCGAAATCCGACTTCCTGCGGCTGGTCGAGACCCAGCCCGCCGCCGCGAAATTCTTCGACCGCTCCCGCGCTGCCCGTCCGAAACGCCCCGAGCTGGCCACCAGCCCGGTGGAGACGCTGATGGCCCGGGAGCCGCTCACCTGTGCCCCGGGCGAGACGGTGCAAGCCGCGGCCCGGGCGATGGCGGAGCGCCGCGTCTCCTCGATCTGCATCACGGAGGACGGGCTGCTGCGCGGCATCGCCACCGTCCGCGACCTCTCCGGCAAGGTCGTGGCAGGCGCCCTGCCCTTCGACACCCCGATCAGCGCGGTGATGACCGCCGATCCGCTGTCGCTGCCTCCCTCCGCCATCGGCTCCGACGTGCTGCACATGATGATGGAGCGCCACATCGGGCATGTGCCGGTAACGCAGGGCCAGAGGCTCGTCGGCATCGTTACCCAGACCGACCTGACCCGCTTCCAGGCCACCAGCTCAGCCGAACTCGTCGCGGGCATCGCCGGGGCGCAGGACGCGCAGGAGATGGCCCGGGTGACGGCCCGCATCCCGCAACTGCTGGTGCAACTGGTCGGCACCGGCAACCGTCACGACATCATCACGCGGCTGATCACCGATATCGCCGACACCGCCACCCGGCGGCTCCTGACCCTGGCCGAGGCCAGGCTCGGCCCGCCCCCGGTGCCCTACCTCTGGCTGGCCTGCGGCTCCCAGGGACGACAGGAGCAGACCGGCGTTTCGGATCAGGACAACTGCCTGATGCTGGACGACAGCTACTCCGACGAGCACGAGGCCTATTTCAAGGCTCTGGCGGATTTCGTCTGCGACGGGCTGAACATCTGCGGCTACGTCTACTGCCCCGGCGAGATGATGGCCTCCAATCCGCGCTGGCGGCAGCCGGTCGGCGTCTGGAAGGCCTACTTCAAAGGCTGGATCGCCAAGCCCTCGCCCGAGGCGCAAATGCTGGCCAGCGTGATGTTCGACCTGCGCCCGATCGGCGGGACGGTCTCGCTCTTCGAGGACCTGCAGCGGCAGACTCTTGCGCTGGCGGCGAAGAACTCCATCTTCGTGGCGCACATGATCTCGAATTCGCTCAAGCACCAGCCGCCGCTGGGCCTGCTGCGCGGCTTCGCCACGATCCGCAGCGGCGAGCACAAGAATACGCTGGACCTGAAGCACAACGGCGTGGTGCCGGTGGTCGACCTCGGCCGGGTCTACGCGCTGCAGGCGAAGCTTTCCGCCGTCAACACCCGCGCCCGGCTGGAGGCGGCACAGGCGGCGGGCGTGCTGAGCAATTCGGGCGGGCGCGACCTCATCGACGCCTACGACCTCATCGCCGAAACCCGGCTGGAGCATCAGGCGGCGCAGATCAAGGCGGGCGAAGCGCCCAACAACTACCTCGCCCCCGCCGATCTGTCGGATTTTGAGCGAAGTCATTTGCGGGATGCCTTCGTCGTGGTCAAATCGCTGCAATCGGCGGCGGGGCATGGCAAGGGAATGCTGGGCTAGGCCCGAACGGGAGACTTGGGAGGACACATGTTTCTGGAATTGATCGCGGTCTTTGTCGCCGGGTTCGTCGGCGCGGGCGCCGCTCTGGCCCTGACGAAACTGACCGGCGGACGAATGCCGAAATGGCTGGTGCCGGTGGGCGCGGGTCTAGCCATGATCGTGGCGACCATGTCGCTGGAATACTCGTGGTACGACCGCACCCGCGCGGGCCTGCCCGAAGGCACCATCGTGCTGTCGAGCGAGGCAGGCGGCGCGCCCTGGCGGCCCTGGTCCTACGTTCTCCCGCTGACCGACAGGTTCTGGTCCGTCGATCCCGCCAGCATGCTAAGCAACCCGGACGCCCCCGGACGCCACATTGCCCAGATCGTGCGGTATGGCCGCTGGGCGCAGCCGCAAGGCCGCGTCGTTGCCGTCGATTGCAACCAGAAGGTCTGGGCCGAAGGCGACAGCGAAACCCCGACATGGCAATCGGACGGTCCCGGCCTGCCCATCGTCGCCAGCCTCTGCACCGGGAGCTGAGCCATGGAGCGCCTCAGCCTGCGCCTGCGCATCTTCCTGTTCTTCTGCCTGCAGGGTCTCGGAGGCACCGCGTTGGTGCTGCTCGCGCTCTACCTGGGTCATGCCCGGCTCGACACAACCGACCCTGCCGCCGTCTTCGTGTTCACCGGCATCCTCGCCGCCTTCCTGCTGGTCGGCCTCTCCGCCGCCATCTGGCTGCTCTTCGACGAGAACGTCGCCAAACCCATCGAGAAACTGGCCGCAAGCCTGCGCGCCAAGGCCCACGCCGGTGTCGATACGACGCTCGACGCCCGTTACCTCGGCGATCTCGCTCCCGCCGCCAGCGCGGTCAGCGCCGCGCTCTCTGAAAGCGCCGTCGCCACGGCCGACCGCATCGCCGCCGAGACCGAGCGCCTGAACGCGGAAAAGGCGCAGCTCACCGCCCTGCTGACGGAAATCCCGGTGGCGACGATTCTCGTCGGTGCTGCCGGGCAGATCGTGCTCTATGACGGCCAGGCGGCGGAGGTGCTGAGCCAGATCCACACGCCCCGCCTGAACGCGCAGCTTGCCGAGTATTTCGACGAGGCCGCGCTCAAGGCCGCCGTGCGCAGGATGCACAAGACCGGACGCGAGGTGACCGCCACGCTGCGCGCCATCGACGCGGCCTTGTCGTTCGAGGCGCGGATGAAACCGATGGCCGGCGGCGGCTACATCCTCATCATTGACGCCGAACAGGCGGAGATGCCCCCGGAAGCCGCCCGCCCCATCGTCTATGACTTCGACCTGCTGCACGGCGACGACAGCGCCTTCGACGCCAAACCCCTGTCGAAACTGACCTTCACAGTCTTCGACACCGAAACCACGGGGCTCTTGCCGCACAAGGACGAGATCGTCCAGATCGGCGCGGTCCGCGTCCTCAATGGCCGCATCACCCCGGGCGAGACCATCGACCAGCTGGTCGATCCCGGCTGCCCGATCCCCCCGGCATCGACGAAGGTCCACCACGTCACCGATGCGATGGTCGCAGGGAAGCCGGACATCGCCGAAGCGGGCCGCCGCTTCCACCGCTTCGCGCGCGGCAGCGTCATCGTGGCCCACAACGCGCCCTTCGACATGGCCTTCCTGCACCGCCACAAGGCCCGCATGGGCGTCGACTGGGACCACCCGATCCTCGATACCGTGCTGCTGTCGGCGGTGATCTGGGGCACGACGGAGCAGCACACGCTCGACGCCCTCTGCACCCGCCTGAACGTCACCATCCCCGGCCACCTGCGCCACACCGCGCTGGGAGACGCGCACGCCACGGCGGAAGTTCTGGTGAAGATGCTCCCGATGCTGGAAGCCAGGGGCCTGAAAACCTTCGGCGACGTCATCGCCGAGACCCGCCGCCACGGACGTCTGCTCGAAGACCTGAATTGACGGGTCCGACGCCCCCGGTTTCCAATTGCTCCAAATATCCCCTGGGGGGTGAATGCGCGCAGCGCAGAGGGGGCGCGGCGCGCCCCCTTACCCGCCCGCCGCAGGCGTCGCCTCTGCAAGAGGCGTCCCGCTATCAAGACAGGCCAGCAGCAAGCCGGAGGGTCGCCAGACCAGCGCATCCTCCTGCTCCAGCGCACGGAGCCGGTCGACAATCGTCGCCACCCCCAGCGTGTCGGCATAATGCATCAACCCGCCCCGCCAGCGCGGAAAGCCGTAGCCGAACACCGTCACAAGGTCGATATCCCGGGCCGAGGCGGCGATCCCCTCGTGCAGGATGTCGCAAGCCTCGTTGATCATCGCCAGCAGCAGTCGCTCGCGGATCTGGTCGGCGGAATAGTCGGTCCGGATCACCCCGGCGAAATGCGCCTCCTCCAGCGCCAGATCCGCCACGATCGGGTCCTCCACCTTGCCGCCCCCGCCCGGATAGCGATACCAGCCCGCCCCGGTCTTGCGTCCCAGCTTGCCCAGTTCGACCATCCGGTCCGCAATCGGGACATACCGGCGCTTCGGGTCCCGCGTCGCATCCTGCCGACGTCGGTTGGCATGCGCGATGTCCAGACCGGAGAGGTCCTGCGCCTCGTAAGGTCCCATGGCATAGCCGAACTCGACCATGGCCTCGTCCACCTCCCAGGGGGTCGAGCCGTCCATGAACACCGTGTCCGCCGCTTCGCGGTAGCGCGCCAGGATACGGTTGCCGATGAAGCCGTCGCAGACCCCGGCCAGCACGGGGATCTTCCGCAGGCGCTTGCCGAGGGCGAACCCGGTGGCCAGCGCCACATCCGACGTCGCCGCCCCCCGCACGATCTCAAGCAGCTTCATGATATGCGCCGGGGCAAAGAAATGCAGACCGACGACGCGCGACGGGTCCGCCACGCTCCGCGCAATCTCGTCAAGGTCGAGGTAAGACGTGTTCGACGCCAGAACGGCCCCCTCCGGCAGCGCCGCCTCCAGCTTGCCGAACACCGCCCGCTTCACGTCCATGCTCTCGAAGGCCGCTTCGATGGCCAGCGTGCAGTCCTTCGCGTCCGCATACTCGAATGACGCCACGAACCGCCCGCGCCGCGCCTCCGCGCCCGCAGCGTCGATCAAGCCGCGTTTCAGCGACTGGCCGATGATCTTCTCGACGTTGTCCCGCGCCCGGGTCACGCCCTCCGCGTCCATCTCCAACAGCACCACCGACAGCCCGGCGTTCAAGAGCGCATAGGCGATCCCCGCCCCCATGGTGCCGCCGCCGACCACCGCCACGCGCTCCAGCGCCACCGGCGCGACAGTCAGCCAGTCCGGCGCCTTGGCCGCCCGTTCGGCAAAGAATACATGCCGCAGCGCCCGCGCCTGCTCCCCCACCCGCAGGTCGAGGAAGGTCTGCCGCTCGTCCTTCAGCCCCTCCACGAACGTCCGCTCTGCGGTCTGCGCGATCAGGTCGATGGCCCTTAGCGGCGCGATCTGCTGTTTCAGCTTCGTCGCCGCCAGGTCCCGCGCCGTCGCCACCGCCTCCGGGTCCGCGGTCGGCCGTGGCAGGTCCCGCACCTGAAGCGCAAGTTCCAGCGAGCCTTCATCCAGATGCAGCGCCGTCTCCACCGGATCGTCCGCGATGCCGTCGATCAGCCCGAGCCGCTCCGCCTCTTCCGCCGAGTCTGCCTTGCCCGTCGGGATCAGGCCCAGCGCCGCCTTCATGCCGATCAGACGCGGCAGCCGCTGCGTGCCGCCGGAGCCGGGGACGATCCCGAGGTTCACCTCCGGCAGCCCGATCTGCACCCCGGGTGCGGCGATGCGATACCGGCAGGCCAGCGCCAGCTCTGCCCCGCCCCCCAGCGTCACCCCGTTCAACGCGGCAATCCACGGCACCTCGCAGGCTTCGATCTGGTTCACGATGTCGTTGAGATGCGGCGCCACCGCCGGTGCATCGAACTCCCGCGCATCGCCGCCTGCCGCAAAGGCGCGGCCCTTGCCGGTCAGGATCACCCGGGTCAGCCCGTCTTCCGCAGCGATCCGGTCAAGAACCCCCTGCAACCCTTCGCGGACAGCCAGGCCGATGGCATTCACCGGCGGATTGTCCAGTTCGACGACGGCAGCCGCACCCAGGCGGCGAAAGCTGACACTCATTGGGTATCCTCTGCGTTCAATCGAGAAAGCCGCGCTCGCGGATGAGCGCGACGAGGCGCTTCAACGTGTCCTCCACGCTGGCGCCGGAGGTGTCAAGCTGCGCGTGGGCGCGCGCATAGAGAGCCTCGCGGCTGTGCAGGATGCTGCGCAGCTGCGCCATGGCTTCCGGGTTGCCTTCCATCGGGCGGGTGTCGCCCTGCGCCCGGACGCGATCCATGTGCTCGGACGGCGTCGCCTTGAGCCAGATGGTGTGAAACCGGCCGAGCAGGCTGTTGTAGGTCGCCGGCTCCGCCACGATCCCCCCCGCCACGGCGAGGATCATCCGGTCATGCGTGGCCACGATCCGGTCGAGGGCGTCGGCCTCCAGCTTGCGATAGCCCTCCTGTCCGTAGAGCGCCAGGATCTCGTCCACCGGCATCCCCCCGGCCAGCGCGATTTCCCGGTTCAGTTCCACGAACGGCAGGTCCAGCGCCTCTCCCGCCATCCGCCCGAGCGTCGACTTGCCCGCTCCGCGCAGGCCCACGAGACAGATGCGTCCGGCCCGCTGGCTCTGCTCCGGCTCCGCGCTCAGGGCCTTGAGCACCGCCTGTTGGGCGGCCCGGTCGGCCTTGCGGAACCGCTCCGCCACCTGAAGCACCTCCGAGCCGAAGGGATCGTCCTGCCCCACCAGCCACTCGATGCGATAGTCCAGCGCCACGGCGACCCGCTTCAAGAGGCCGATGGAGATATTCCCCTCGCCGCTCTCCAGTTGCGCGAGGTAGCGCGGTGACACGCCCGACATCTCCGACAGCACCCGGCGCGGAATGCCTTTCTGCTCCCGCGCCTTGCGCACCCGGTCCCCGACCCGCGCCATCAACTCCGCCACAGCGATGTCGATCAGGCTCTGCCCGTCCACCGCCGTCGCCTTGCCGCTGAAGGATGTGATTTCTGCCATGGCCCCGTGCCGGTTATGTACTATAATGCACAGTTAACCCCGGTTTCCCGGGCCGCGCAATCGCAGACTGCCGGTTTCCCGCGTCTTATGCCTTCGGCAGATGCGCCAGCACGATGTCCCGGATGTCCTGCGGCGGCGGAACCTTGCGGAAGGCGTCGGCCACGACAAAGACGCAGACGAAACGCCCCTCGAAGCACAAGACGCCATCCTGCTCGCCCTCCACCCGAAAGGCGATCGACGTCTCGCCCAGCGTTTCGGGCCATGTGTGACAGACAAGACGATGGCGCGGTGTGATCGGGGCGCGAAAATCGAGGCTCATGTGCACGAAGGGCGTGCCGAAGTTGCGGTCCACCTCGAACTGGAACCAACCTTCGCCCGCCTTGTCCTCCCACCAGGCATTGATCGCGTCGAGCGCAAACCACGGAATGCGCCCGGTGTAGGCGATCTTCGCCGGATCGCAATCGCCCCAGGTGATGCGGATCTCATGGGCAAAGCAGCCCGATGGCCTGCCGCTCATGCGCCGCATCCCCCGTTTCTTCTCTTTGCAAATACTCACGGGAGACGCAGCGGCGCTGCGTCGGGGCGGAGCCCTTTTCCGACCTCCGGACCGACGCGCCCCCTTGCGCGAACCACATCGCTCCGTAGGGCGGGGCTTCGCCCCGCACCCGCGCCGGGATCAGTAGGTCTCCACATGATACCGCCCCTCCTCGCGCATGGTGTCGCGCAAGGCCCGCCACTGCACGCCGATGCTCTCGGCGATGTTGGTCAGGGCCTTCTCGACCCCCTCCTCCATGCCGCGCAGACCGCAGATATAGACGTGCGTTTGCGGGTCGGCGATCAGCTCGGCCACCTTCTCCTCTTCCGCCCGCATCCGGTCCTGCACGTATTCCTTCGGCCCCTCGCCCCGCGAATAGACCAGATGCTTGTCGAGCAGCGCCTGCGGCACCTTGCCCAAAGGCCCGAAATACGGCAACGCACCCTCGCTGCGCGCGCCGAAGAACATCGTCATGCCGCCATTTTTCGTGCCCACCGTGCGCTGCCGCCGCATGGTGAAGGCCCGCATGGGCGCGGAGCCCGTGCCGGTGCAGACCATCAGCAGCCGCGCCTCCGGGTCGTCCGGCATCAGGAAGGTTGCACCAAACGGCCCCGTCACCTTCACCTCGTCGCCGGGTTTGAGGTCACAGACATAGTTCGAGCACAGCCCCTGCGCCTCGCGCTTCACCGTCAGGGAGACGTTGTTATACCCCGGCCGCTCGCCGTCGCGCGGGGAGGACACCGAATAGAGACGCGGCAGATGCGGCTTGCCCTCCGCATCCGTGCCCGGCGGGATGATCCCGATGGACTGCCCTTCGAGCACCGGCATGGGATGGCCGCCGAAGTCCAGGATGATATGGCGCACGTCGTGCTCGGGGTCCTTCGTCAGGCGGAAATTGCCCTGCACCTTCGCCGTCACCGGCTTGCCGAGATTGTAGAGGTTCACCGAAGGCTTGGCCGCCGAGCGCGGCGCCTTCGATTTGCCGCCCGCGCCGGAATGGGCCTCGGCCAGCAGCGCCGCCATCGCCTCGTCAAGCGCCTCGATCCCGCCCGGCTCTCCCTCGGGCAGGTCTTCCTGCGCGGGCAGCTCGTCGAACGCGAATTGCTGTTCGAGCGTGTAAGGCTCCTGCACCACGCGCCATTCGTCGATGCTGCCCGTCGGGCAGACGGGAATGCAGTCCATGCAGAAGTTGCATTTGTCCGCATTCACCACGACGTTGTTGTCGTCATGGGTGATCGCCTCGACCGGGCAGGTCATCTCGCAGGTGTAGCAGCGGATGCAGATTTCCGGGTCGATCAGATGCTGTTTGAGCGGCTTGTTCATGGCAGGGCCTTTCGAACGGGTCGCGTTGGCCACGCAAGCGGCGCGGCATTTGGTCATGTCTGGAGAAGCGCTGGCCTCAGCCGGCGCGGTTCAGGACGACATCCGGGACCGAGAGCGCCTCGATCAGCGCCTCGCAGAGGCCCTGGCAGCCCTTGCAGCCGATGCACGGCCCCTGGATGCCGATCATCTGTTGGCCAATGGCGGTGGTGCGCGGCGCGTGGCCGATCCTGCGTTCGCTGTGCATGGCGCGTCTCCTCCTGATGGGGCCGGGAAACCTTCCCCGTGTCCTGTTCGCGGCGGGCAGGATACCACGCCCCGCCCTTCCGCCGATTTGCGCAGGATCAAGGGTGATCAGAATTTCAGTCTGAAATTCTCCTCACCCTCGTCCCTGCATGTCAGGCCATGTGCAGCTTGACGTATTCGAAGTCGCCCGGCTTGTTGTCGATGCCGACCTTGGGAGCGGCGATCCAGCTGGCGTATTTGCCCGGCTCGTAGACCGGCTTCATCAGCGACTGGATGAAGTCGCCGTCCGCCCGCGTCGGCAGCCAGTCGTTGACCTTGGCGTCGTAATCCGCGCCGGAGATCATGTTGCCCTCCGGATCGAAGGTCTTGCCGGAGAAGACGCCGATCTGGCGGTGGAAGGCCTCGTGCGGCAGCTTGAGCTGGAAGTCGATGCCAGCCTTCTCGATGACCTTGTTCCAGCGCCCGATGCCGCCCGCCGCGTCGCGGGTGTAGTCGTCGCGCAGGCGCATGTTGATCGCGGTCAGCGCCGGCACCTGCTTCTGAACCGCCTTGCCATCCTCGAAGTCCCAGACCGTGTAGGTGTCGGACTTGAGCTGGTGGTCGTCGTCGATGCGGTTCTCCATGTAGCGGCCCTTGATGCCGGCATTGAAGGCATTGGCCGCGTTGGTCGAGACTTCCTGCCCGAAGAGGTCGAGCGAGAGCGTGTAGTGCAGATTGAGCTTCTTCTGGATCGTCGGCAGGTCGATGACGCCGAGATCGCGGATCTTGTCCACGTCATACGGATCGCTGATGCCCGCCTTGTTCATCGCCTCCACCGTCGCCTGGATGGTGCGCGACACGCCGGTCTCGCCCACGAACATGTGGTGCGCTTCCTCGGTCAGCATAAAGCGGCAGGTGCGCGACAGCGGATCGAAGCCGGACTGCGCAAGGCTCTCGAGCTGCATCTTGCCATCGCGGTCGGTGAAATAGGTGAACATGAAGAAGGACAGCCAGTCCGGCGTCTCCTCGTTGAAGGCGCCAAGCATGCGCGGCGCTTCCTCCGAACCGGAGGAACGGATCAGCAGCTCGTCGGCCTCTTCGCGGCCATCCTTGCCGAAATACTTCTGCAGCAGGTAGACCATCGCCCAAAGGTGACGGCCCTCCTCGACGTTGACCTGGAACAGATTGCGCATGTCGTAGAGCGACGGCGCGGTGAGGCCGAGGAAGCGCTGCTGCTCGACGGAACCCGGCTCGGTGTCGCCCTGGATGACGATCAGCCGCTTGAGCATGTTGCGATACTCGCCCGGCACTTCCTGCCACGCGAGCTCGCCCTTGTGCTCGCCCATCGGGATGCGGCGGTCCTCCACCTGCGGCGCAAGCAAGACGCCCCAGCGGTATTCCGGCATCTTCACATAGTCGAACTTCGCCCAGCCCTTCGGATCGACGCTGACTGCGGTGCGCAGGTAGACCATGCTCTCCTGAAAGTTCTGCGGGATCAGCTTGTTCCACCAGTTGATGTAACCGGGGTGCCACTTCTCCAGCGCCTTCAGAACCTTGCGGTCGCTGGAAAGGCCGACGTTGTTGGGGATCTGGGTGTCGTAGGCGACGTTGATCAGGTCGAGCATGTCGAATTCCTCCAAAGAGCGGTGGGTGCCAAACCCACCCTACATCTGATGTCGGGACCGGCGCGCGCCGGGGCCCGTAGGGTGGGTTTGCAACCCACCGTCGCGAACGGGTCAGACCCGCTCCATGTTGTAATCGCCACGCACGCCGGTGCCGTAGCGCTGCAATGCGCCATCCTTGCCGACCGCGTTCGGGCGGTTGAAGATCCAGTTCTGCCAGGCGGTCAGCCGCCCGAAGATCCGCGTCTCCATGGTCTCCGGCCCGGCGAAGCGCAGGTTGGCCTCCATGCCGGTCATGGCGTCGGGGGAGAAAGATGCACGCTCTTCCATGAAGATGCGGATCTCGTCCTCCCAGTCGATGTCGTCGAGGATCATCGTCACGAGGCCCAGTTCGTCGGCCTCCTCGGCTTCGAGCGCCTGACCCTTCGCGCCCTTGGCCTTCTCCACCATCTCCGGCGTGCCGAGGAAGCGGGTTTCCAGACGGGTCAGATCGTTGCCCATGGGCATCGGGCCGAAGTTGGCATCGGTGAGCGTGACGGTGGCGACGGGCCGGTTGTCGCCCTCGAACTCGTCTTCCATCATGTAGCTGCGGTCCACGGCAAAGAGCAGTTCGGCGAGGATGCCGGTGAAGCACGAGCCATGCTCGACCAGCGCCACGAGGCTGCGCGAGGTCACATCCACGCGCTTCAGGACGCGCTTCCAGTACTTCAACACCTCGTTGGCCAGCCAGTGATCGGCATTCTCCAGCAGCAGCGCCTCATGGGCGGCGAACACCTCCGGATCGCCCTGGGTGCGGATGACCCAGAGGCCCAGTTCCATCTCGTTCAGGCGCAGATGCAGGATCGCGTCGTCCAGTTCCCGCGCGAGGCGCAGCATGTAGGCCTGCGCACCTTCCGCCGTGAAGGCGTCCATGTCGGCGGGCGCATCCGCCTTCGGGCCGTGAATGGTGATGGTCGCCTTGCGCGCGGCGCGGTCGACGGTGGCTTCGACGGAGGAATATGTCACCGAGCCGTCCTCCCCGAAGGTCCGGTCCAGCGGGGTCAGGGTGATACCCTTTTCGACGTCGGGCTTGGAGGACTGCGCCGCCATCTGGGCCACCCGTTCCGCCACGGTCGCATCGAACGTCGCGTTGGAGATCACCTCGTCGACCAGGTTCCACTCCTGCGCCCGCTTGCCGCGCACACCCTCCTCGGTCGAGCAGAAGATGTCCGCGCGGTCGCGGCGCACCTTGCGCTTGTCGGTGACGCGGGTCAGGCCGCCGGTGCCCGGCAGCACCGCCAGCAGCGGCACCTCGGGAAGGGACACGGCGGAGGTGCTGTCATCGGTCAGGAAGATGTGGTTACAGGCCAGCGCGAGTTCATACCCGCCCCCGGCGCAGGCACCCTTCACGGCGGCGACGTACTTCTGGCCGCTGTCGGCCTCTGCTGCCTCGAAGGTGTTGCGGGTCTCGTTGGTGAACTTGCAGAAGTTGACCTTGTGCGAATGCGCCGCGCCGCCCAGCATGCGGATGTTCGCCCCGGCACAGAAGATGCGGTCCTTGGCGGATTTCATAACCACGACCTTCACCTCCGGATGCTCGAAACGCATGCGCTGCACCACGTCCGCCAGTTCGATGTCGACGCCGAGGTCATAGGAGTTCATCTTGAGCTGGTAGCCCTCGAAGAGGCCGCCATTCTCGTCCACATCCATGAAAAGCTCCGCGACGGGGCCGTCATAGGTGACTTTCCAATGCTTGTAGGCGGAGGGGTCCACCTGGAAGTCGATACGCTTGGTCATCTGCGGTCTCCTCGTTTCCGTGATCTAGCATTATAGTGCACATCAACTTCTCGCAAGTCCCAAAATAGCACTATATTGCCAGCAATCAAGCCCATGTCTTTTGGCAATTTTCATTCATTTTCAGTGCAGTGCCGAAATATGCATTATCTTGCACATCCCGTATCCGATTCTTCCAACATCTCCGCCACATCATTTTGCGCGAGTCCCAGCACCAGGGCTCCTCCCCGCCCGAAGGCCTCCTGCGCCAGCCGTGCCGCCTCTGCCCTCAGACGCGCTTCCGCCTTCGGCCTGCCCATCCGCGCTTTGAGCCTGGCATTCGCCAGCTGGATCAGCGCCTGAAGCAGCAGCTTCTCCCCGGAGTTCTCCCGCGCCGCCATCCAGACCGGCTCGAGGCATTCATGCGCCTCCCAGAAGAAGCCTTGCTCAAGGAACCTCAGTCCATGGGCGAAGGCCGGACTGGCCTCCAGCGGCTCCGCCAGACCCTTCGACGCGTCGAACAGCCCTTCGGGATGCCGCGGCGTCTGCCCCGGCACATAGGCGTGCGGAGGCAGCCAATTGTCCATTCAGGCGACCTCGACCTCGGCGGCCTCGATCCGGCCCAGCCGCACGGTAAACTCGCTCACCGCCTTCAGAACCTGCTCCGGCTGGTCGAATTGCGGCGCATGGCGGCAGGCGTCGAGCACCACCACGTCCACCGGCGCGTAGGAGCGCGTCTCGATCTCGCGGATCTGCGCCAGCGTGCCGTATTGGTCTTCCCGCCCCTGCATCACAAGCGCGGGAATGCGCAGGTAGTCGATGGCATCGGAAGTCAGGGCATCGTCGAAATCCGGATGCAGCCAGCTGTCGTTCCAGCCCCGGAAGGCGCTGTCGACGTCCTTGTGGTATTTCGCCAGCTTCGCGCGCAGGTCGCCGGAGTCGTACGTCTCTTTCGCCTTTGCAATCTCCCTCAAACCCATCGCTTCGGTGAAGAAATGCGGCGCCATCAGGATCAGCCCGCGCACGCGGAAATCCTCCACACCCCCGGCGTATTCCGTAGCGATCGTCGCGCCGTCGGAATGCCCCATGAGGATGCCGTTCTCGAAGCCGATGGCATCCAGCAGCTTCGGCAGCGCCTCCTGCGCCTCGCGCTTCATGTAGTCGAGCGGGCGCGGCAGCGGGGCGGGGTCGGACTGACCGTAGCCCTGCCGCGAATAGACAAAGACTCCCCAGCCGGTCGCCTCCGCCAGCTTCTCGGGGAAATCACGCCAGAGCGCGACACAGCCAAGCCCCTCATGCAGCAGGACAATCGTCGGAGCCTCCCCCGGCTTCTGCCCATGGGTGGCGTAGTCCAGCGACACCCCGCCAACCGAGACGAAACCGCTGCGCTGCATCCAGTCGAAGGCCATCACGCCTGCTCCGTCTGGCGCAGCTTGAAGCGCTGGATCTTGCCCGTGGCGGTCTTCGGCAGGTCCTCGACCACCTCGATCCAGCGCGGGTATTTCCACTTGCCGACCTTCGCCTTGACGAAGTCCTTCAGTTCGGAGAGCACGGCGTCCCGGTCCGCGCCCTCCTTGAGAACCACGAAAGCCTTGGGCTTCTCCAGATCGTTCTTGTCCCGCATCGGCACCACCGCCGCCTCCAGCACCCCGGGATGCTCTATCAGCGCCTGTTCCACCTCGAAGGGCGAGAGCCAGATGCCGGAGACCTTGAACATGTCGTCCGTGCGCCCGCAGTAGACGAAACGCCCGTCCTCGGTGATCTCGTACTTGTCGCCGGTACGGGTCCATTCCCCCTCGAAGGTGGCACGGGACTTGCTGCGCTTGTTCCAGTAGCCCTCGGCGGCGGAGGCCCCGCGCACCAGCAACTCCCCCACCCCGCCGGGGGTAATCTCGACGCCATTCTCGTCCACGCAGCGCAACTCGTAGCCCGGAACCGGACGGCCCGACGTGCCATAGACCACATCACCCGGCGCGTTGCTCAGGAAGATGTGCAGCATCTCCGTGCTGCCGACCCCGTCGAGGATTTCCACACCCCACAGCTTTTCCCACTTGGTGCCGATCTCGGTCGGCAGCGCCTCGCCCGCGCTGATGCAGCTGCGCAGACTGGACGCGGGAACGCCGTTTTTCTCGAGATATGCCACGGTCGCGGCATACAGCGTCGGCACGCCGCAGAAGATCGTCGGCTTCTCCTCCTCGATGATCTTGACCGCCACGTCCGGAGTCGGGCGGCCATTGAACAGGATCGTCGTGGCGCCCACGGACATCGGAAAGGTCATGGCATTGCCGAGGCCGTAGGCAAAGAAGATCTTTGCGACCGAAAAGACCGTGTCCTCCTCGCGGATGCCCAGCACCTGCGCGCCGTAGGTGTCGGAGGTGGCCTTCAACGCCCCATGAACATGGCGCACGCCCTTGGGCTGGCCCGTCGAGCCGGACGAATACAGCCAGAAGGCGCATTCGTCTTCCGAGACATGCGCCACGGCGCGCGGCGTCGACCCGGCCATGAACTCGTCGTAGGACATCGTCCCTTCGGGTGCCTCGCCGCCGATGACGACGATTTTGCGCAGGTGCGGTGCGTTGTGCGCGGCCGGCATGACCACGTCGAGCAACTCGTGACTGACGATCAAACAGGCGGCGCGGCTGTCCTTGAGAATGAAGTCATAGACTGGCGTGGCCAGAAGCGTGTTGAGCGCGATCGGGATCACATGCGCCTTGAGTGCGCCCCAGAAGATCTCCGGGTATTCGATCTGGTCGAGAACGATGCAGGCGACCCGCTCCTCGGGACGAATGTCCGCGCCCGCGAAGGCTCCGGCAACCTGGTCGCTTCGGTCCTTCAGAGCGCCGTAGGTCTGGCTCCGTTTTGCCCCGGCCGCTTCGCGGAAGGCAACCTTCTCGGCGCGGCCCTCCGCGACGTGCCGGTCGACGAAATACAGCGCCGCGTTCTGGTTGTCGTGCATGTGGTCCTCCCTGTGACCGGGCACGGCCCGGCCGGATCCTGTTCGCATCAGGCCCGGATGGCTCCGCCGCCCCCTCCTTTGAGCGCCGGTCCGGGGCCGAGTGTACCCCGAGCGGGATGAGTCGGCTTATGCTTTATAATGCATCAACCAAAGGATATGACAAGACGGACCGGGCGTGCATGTTGCATTTTCCTGCACAAGAAGCCGTCCGGGGAAGAAAAATTTCCCGGGAGAAATTTTTGGCCCGGGGCTCTGCCCCGTCCTGCGGACTCCCCGAGGTATTTCAGGACCAGAGAAGACAGGGCGTGGCGCGACACCGCACGGCTGCGGATACGGTGTCGCGGCAAGGGTCCTATCCAGCTTCGCCCCGGATAACGGCGGGATCGCCGTTCTCGAAGAGTCGCTCATAGAGCGCCGCGCGGCGGGTCAGGATCTTGCGGAAGTTCAGGTTGCCCTTGGCCGTCGCCTCGCCATCACTGAGCGACGGCGGTTCCGCCAGGACCATGGCCCGCGCGATCCGGGAGGCCGACCCATGGTCATGCCTGTGTGCCAGCGCGCCGTGCACCGCCTCGGCCAACGCCTCGTTCACCAGCGCTCCGCCCTGATCCGCGCCCTCCCCGGCCAGCGCCAGGGCTTTCGGTCCCGGGAAGATCATCACGCCGATCTCCGCCTTGTCGGCGCCACAGATCACCACGTCCTGCGCCAGTGCGCCCAGTTCCGCCAGCACCTCCAGCCGCAGGTTCGCCGCGCGGACCCAGGTTCCGGAGAGCAGCTTGAAGTCCTCCGAGATGCGCCCGTCGAATTTCAGTCCCTTGTTCATGTCCGCCGGATCGACGAACTTCATCGCGTCCCCGGTGATGAAGAACCCCTCCTCGTCGAAGGCCTCCGCCGTCTTCTCCGGGGCGTTCAGGTAGCCCGGCATGATATTCGGCCCGCGCACCCGCACTTCACAGCGCATGTCCTCGTCGGGGATCAGCTTGACCTCCACGCCCGTCAGCGGCACGCCGACGATCCCCGAGCGGTCCGTCGGCTCGTGCTGCATCAGGCAGGCGGGCGCGGTCTCGGTCAGTCCCCAGCTGGAGTTCATCAACGGCACGTCGCCGCGCACATCCCGCGCCATATCCTCGAGGTCGCGCCAGACATCCTGCGGCAGCGAGGCGCCGGCGTAGAACAGCATGTCGAGGTCCTTGAAGTAGCTCTCGCGAAGCGCCTTGTCCTCTTTCATGGCATCGCGCATCTGGGCAAACCCGACCGGAACGTTGAAGGCGATCGTGCCGCTCTTCATCCGGTTGTTCTCGAACGTCCTGCCGATCAGCGCCGGGGTCGGCTTGCCGTTGTCGATGTATAGCGTGCCGCCATTGGACAGGGCGATGTTGAAGTTGTGCGAGCCGCCAAACACGTGGTTCCACGGCAGCCAGTCCACGATCCGCGGCGGATACTGCCGCAGGAAGGGCAGCGCGTCGGCGATCTGCGTCTGGTTGGCACACATCATGCGCTGTGTCGTGACCACCGCCTTGGGGCTGGACGTGGAGCCGCTGGTCATCAGGTATTTGGCCACTGTGTCCGGCCCAACCTGCGCGGCGGCATCATCGACGGCGGCCTGATCCGCGCCCTCAGTCAGGGAGGCGAAGCTCGTCATCCCCTCGCCGGCCCCGGCGCTCACCACCTTCTCCATCCCGTCGAAACAGTCGAGCGCCAGCGCATTGCCGTACCGGGCGGCATCGTCTGCGAAGACCATCACCGGCTTCACCACCTCGGCGCAATGGCGCAGCTGGCCGTTGGCTGCGGGGATCAGCGCATATTGCTCGGCCAGCGGCACCGTCGGCACCCCGACATATTGCGCTGCCAGCGCCAGCAGCCCGTGATCCACGCCGTTGCCGGAAATCACGAGGATCGGTGTGCCCTGCCACATGCCGCGTTTCAGGAGGCTGGCCGCGATACCCCGCACCAGCGCCCGCGCCTGGGCAAAGGTGACCTCGCGCCAGCCGTCCCCCTGCCTCTCCGCAATGAAGACCGCATCCGGTGTGCGCGCGGCCCAGTCGTCCAGCCAGATGCCGCTCTTCGCCACGACCGGCCCCATGTCATAGGCGGAGCGCAGGATGATCGTCCCGTCCGGCCGATCCTCGCGTACAACCTTGTGGTCCAGGTACTTGCTCATCGTCCCCTCCTCGCAACCGGGTCAGCGCTGCGGCAGGCGCACGGCGGCGTCGAGCCGGATCGTGGTGCCGTTCAGATACGGGTTGGCGACGATCTGGCTGACCATCAGGCCATATTCCGCCGGATCGCCGAGCCGTTGCGGGAAGGGCACGTTGGCCACGATCCCCGCCGTGGTCTCTTCCGGCAGCCCTTCCATCATCGGCGTGTTGAACAGCCCCGGCGCGATGGCCATGACCCGCACGCCCATTTTCGCCATCTCGCGCGCGACCGGCAGGCACATGGCGGCGATGGCGCCCTTGGATGCCGAATAGGCCGCCTGCCCGATCTGCCCGTCCTGATAAGCGACAGACGCCGTGTTCACCACGACCCCGCGCTCGCCGTTCTCCATCGGCTCCAATGCCATCATTTCGCGGGCCGCGTGGGACATCACGTAGTAGGTGCCCATCAGGTTGACCCGGATGGTCCGCTCGAACACGTCCGAGGAGAGCTTTCCCTCGCGCCCGACGACCCGCGCCGCGAGGCCGATCCCGGCGCAGCTCACCGCCACCCGGGGAGCGCCCAGCCTGTCCTTGATCTCGGCCATCGCCGCCGCCACCGACGCTTCGTCGCCCACATCGGTCTTCACCGCGTGACCGCCGATCTCCGCCGCCATCGCCGCGGCCCGTGCCTCGTCGAAGTCGAGAATGCCAACCTTCGCGCCATCCGCGGCCAGCCGCCGCGCCGTCGCCGCCCCAAGACCGCTCGCGCCGCCCGTGACGATTGCAACCTGTCCGGAAATATCCATCGTGTGTCTCCAAAGATCCCGGGCCGCTGCTTCCAGTTGCCCCCAATATCCCGGGGAGTCGCAGCTTCGCTGCGGCGGGGCAGCGCCCCTCCCCGTTCCGTTTCATTGATGGCCCCCGAACGGGACCCCACAGTCCGTAGGGCGGGGCTTTGCCCCGCACCCGTTCAAGGCAGAAGGAACAACGTGATCGCCGGGAAGGCCACCAGCAGCGCCACCCTCACGAGGTCGGAAATCACGTAGTAGATCACCGCCTTGTAGGTTTCGAACATCGGCGTCTCCGGGTCCATCGCGTTGATGACGAACAGGTTCATCCCCACAGGAGGCGTGATCAGGCCGACCTCCACCACGATCAGCACGAGGATGCCGAACCAGATCGCCACATGCTCCTGGCTCAGGCCGAAATCCAGCGCCGAGATCACCGGGAAGAAGATCGGGATGGTCAGCAAGATCATCGACAGGCTGTCCATGAAGCAGCCGAAGACGAGGTAGAGCGCGAGGATGGCCAGCAGAACGAACATTGGCGACATGCCGGCCTCGACCACCATGCGGCTGAGTTCCTGCGGCACCTGCGTCAGCGCGAGGAAACCGTTGTAGAAGGCCGCGCCGAGCACGATGAAGAAGATCATCGCGGTGGAGCGGGCGGTGTCGGTGAAGCTGTCGATCAGCGTCCGGAAGGTCAGGCCGCCATTGACCAGCGCGATGATGCCGGTGCCGAGTGCGCCGACCGCCGCGCCTTCGGTCGGGGTGAAGATGCCGCCGTAGATGCCGCCGACCACCGCAAGGAAGACCAGCAGCACCGGCCAGACGTCGATCAGCGCACGCATGCGGTCGGCAAAGGGCACCGGCTCGCGCACGCCCGCCGAGCCGGGGTTCATGCGCACGTAGATCGACACGGCGACCATGTAGCCGATGGCGGCGAGGATGCCCGGAATGAAGGCGGCGAGGAACAGTTTGGCGATGTTCTGCTCGGTCAGGATGGCGTAGATCACCAGCACCACGGAAGGCGGGATCAGGATGCCGAGCGTGCCGCCCGCCGCGAGGGTCGCGGTGGAGAAGCCGCCCTTGTAGCCATAGGCTTTCAGTTCCGGCAACGCCACGCGCGACATGGTCGCCGCCGTCGCGAGCGAAGAGCCGCAGATCGCGCCGAAGCCCGCGCAGGCGCCGATGGCCGCCATGGCAACCCCGCCCTTGCGATGGCCGAGGAAGCTCTCCGCGGCCTTGAACAGCGCCTGGGACATGCCGCCAAGGGTTGCGAAATACCCCATCAGCAGGAACATCGGCACGATGGAGAGGGAGTAGCTGGAGAAGGTCGTGTAGGCCTCGGACTTCAGCCGGGCTAGCGCCATGACGGCGTTGCCGTTGACCATCCACAGACCGGCGAACCCGGCGGTGAACATGGCCAGCCCGATGGGCACGCGCAGGAAGATCAGGACAAGCAGCGCCGGGAAGGACAGGATGCCGATTTCAAGGTTGCTCAATGGTCCGCTCCCACGGCATTCGGCACGATCATGCGGCCGGTCAGAAGTTCGTAACCCCGGATGAGGGCCATGTAGACGCCCGCGGCGGCGGCGGCGACCGCGCCGATGAGGCTTGCGGCATAGGACCACCAGACCGGGAACTGCAGCAGCAGCGTGGTCTCGCCGGAACGGATTTTGCGCTCCATCCCGCTGTCGAGCTGCACCGCGATGATCACCAGGGCCACGGCAAAAAGCGCCTCGCCGAGGAAGATCAGCGCCTTCTGCGTCGGGCGCGGCAGGAAATTGGTCACGATGTCGACGGAGGCGTGCCCGCCAGTGATCTGGCAGAACGGCAGGAAGGCGAAGATGCAGAAGGCCATTCCGGCTTCGACCAGCTCGAAGTCACCCCGGATCGCGCCGATCCCGGCGTCGATCAGCCCCTGTGCAAAGCCGGGTGCGATGCCCATGACGAGATCGGAATGCAGGACGGAGTTGGTCGCCCGTCCGAGGATCGAGATGCAGATGATCAGGATCAGCACGGTCAGAACCGAGCCGCCCAGCACGGCGATGAGCTTCGCCAGTGCCAGCACCGTGCGATGAAGGCGTTGCATGGGGAATGTCCTCTATCGGAGAAGCGGGGGCCATGGCGATCGGCCACGGCCCCGCGCCGATGCCTTACTTGGCGGTGTAGGTGTCCATGTCAGAGCTGTACTCGGACATCAGCTGGCGGGCTTCGTCGATCAGCGCCTGACCGTCCTTGCCGCGGCCCTTCATGTCCTCGATCCAGGTTTCGTAGATCGGGGAGACAAGCGCATCCCACTGTTTCGCGTCCTCTTCGGACACGGTGATGATGTTGTTGCCCATGTCCACGGCGATCTGGCGCGCCGGACCATCGGCATCCGCCTGGGTGCCGCCTGCGAAGATCGAGAAGGCCAGGCCGGAGTTGTCGTCGATCACCGTCTTGAGGTCATCGGGCAGCCCGTCGTAGCGATCCTTGTTCATCGCCAGCACGAAAGTCAGATTGTAGAGCGCCGGGCCGTCGAACTCGGTGTGGTTGTGCACCAGTTCCGGGACCTTGAGCGAGGTGGTCACTTCCCACGGGATGGTCGTGCCATCGAGCACGCCCTTGGAGAGGGCCTCGGACACGGCGGGAACCGGCATGCCGATGGGCTCCGCGCCGACGCGGGTCAGCAGGTCGTTCACGAGGCGCGAGCCGCCGCGGATCTTCATGCCCTGCAGGTCACCCGGAACCGTGACCGGCTTGTTGGTGTGGAACATGCCCGGGCCGTGCACCCAGGTGCCGAGGATGTGCACGTCAGCGAATTCGCTGTCCTTCATGTGCTCCTCGAACATTTTCCAATAGGCGTAGGAGGCCGCGCGGGCGTCCGAAACCATGAACGGCAGTTCGAACACTTCGGTGGTCGGGAAGCGGCCCGGCGTGTAGCCGACCACGGTCCAGACCACGTCGGCAATGCCGTCGATCGCCTGGTCCATCAGTTCCGGCGGCACGCCGCCCAGCTGCATGGAGGGATAGCGCTCGACCTTGATGCGGCCGCCGCTGTCCTTTTCGACATTGTCCGCCCAGACGTCCAGAACCTGGGTCGGGACATTCGCCTGCGCCGGCAGGAACTGGTGCAGCTTGAGTGTCACCTCCTGCGCGAAGGCGGCGGTGGACATCAGCGATGCGGCCAGCGCCGCGCCCGCGACGCCAAGAAGTTTTCTGCGTGTGGTCATGTATTCCTCCCTGATGACCGGATGCCCTTCGGGGCATTCAATGGTTGGACAGATAATCCTGCATCAACGTCCGCGCTTCGTCGATGAGCGCCTGTCCGTCGATACCCTTGCCTTTCACGTCCTCGATCCATGCATCATAGACCGGGCGCGCCATCTCCTCCCACTTGGCCGCGTCGGCCTCGGAGACGGTGATGATCGTGTTGTTCATGTCGAGCGCGATCTGCCGCGCCGGGGCATCGGAGTCTTCCATGACGCCGCCCGCGAAGATGCTGAAATCAAGGCCGGAATTGGCGTCGATGACTGCGCGGAGATCATCCGGCAGGCCCTCGTACCGCTCCTTGTTCATCGCCAGCACGAAGGTCAGGTTATAGATCGCCGGACCGTCGAATTCCGTGTGGTTGTGCACCAGTTCCGGCACCTTGAGCGAGGCGGTCACTTCCCACGGGATAGTGGTCCCGTCGATCACACCCTTGGACAGCGCCTCCGGAATGGCCGTCACCGGCAGGCCGATGGGCTCCGCCCCGACCCTCTCCAGCAGCTGGTTCACCATCCGCGAGCCGCCGCGGATCTTCATGCCCTGCAGGTCCTCCGGCGCCGAGACCGGCTTGGAAGTGTGCAGCATGCCGGGGCCATGCACCCAGGTGCCGAGGATCTTCAGATCGGCGAAATCCGTGTCCTCCATATGCTCCTTGAACATGGTCCAATAGGCATAGGAGGCGGCGCGGGCGTCGGTGGTCATGAACGGCAGCTCGAAGACCTCGGTGCGCGGGAAGCGGCCCGGCGTGAAGCCGTTCACCGCCCAGACGATGTCCGCAACACCGTCGATGGCCTGGTCGAGCAGTTCCGGCGGCGTGCCGCCCAGCTGCATCGCGGGGAAGCGCTCGATCTTGATGCGCCCCTCCGAATCGGCCTCCACCTTGTCGGCCCAGACATCGAGCACGAGCTTCGGCACGTTGGCCTGTGCGGGCAGGAACTGGTGCAGCTTCAGCGTCACCTCCTGCGCGGCGGCCTGCGTCGCGCCAAGGGCCATCAGTGCAAACCCTGCCACACCCGACAAAAATGTCCTGCGAAGTGCCATCTTTCCCTCCCCTGTCCGTGTCCGCATCTCCCCACGCGAACCACGATATGCAAGATCATGCAGACCTCGCATTATAATGCAAACTCTTTCCCCGACCCTGCGGTCACTTTTTCGCATAGGGCCGAAGCATCTCCTGCTTGTCCAGTGCTAACATGATTTTGTTTCCAAGGAAACAGAAAGTTCACGTATCGTCTGCCGCCGGTCCAAGGATTTCCGCCAGGATGGCGTTGAAGACCGCCGCGCCGGTTGCAATCAGGGGATCGGGGAAATCGTAGGTCGGCGCGTGCAGCGGCGGGGTCTCCTCGCCCGCGCCGAGCAGCAGGAACGCCAGCGGCGCCACCGCCCCGAAACAGCCGACATCCTCCGAGGCGCGCATCGGCAGCGGTTCCTCGCCGTGGGATAGGCCAAGCCGGTCCAGCGCCCGGCGCACGATCCGCACCGCCTTCGGCGCGTTGACCGTGGCGTCGAAGACGTCGTGGTAGTTCACCGACACCCCGAGGCCATCCTCCGCCGCCAGCCGGGCCACCAGCGCTTCGGCATCCTGAACCAGCTGCGCCATGCGCGCGTCGGTCAGAGTGCGCAGGGTGATGAAAAGCTCCGCCTCGCCCGGCGTGATCCCGAAAGCCGCCTCGCCGAGCCGCGCATGCGTGACGGTGACCAGCGCATAGTCCGCCTGCCCCGGCCTGCCCTCCGCCAGCGCCGACAGACCCGGCATAAGGCGCGAAAGCGCCAGCATCGGGCTGACGGCCTTTTCCGGTTCCGCGGCGTGGGAGGTCCGGCCATGCAGGCCGATGCGCATCCCGCGCGAGGCGCAGGAGGCCGGGCCTTCACGCACCGCCACCCGGCCCAGCGGCATGCCCGGCATGTTGTGAAGGGCAAAGACGAAGTCGGGCCTCAGCCCGGCAAAGCTGCGGTCCGCAACAACCGCCCGCGCGCCCGCGCCGATCTCTTCCGCCGGCTGGAACATCAGCAGCACCGCACCGCGCTCCGGCCGCACCCGCGCCAACGTCCGCGCCACCCCGGCAAGAATGGCCATGTGCCCGTCGTGCCCGCACAGATGCGCGGTGCCGGGCACCGTGCTGGCATGGGCCGCGTCCGAGTCCTCGACGATCGGCAAGGCGTCAAGCTCGCAACGCAGCATCACGCGCGGGCCATCGGTGCCACTCTCGAACACGCCTATGACACCGTGGCCTCCGATTCCGGCATGGATGGCGTCCGCCCCGAGGTCTTCCAGCATCCGCACGACGCTCGTGGCGGTCCGGACTTCCGCGCCGGACAACTCCGGGACCCGGTGCAGCGCCTGCCGCCATGCGGTCAGATCGCGGATATCGTCCGGACTCAAAGCCATGCCACCACACCCCACGCACCGGACCCAAGGGCCCCGTGTTCACATTCGGACCGGGGCGAAGCGCCGTCGTCTTCGCGAGTGCCCCCTGATCCGCCCATCTCCCCCTCCAGTATTCCCGCGCCACCCGCCATAATTCAACCCCGGCAAAAGCATAGGCCCCGGGACAGGCCACGGCGCGGCGCGGGCGGAGCCGGTCACCGCGGACCGCCCTCCCCCGCACCGCTTTCTGCGCACGCGCCCTTGACGGACACTGGTCCGCTCAGGTCAGATGCGGAAAGAGGCTCAGGCGGCAGGTTTTCCTCCTGCCGAAAAATCGAGCCAAGCGCCTAAAAAAAAGACGGTGCGCCTGCGGAGGTCCTTTGTTTACACATGTCTTGCTCTCCCGCATGGAAGCCCGGCCCGGGATGCCCTGAAAGTGGCTTCAAATGAGGGGAAATCATGAGCGATAAAAAGTACTTCGACGAGATGTGGGGCCTCGACGAGGCCCTGCGCGATCCCTACGCGGGTTTTCACTCGTGGTTCAGCGAGGAAAACCCGGCCCGGCTGCGCGCCAAGCAACGCGAGGCGGAGGAGATCTTCCGGCTGACCGGCATCACCTTCAACGTCTACGGACGCGCCGAGGCGGAGGAGAGGCTGATCCCCTTCGACATCATCCCCCGCATCATTTCCGGCCCCGAATGGACCAAGCTCTGCCGGGGCATCGAGCAGCGGGTGCGGGCGATCAATGCCTTTCTCTATGACATCTACCACAAGCAGGAGATCGTGAAGGCCGGACGAATCCCTGCCGCGATGATCAGCCGGAACGAGGCCTTCCTGCCGGAGATGATCGGTGTGGAGCCGCCCGGTGGCGTCTATACCCACATCGTCGGCATCGACCTGGTGCGCACCGGCCCCGGCGAGTTTTTCGTCCTCGAAGAC
The DNA here is from genome assembly GCF_049803835.1 of Tropicibacter sp. S64. Taxonomy (NCBI): domain Bacteria; kingdom Pseudomonadati; phylum Pseudomonadota; class Alphaproteobacteria; order Rhodobacterales; family Roseobacteraceae; genus Tropicibacter; species Tropicibacter sp. S64. Next base: position 350,615 of record NZ_JBNAGK010000003.1, on the reverse strand, counting down.
AACGCCCGCACCCCCTCGGGCGTTAGCTACATGCTGGAAAACCGCGAGACCATGCTGCAGATGTTTCCGGAGCTGTTCTCGACCAACCGGGTGCAGCCGGTGCAGGACTACCCGGCGCATCTGCACAGTTCCTTGTCGAAATGCGCCCCGGCGGGTCTCGGGCGCAAGCCGGTGGTGGCGGTGCTCACGCCAGGCATCTACAACTCCGCCTATTTCGAGCACGCCTTCCTCGCCGACCAGATGGGCGTCGAACTGGTCGAAGGCAACGACCTGAAGATCGTCGACGGCCATGTCGCGATGCGCACGATCCGCGGATACAAGCCCATCGACGTGCTTTACCGGAGGGTGGACGACGACTTCCTGGATCCGCTCAACTTCAACCCCGAAAGCGCCCTCGGCATTCCGGGCATCATGGACGTCTACCGCGCCGGCAACATCACCATCGCCAACGCGCCGGGCACCGGCATCGCCGACGACAAGGCGATCTACAGCTACATGCCGGACATCGTCGAATTCTACACCGGCGAGCGGCCCCTGTTGCAGAACGTGCCGACCTGGCGTTGCTCCGATCCGCAGGACCTCAAGTATGTGCTCGACAACCTCAAGGACATCGTCGTCAAGGAGGTGCACGGCTCCGGCGGCTACGGCATGCTGATCGGGCCGACCGCCTCGAAGAAGGAAATCGCCGAGTTCCGCAAGAAGCTCGAAGCCCGACCGGGCAACTACATCGCCCAGCCGACGCTCAGCCTCTCGACCGTTCCGATCTTCTCCAAGGCGGGCCTGACCCCGCGCCACGTCGACCTGCGCCCCTTCGTTCTGGTGAGCCCCGAGGGCATCAACATCACGCCGGGCGGTCTGACGCGCGTGGCGCTGAAGAAAGGCTCGCTGGTGGTGAACTCGTCGCAGGGCGGCGGCACCAAGGACACCTGGGTTCTGGAGGACTGACCGGACATGCTTGGCAAGACTGCAAACGGCCTCTTCTGGATGTACCGTTACCTCGAACGGGCCGAAAACACCGCACGGATGATCGACGCCGGCCAGCGCATCGCCCTGACCCGGCTGGACAACCGCGACGAGGAATGGGCCTCGGTGCTGCAATCGGCAGGATCGCATGGCGCCTTCGAGGCACATCATGAAACGCTGACCAAGGAGGACGCCATCGACTGGCTGCTGCGCTCGCCGCACAACACCTCCTCGGTCCTCTCCTGCATCGCCGCCGCCCGGCAGAACGCGCGGCTGGTGCGCACGGCGATCACCGGCGAGGTCTGGGAGGCGGTGAATGCCGCCTACATGGGCGCACGCGACGAGCTGACCCGCAAGGTATCGGAGCGTGACCTGCCGCAGACCCTGCGCCGCATCCGCCAGCACACATCTCTGGTGCGCGGCATGACCCACGGCACCATGCTGCGCAACGAGCACTACGACTTCGCCCGTCTCGGCACTTTCCTCGAACGGGCCGACAACACGGCGCGCATCCTCGACGTGAAGTATTACGTGCTGCTGCCCTCCGCGCGTGCCGTCGGCTCCTCGCTCGACAACGTGCAATGGGAGAACATCCTGCGCTCCGTCTCCGCGCGTGGCGGCTTCCGCATGGAATACGGCGCGGTCAGCGGCCCGATGGAGATTGCCGAGTTCCTGGTGCTGGACAAGCGCATGCCGCGCAGCCTCGCCTTCTGCGTCAGCAAGATGCGCGACAACCTGCGGTATCTGAACGGCGGCAGCCTGACGCTGGTGCCGACCCTGCAGAAGGTCGACCACCTTCAGCGCACCTACCTCAGCCACGACATCCACGCGGTCTTCGATTACGGCCTGCACGAGTTCATCCAGAAGATCCTGGTCGAGCTCGGCAGCATTGCCCGGCAGATCGAAATCGACTTCCGCTTCTACAAGTGACGGCACGCCCATGCGACTGAAGATCGAACACAGCACGCACTACCGCTTCGAGACGCCGGTGGACTACGGCCTCCAGCAGATCCGCAAGACGCCGAAAACCAACGCCCAGCAGCATATCGCGCTGTGGGAGACGCGGATCGAGGGCGGGGTGAAGGAGGTCAGCTACCATGACCACCACAACAACCTCGTCGAGATGATCAGCTACGGCGACGAGGTCACGGAACTGACGGTGACCTGTGCCGGGGAGGTGGAGATCACCGACACGCAAGGCGTCATCGGCCAGCACCGCGGCCCCGCCCCGCTCTGGCTCTACCAGCGCGACACGCCGCGCACCCGCGCGAAAAGCGGCGTGCGGCACCTGCTCAAGGATGTCGGCGCCGATGCCACGCTCGACGGGATGCACCGGCTTATGCTCGGCATCGGCGAGGCGATCGCCTACGAGGTCGGATCGTCGAAGCCGACCTGGACCGCAGAGGACGCCCTGGAGGCCGGGAAAGGCGTTTGCCAGGATCATGCACATGTCTTTCTGGCCTGCGTCCGGTCGCTCGGTCTGCCGGGCCGGTACGTGTCGGGCTACCTGATGCTGGACCACACCACGGCGCAGGATGCCATGCACGCCTGGGCCGAAGCCCATATCGAGGGGCTGGGATGGGTCGCTTTCGACGTCTCCAATGGCATTTCGCCCGACGCGCGGTACGTCCGGGTCGCAACGGGACTGGACTACGACGAGGCTTCTCCGGTATCGGGAAGCCGAGTCGGCGGTGAAGGCGAGAGTCTCGAGATCCAGATCGACGTCGCGCAACAATAAGACACCAAGGGCGAGCGCATGACGTATTGCGTGGGGATGGTCCTCGACAGAGGCCTGGTTTTCATGTCGGACACCCGCACCAACGCGGGCCTCGACAACATTTCCACCTTCCGCAAGATGACGGTCTGGGAGGCGCCGGGGGACCGGGTGATCACGCTGATGGCGGCGGGCAACCTCGCTACCACGCAGGCGGTCGTGAGCCTGCTGGACGAGCGCAGCAAATCGCCCGAGCACCGCATCCCGTCCCTGCTGGGAGCACCGTCCATGTTCCAGGCCGCCCGCATGGTGGCGGACACCCTGCGCGAAGTCATCGACCGTCAGGCTGATGCGGGCCAGCGGGCGGACAGCACCTTCAACGCGACGCTGATCCTCGGTGGCCAGATCGCAGGCAGTGAGCCGCGGCTGTTCCTGATCTACCCGGAAGGCAACTTCATCGAGGCGGGCCAGGACACACCGTTCTTCCAGATCGGCGAGATCAAGTACGGCCGCCCGATCCTCGTCCGCGCCTTCGACCGCGAGATGAGTTTCGAGGCTGCGATAAAACTGCTTCTGGTGAGTTTCGATTCGACGCTGAAGGCCAACCTGACCGTCGGCGCACCGATGGACTACCATTGTTACGAGGCGGGCAGCCTGAGAAAAGGCATGCACGGCCGGATCGAACAGGACGACCCGTATTTCCAGCACATCTCGCAGGGCTGGGGCAACGCCCTCAAGGACGCGCTCGACAGCCTGCCGGAGTTCGTGCGCCCGGCAGAGTAGTTCTGCGCCCCGGGCTTCTTCTTGGCTGAAATACCCCTGCCCCGGCAGCGGCATCGCCTGCGTTCGAGGTGTTTCGCCGCGCTGACGCGCGACGACCGACGCGCGCCGTTGGCGCGCGGAACACGCCTACTGCGCGTGCGGGGGCTCTGCCCCCACGGCTCGAGCGAGCCTCCCCCGCGGTATTTTCGGACCAAAGAAGACAGGGGCGCGTCCCGGGTCGGCGGGCGGGCGCTTTTCCCTGGACGGGAAACAGGGCGCTTGCCGCCCCCCTTTCAACGAAAACGGGCGCCCCTGTGGACGCCCGCCTGTCGTTCTGGTTTGACGCTGTGTCAGTTCAGCGCCGCGTCGGTGATCTCCAGGGTATACGCGCCTTCCGGGGTCTTGGTGATGACCGGGTCGGAGCCGCCTTCGAGCAGGGTCTGCACCGTGCGCTCGTAATCCGCCACGTCCAGCGCCCCGTTGGAGCCTGCCGTCAGTTTGGCCACTTCACCCATCATGCGCTTCTGGTGCTCCTCGGTCTGGGCCCCCGTCGCGTCGTTCTCGAGCACGATCTCCGCCGCCTCGTCCGGGTTCTCCTCGGCGTATTTCCAGCCCTTCATCGAGGCGCGCACGAAGCGGACCATCTTGTCCTTGAAGGCCGGGTCGGCGAGGTTGTCTTCCAGCACGTACATACCGTCCTCAAGGGTCGCGACGCCCATGTCCTCGTACTTGAAGGTCACGAGGTCATCCGCGGTGAGCCCCGCATCGATCACCTGCCAGTATTCGTTGTAGGTCATGGTCGAGATGCAGGCCGCCTGTTCCTGCAGCAGCGGGTCGACGTTGAAGCCCTGCTTGAGCACGGTCACGCCGCCCTCGGACCCGTCGGTCGGGATGCCGAGCTTGCTCATCCAGGACAGGAAGGGGTATTCGTTGCCGAAGAACCAGACACCCAGCGTCTTGCCCTTGAAGTCATCCGGGCCAGTGATGCCGGTGTCCTTGCGGCAGGTGAGCATCATGCCGGAGGACTTGAACGGCTGAGCGATGTTGACCAGCGGCAGGCCCTTTTCGCGGGAGGCCAGCGCCGAGGGCATCCAGTCGAGCACCACGTCCGCGCCGCCGCCGGCGATGACCTGCGCCGGGGCGATGTCCGGGCCACCCGGCTTGATCGTCACGTCTAGGCCTTCTTCCTCGTAGAAGCCCTTGTCGAGCGCCACGTAGTAGCCCGCGAACTGCGCCTGCGTCACCCATTTGAGCTGCAGCGTCACCTCGTCCGCCGCCTGCGCCATGCCCGCGCCGAGCGCGAGGACACCGGCGAGCGCCGTGTTCAGGATGGTTTTCATTGTCTTTGCTCCCTGTTGGTCAGTTTGGTTATTTGCGTTGGGACGGGTGCCAGAAGGTCGCCCGTTTCTCGAAGAGTGCCACGGTCCCGTAGAAGGCCGAGCCGAGCACCGCCGCCACGGCAATCTCCGCCCAGACCATGTCGAGCGCAAGCTTGCCCACTTCCGTGGAAATGCGAAAGCCCATGCCGCGGATGGGCGAGCCGAAAAATTCGGCGACGATGGCCCCGATGAGTGCCAGCGTCGTGGCGATCTTCAGGCCGTTGAAGATGAAAGGCATTGCGGCGGGCAAGCGCAGGTTCACCAGCGTCTGCGTGTAGCTGGCCGCGTAGGTGCGCATCAGGTCGCGCTGCATGCTGTCGGTCGCTTGCAACCCCTGCACCGTGTTCACCAGCATCGGGAAGAAGACCATGGCAACAACGACTGCCGCCTTGGACTGCCAGTCGAAGCCGAACCACATCACCATGATCGGCGCGAGGCCGACGATGGGCAGCGCAGCGATGAAGTTGCCGACGGGCAGCAGGCCCCTTTGCAGGAACGGCGAGCGGTCGATCAGCAGGGCGATGAGGAACGCCGAGCCGCAGCCGATGACGTATCCGGAGAGAGCGCCCTTGAAGAATGTCTGGACGAGATCGCCCCAGAGCACATCCGTTTTCGACAGAAATGCCGTGACGATGGCGCTGGGGGGTGGCAACAGGACCGGCGAGATGGTGAAGCCGCGCACGAAGCTTTCCCACAGGACGAGGATCGTCAGGCCGAAGATGACCGGCACGAGATAGCCGTGACCGGGGGCCTTGATGCGCACCAGCCAGACATTGAGCGCGAAGGCGGCGGCCCAGACCGCGAGGGCGAAGAGGATCCAGCTCATTGCGCCATCCCCATGCGTTTCAGGGTCAGCTTTTCGATAGCGCCGAGCGAGATAACCAGCAGCGCCGCGAGGGTGGCCGCTGACAGGAGCGCGGACCAGATCTGGATGGTCTGGCCGTAGTAGCTCCCGGCGAGGAGCCGCGCGCCGAGGCCGCCGTTCTGGCTCAGCGACAGCTCCGCCACCACCGCCCCGATGAGCGAGGCCGCCGCGCCGACCTTCAGCGAGGTGAAGAGATAGGGCACGGAATTTGGCAGGCGCAGCTTCCAGAAGGTCTGGGACGCGCTGGCGCTGTAGGTCTTCATCTGGTCGAGCAGCATGGCGTCCGGGCTTCGCAGACCCTTCACCATGCCGACGACAATGGGGAAGAAGGAGAGATACATCGATATGACGCCCTTCGCGACGATGTCGTCGACCTGGAGCGCCGCGAGGACCACGACGATCATCGGTGCGATGGCAAGGATCGGCACGGTCTGGCTGGCGATGATCCAGGGCATGACGCTCATGTCGATGACCTTGAAATAGACGATGAGCACCGCGAGGCCGATGCCCAGCGCAATCCCGAAGGCGAACCCGAGGAGCGTCGCCTGCAGGGTGATCCAGCCGTGGTAGATGAGCGAGCGTTTGGAGGTGACCTTCTTGAGGGCAGTGGTGTCCCAGATCTCGGAGGCAACCTGATGCGGCGCGGGCAGGCGCGGCTTGTCCTGTGCCATGGTGTCCTTGACCATCTCGGTGAAGGAAAGCGTCACGTCCGCCCGCTTGGCCTGGGCGTAGGCCCAGTTGGCATTGAGCACGACCGCGAGCGCGTACCAGATCGCGACGATGACGGCGACGACGGTGAGGATGGGCAGGAGGTTACGCATGCACGCCTCCCGCAAATACTGTCGACGGCTTTTGCAAGGTCCTTCGACGGACCTTTGGGTGCGAGCCGGTCATGCGTGGCCCTCCCGAAGACCCTCGCGCACGCGGTGGGCGACGGCGATGAACTCCGGCGTGTCGCGAATGTCCAGCGGGCGCTGGCGCGGCAGCGGGCTTTCGATCACGTCGGTGATACGCCCCGGGCGCGGAGACATGACGACGATGTGGGTGGAGAGATAGACCGCTTCCGGGATCGAGTGGGTGACGAAACCGATGGTCTTCTCCGTCTTGTCCCAGAGGCTCAGCAGTTCCTCGTTGAGCCGGTCCCGCACGATCTCGTCCAGAGCGCCAAACGGCTCGTCCATCAGCAGGATATCCGCGTCAAAGGCCAGCGCCCGGGCTATGCTCGCCCGCTGCTGCATGCCGCCTGACAGCTGCCAGGGGAATTTCTTCTCGAAGCCGGACAGCTCCACCAGCTCCAGCACCCGCGCAATGCGCTCCTTCTGCTCCGCCTTCGAATACCCCATGATCTCCAGCGGCAGCGCCACGTTCTTGCCGATGGTCCGCCAGGGATACAGCCCCGCCGCTTGAAACACATAGCCATAGGCCCGCGCCCGCCGCGCCTCGTCCGGGGTCATGCCGTTGACCGTCAGCGTCCCGCCGGTCGGCGTCTCCAGCCCCGCGATGCAGCGCAGGAAGGTGGTCTTGCCACATCCCGAAGGGCCGATGAAGCTGACGAAGCTGCCTTTCGGGATGTCGAGAGAGACGTTCTTGAGCGCGTGCACGGGGCCGTCGTTCGTCTGGAAAGTCAGGTCGAGATGTTTGGCCTCGATCACTGTGGGGGAAGTCATGTAGTCGGGCTCCAGAGCGTTGGGTCGGCGAATTCGATGCTGTTTCCGGCGGGATCGCGGACGTAGAGGGATCGGGGGCCGTGCGGCCAGTGGAAGTCGGACTCGATTGCAATGCCGTGGCTTTCGAGATGGTGGCGCATGGTGCCCAGGTCCTCGCCCGGGCAGGCGAAACACAAATGTCCCGGACCATGCGCCCCATGGGTCGGCACCGGCAGTGCACCCTCCCCCGGCGGCACCGCCGTGGCCTCGGGCAGGAACAGCAGGACAACGGTCTCCCCGGCGCGGTAAAAGGCGTGACGGCCGTCCACCCGGGTGATGAGCGGCAGGTTCAGGAGCCCGCCGTAGAACGCGTGGGCCGCATCGAGGTCATCGACGTAAAGCGCCGCTTCGAGAACGCCGGTCAGCGGTTTCATTGCAGGCACTCCCCGGTGACGCGGGCGTTTCGCTGTGCCATGCTCGGCTGTGACAGCAAGGAGGACAAGCCATGGCGGATTGCGTGAAACTGCGCCCGGAAGGGACCTACGCGGGCAAACAGGGGTTCAACTATTTCGAAGGCATCGCGAAGGAAACCGTGGGTGCCTCGGGCGTGTGCATGCATCTGTTGACCGTACCCCCGGGCGGCCGGGCGAAGGCGCACAAGCACGAGACGCATGAAACCGCGATCTATGTGATTTCCGGCTCGGCGAAGATGTATTGGGGCGAGCGGCTGGAGCATGTGATGGAGACCAGGGCCGGCGACATGATCTACATCCCTGCCGACGTGCCGCACCTGCCGTTCAACGACGGGACCGAGCCTGCGGTAGCGGTGATCGCCCGGACCGACCCGCATGAGCAGGAGTCGGTTGTGCTCCTGCCGGAGCTGGAGGGGTTGGTGCCGTGAGGAAAATGCTAAGGGCAGCCCGCGACCGCGGGTGGGGGTGAAGCCCCCGCCCGGGGGGGCGGTCGGGGGCTGCCCGGCGGTGCCGCCGGGCGAGACATTCCTATGGCCGTCAGTTCTTTCCAACTGGATCACAAGCGATCTCCTTCCCGATGGCCCGCTCCACCAGCCTCCTCACTTCCAGCAGTCCGCCCGCCGCGCGTTCTATTTCTGCCCTGAGCCGTTGATCATGGCCCGGCATGAAGCTGCCGCCCTTGGTCAGATCCCCACAACCGCATTCGCAAACCGGCACCTCACACCCCCGTCGCCGGAATGCCCGTGCGCTGCACCGGGCGCGGGGCGGTGAGTTCCTTCCAGGTCGAGAGCGCCTTGTTCGTCGCAGTGTTCGGCTGGCGTTTGACGAATTCGCCATGGCCTTCGCGCGAGCGCAATTCGCCGTCATGCACCGCCACATGCCCGCGTGTCAGGGTGAAGCGCGGCAGGCCTTTGACCTCCTTGCCTTCGAAGACGTTGTAATCAATCGCCGAAACCTGTTTCGACGCGGTGATCGTCTTGGTCTTCTCCGGGTCCCAGACCACGATATCCGCATCCGCCCCCACAAGGATCGCACCTTTCTTCGGGTAGCAGTTCAGGATCTTGGCGATATTGGTCGAGGTCACGGCGACGAATTCCTCCGGCGTCAGCCGCCCGGTGCCCACGCCGTAGGTCCAGAGCATCGGCATGCGGTCTTCCAGACCGCCGGTGCCGTTCGGGATCTTGGTGAAATCGCCGACGCCGTAGCGCTTCTGCTCGGTGGTGAAGGCACAGTGGTCCGTGGCCACGACCGAAAGCGAACCGCTTTGCAGGCCCGCCCAGAGCGAATCCTGATGTTGCTTGTTCCGGAACGGCGGCGACATGACTCGGCGGGCGGCGTGGTCCCAATCGGGGTTGAAATATTCGCTTTCATCCAAGGTCAGGTGCTGGATCAGCGGCTCGCCCCAGACCCGCTTGCCCTGCTGGCGGGCGCGGCGGATGGCCTCGTGGCTGTCCTCGCAGGACGTATGGACCACATAGAGCGGCACCCCGGCCATGTCGGCAATCATGATGGCGCGGTTGGTTGCCTCGCCCTCGACCTGCGGCGGGCGGGAGTAGGCATGCGCCTCCGGCCCGGTGTTGCCCTGAGCCAGCAGCTTGGCGCTGAGTTCCGCCACGACATCCCCGTTCTCCGCATGGACCATGGCGATGCCGCCGAGTTCCGCGAGGCGCTGGAAGCTGGCGTACATCTCATCATCATTGACCATCAAGGCGCCCTTGTAGGCCATGAAGTGCTTGAAGGTGTTGATGCCGCGGTCCTTGACGACGGTTTCCATCTCGTTGAACACCTGCTCACCCCACCATGTGACCGCCATGTGGAAGGAATAATCGCAATGGGCGCGGGTGGACTTGTTGTCCCACAACTTCAGCGCATCGAGCAGCCCCTGCCCCGGCGACGGCAGCGCGAAGTCGACGACCATGGTCGTCCCGCCCGAAAGCGCCGCGCGGGTGCCTGAATCGAAATCGTCGGAGGAATAGGTGCCCATGAAGGGCATCTCGAGATGCGTATGCGGGTCGATCCCGCCCGGCATGACATAACATCCGGTGGCGTCGAGTTGTTCGTCGCCTTTCAGATCCATCCCGATCTCGATGATCTGCCCGCCTTCGATCAGCACATCCGCCTTGTAGGTGCGGTCATGGGTGACGATGGTGCCGTTCTTGATGACTGTGGTCATGTCAGACCTCCTGTTGATTCCAGCGGTTCTTGCTGCCACTGGCCGTGTTTATTTCGAATATTGACTGAAGACATTCGTCCAAAGACTTCTCTCAAGATGGCAAATATCTGCTTACATTTCAGTCACAAAACTGCTTTCCATCATCGTCCAAAGCAGCATGCAATTTTTCGTTTATTATGACGTGGGCGCAGCCCCGATTATCAATCCAAAAGCCCTGAACCGGGTGGCCATTCGTTTCCAACTGAACTAAAGCTTCGGGAGTCGCCCATTTCGGGCGTTGAGCAAAAGCCTCTTCTGACAGCACAATCTGCCTACCTCCGAAACGCACTGTGATATCTTCGGCACTCGCAATCATTGGCGTCGTCAATGAAACTAATAGCAATGAAGTATGGATCACGACACGCCGAACTTCGGGCTTGAACAACTCTAGCCTTCTCAAAACAACTCCTCCCCTTTCTCAGCCGTAGCGTGAAACGACTCATCCACCTTGTAGGTACGGTCATGGGTGACGATGGTTCCGTTCTTGATGACTGTGGTCATTGGGTATCTCCTAGGTGACACCCGCCCCGGCCCTGAGCCGGGGCCTCTGCCCCCGCCATCAGGGAATGGCGTGTGTCATGTCCATCCAGTTCGGGTTGAATTGTGTGATCAGCTGGATCTTCCAGGCGCGCCTCCAGCCCTTCATGGACCGTTCCCGCCTGAGAGAGCTCTCGAAGTCGGGATGTTCCTCGAACCAGACCAGCGTTCTGATGTTGTACTTCGACGTATGCACGGACAATCCGGCCCGATGCGCTTCCACGCGGGCGCGCAGATCGTGACTGCGCCCTATGTAGATCGCCCCACCGGGACGCGAGGCCAGGATGTAGACGAAATGCGCCATGACCCGAGAATGCGGCGCCTAGGTTAACGGCAAGTAAACCGCTGTCATGAACTGAAGCCATGAGGTCCCGGGTCAAGCCCGGGACGGGTGTCACCTTGCCTCTCACTCTTCCACCCCCGCCGTCTCCACAACCGCGTGGAAGAGCACGTCGGCCCCAGCCGCTGCCCAGTTCTTGGAAATCTCCTCGGCCTCGTTGTGCGACAGACCGTCGACGCAGGGGCACATGATCATCGCCGTCGGCGCCACGTCGTTGATCCAGCAGGCGTCATGGCCTGCGCCCGAGACGATACCCATGTGGGAATACCCTAGCCGCTCCGCCGCCGCCCGCACCGCCGCGACGCAGCCTTCGTCAAACGCCGGCGGGTTGAACTGGCCGACGATCTGCGTCTCCAAACCCACCCCCAAAGCCTCGCACAAACCCGGCGCGCGGGCGTAGAACTCTTCCAGCATCGCGTCGATCACCTCTTGCAGGTGCGAGCGGAAGTCGATGGTGAACACCGCCTTGCCCGGGATGATGTTGCGCGAGTTGGGGTAGATGTCGATATGGCCGATGGCGCCCACGGCGTTCGGCTGATGCTTCATCGCGATCTCGTGGACCAGTTCGGTGATCTGCGCCAATCCGCGCCCCGCGTTCAGCCGCATGGGCATCGGAGTCGAGCCGGTGTGGCTCTCCTTGCCGGTCACGGTGCATTCGATCCAGCGCAAGCCCTGCCCGTGGGTGACCACGCCGATGTCCTTGCCCTCGGCTTCCAGAATGGGCCCCTGCTCGATGTGCAGCTCGAACATGGCATGCATCTTGCGCGCGCCGACCTCCTCGTCGCCTTTCCAGCCGATCCGCTCCAGCTCGTCGCCGAAGCGCAGACCCTTGGCGTCGACCCGGTCATAGGCCCAGTCCTGCGTGTGCTTGCCCGCGAAGACGCCGGAGGCGAGCATGGCGGGGGCGAAGCGGGAGCCCTCCTCGTTGGTCCAGTTCACGACGACAATCGGGTGTTTCGTGCGGATGCCGTGTTCATGCAGCGTGCGCAGAACCTCCAGCCCGCCGAGAACTCCCAGAACCCCATCATATTTCCCGCCGGTCGGCTGCGTGTCGAGGTGCGAGCCGACATAGACCGGCAAGGCCTCCGGGTCCGTGCCCTCGTAGCGGGCGAACATGTTGCCCATCTGGTCGAGGCCCATGGAGCAGCCCACCGCCTCGCACCATTTCTGGAACAAGGCCCGCCCCTCGCCGTCGGCGTCGGTCAAGGTCTGGCGATTGTTGCCACCCGCCACCCCGGGGCCGATCTTTGCCATCTCCATGAGGCTGTCCCAAAGACGGTCGCCATTGATGCGGATGTTGCTCAGCTCTGCCATGATTTTCCCCGTTCCGGTGTCCTTGCCCGCCGGGACCTGCCCTGCGGCTTGCCACGGCAGAATCCTGACCATATGGTCAAATATCAAGGCGGGGTGCCGCCGGGGTCAAGGAATTAATTCGGGGGCGTGCAAGCCCTGTGCCACACGCCCGAAAAACAGGCGGACGGCGAAAAGGGTCTTGTGCCAGAAAGGGTTTGATCGGTGAGCATGTCCAGCAGAACCCGCCTGAAACCGGGCGGCACCACCCGGATTCAACGCGAAAAACGGCGGGCGATCTTCGATGCGGCGCTGGATATCTTCTCCGAAGCCGGGCTGCGCGGGGCGACGCTGGATCAGATCGCCACCCGCGCCGGGCTGTCGAAGCCGAACGTGGTCTATTACTTCGACTCCAAGGAGGCGATCTACCGCGACCTCCTTGAGGCGCTGCTGGGCATCTGGATCGACCCGCTGCGGCAGATCCGGGCGGAGGGCGATCCGGTGGCGGAGATCATCGCCTATGTCCACCGCAAGCTCGCCATGTCGCAGGAGATGCCGCGCGAGAGCCGCCTTTTCGCGACGGAGATGATCCAGAACGCGCCACGCATTTCGGACGTGCTGCAGGGCGACCTGAAGGCGCTGGTGGACGAGAAGGCCGCGCTGATCGAGGGCTGGGTGCGCGATGGCCGCATCGCGCCGGTGGATGCGCGGCACCTGATCTTCTCGATCTGGGCCACGACACAGCATTACGCCGACTTCGACGTGCAGGTGCGCGGGGTGCTCGGGCCGGAGCGCGAGGGGCAGCGGTTCGCCGAAGCCGACGCCTTCCTGACCACGCTTTATACGAGGATGCTGACACCCTGACTTGCGTGGTGTGGCCCCGGGGCCTAGCCTGCCCGAAAGAGCCATTGTCCCGGATCCTTCATGCTGCGCCTGCTTGCCGTCCTCACCCTTCTGGCCACCCCCGCCCTGTCGCAGGACGATCCGCTGATCGAATGGGGCTGGACCGAGAGCACCGGCGCGGCGGCGGGCTACATCGAGGACGCGGCTTGCGCGGAATGCCACGCGGACAAGGCCGAAAGCTATGCCGAGATGGGCATGGCCAAAAGCTTCCGCGCCGCCCATGACGCGCCGCAGATCGAGACCTTCGACGGATTGCCCTTCCATCACGAACCCTCGGACCGCTGGTACGACGTTCGGCGCGAGGACGGCGACTATATCTTCCGCCGCTGGCGCGTGGCGCCCGATGGCTCGGAGGTGGACGTCTGGGAGCGCAAGGCCGACTGGATCGTCGGGTCAGGCCACCATGTGCGGACCTTCCTGTACCAGACCGACGACGGCGCCCTCTTCGAGATTCCGCTGGCCTGGTACACGCAAGGCGCCTACTGGCAGATGAACCCTGGCTTCGAATTCGCCGATCATCAGGGCATCAACCGCGAGATCACCCGCCGCTGCATGGCGTGCCACAACGCCTTGCCGCAGGTGCCAGAGGACAGCGATGCGGCGGGGCGTCCGGAGGTCTTTCCGCACGAGCTGCCCGAAGGTCTGGGCTGCCAGCGCTGCCACGGTCCGGGTGCGGCGCATGTCCGCGCGGCGCTGTCCGGTGCGGAAGTCGAGACGGTGCGCAGCGAGATCGTGGAGCCGGGCAAACTGCCGAAGGAACGGCTCTACTCGATCTGCTACGGCTGTCACATGCAGCCCACCGTGGCGGTAAACCCGCCGCTCCGGGGCGGGCGCGGGATCTATTCCTTCCGGCCCGGACAGGACATAAACGACTACCTCACCCATATCGACATCACCGACGCCGGACGTGACCGGGGAGACCGGTTCGAGATCAACTTCCACCCCTACCGCCTTGAACAAAGTGCCTGTTTCCAGCAATCGCAGGGGGAACTCGGCTGCCTGACCTGCCACGACCCGCATGTGAAGATCAAACCGGCGGAACGCGCCGCGCATTACCGCGCGGCCTGCCTGACCTGCCACGAAACGGGCGAAAACGCCCTCCCGGTCATGGCTTCCGGCGTCCATCCGCAGATCGACGCGGACGCCGATTGCACCACCTGCCATATGCCCGAACGGCGCACGCAGGATGTCATCCACGTCACCATGACCGACCACCGCATCACCCGCGATCCCGGCGATCTTTCGGCGTTGACGGCGATGATCCCCAAGGTTCCGGCGGAGGTCTCGGCGGTGCGGCTCTTGCGCCCCGGCACACTGAGCGAAACGGAGACCGTGATCCAGAACCGGCTCGCCATCCTGTCGACCACCGGCGGGACGGCGGACTACGCGGTGGATGATCTCGAAAAGGCGCTGAAGGACACCGACTGGCCGCATGCGGACGCCTGGCTGGAGTTGGCCTCCGGTCAACTTGCGCTCGAACGCTTTCCGGACGCGCTGGCCACGGTCAAGCGGGTGCTGGCGCGCGATCCCGGGAATCCCGAAGCGCTGAACATGCGCGGCGTCGCCTACCAGCGGCTCGGCCTGCTAGAGCCGGCCCTGACCGCCATGGACGCGGCGCTGGCGGCATCGCCCGGCAACGTCAAGCTGATGTACAACAAGGCGGTGATGCTCGCCCGCGACGGGCAGTATGCGGACGCGAGGGCGCTGGCCCGGGAGATCACCCGCCTGCGCGAGAACCACTGGCCGGCCTGGCGTCTGCTGGCCCAGATCGAAAGCGCCGAAGGGGCCAGCGCCGAGGCCATCGAAGTCTACCTCGAAACCCTCGCCATCAACCCGACCGCCCCGGACACCCGTGAGCCCATGATCCGTCTCATGAATGAAAACGGGCGCGCGGGGGAGGCCGCGCGCCACGCCTTGCCCTGATCGGGCACGGGACCGCCGGGAGGAGACCGGCGCTCGGGGATGCCTGAGGCGTTTCTGGTTCAACCAGAAACGCTTTACTCCGCTGCCGTGGACATCGGGTTGTTCGGATGGGTCGTCCAGTTGGCATAGTCCTTCTCGACCACCTTGCCGGTGCGCTTGTCGATGGCGCCGGGCGGCAACGTTTCCATGGTGATGCAGTTCTCCACCGGGCAGACGTTCACGCAGAGGTTGCAGGCCACGCATTCGTCGTCCTGGACCTCGAAGACCCGCTCCGGCGACATGGTGATCGCCTGGTGCGACGTGTCCTCGCAGGCAATGTAGCAGCGGCCGCACTTGATGCAGGCGTCCTGGTCGATGCGCGCCTTGGTGATGTGGTTGAGGTTGAGATACTGCCAGTCTGTGACGTTCGGCACCGCCATGCCAACGAAATCGGAGGTCTTCTTATGACCCTTCTCGTCCATCCACTGCGAAAGGCCGGAGATCATCTCCTGCACCACCTTGAAACCATAGGTCATCACGGCGGTACAGACCTGCACGTTACCGCAGCCCAGCGCCATGAATTCCGCCGCGTCACGCCAAGTGGTCACGCCGCCGATGCCGGAGATCGGCAAGCCGTGGGTCTCGGGGTTGCGGGCAATTTCGGAGACCATGCTGAGCGCGATGGGCTTCACCGCAGGGCCGCAGTAGCCGCCATGACTGCCCTTGCCGTCAATCGTCGGCTGCGGGCACATCTGGTCGAGATCCACATGGGTGATCGAGTTGATGGTGTTGATGAGCGAGACCGCATCCGCCCCGCCCCGCTTCGCCGCCGCCGCCGGTTTGCGGATGTCGGTGATGTTCGGGGTGAGCTTCACGATGACCGGACGGTCATAATATTGCTTGCACCAGCGCGTGACCATCTCGATGTACTCGGGCACCTGCCCCACGGCGCTGCCCATGCCGCGCTCGGACATGCCGTGCGGACAGCCGAAGTTCAGCTCGATGCCGTCGGCGTTCGTCTCCGCCACGCGCGGCAGGATGGCTTTCCAGGCCTCCTCCTCGCACGGCACCATGATGGAGGCGATCAGCGCCCGGTCCGGGTAATCCGCCTTCACCCGCGCCATCTCTTCGAGGTTCACCTCGAGCGGCCGGTCTGTGATCAATTCGATGTTGTTCAGCCCCAGCAGCCGCCGGTCCGCGCCCCAGATCGCGCCGTAGCGTGGCCCGTTGACGTTGACCACCGGAGGCCCTTCCATGCCCAGCGTCTTCCAGACCACCCCGCCCCAACCCGCGTCGAAGGCGCGGCGGACGTTGTACTCCTTGTCGGTGGGCGGCGCGGAGGCCAGCCAGAACGGGTTCGGGCTCTTGATGCCCAGGAAATCGGATGTGAGATCAGCCATTGTCGATACCTCTCGTAGGGCGGGGTTTTACCCCGCAGCCCCCATAAGGGTGGCGTGAATGTCCATTGCCGCGTCGCGCCCTTCGGCCACGGCGGTCACCGTCAGATCGTCGCCCCCGGTGGCACAATCGCCGCCGGCCCAGACACCCTTGACCGACGTGAGCCCGGTTTCGGACACGAGGATCTTGCCGCCGAGCACGTCGAGGTCCTCGGGCACGCCCGCAAGGCTCTGGCCAATCGCCTCGAACAGCTGGTCCGCCGCCAGCGTAAAGCCCTCGTCGAGCGTCACCAGCTTGCGGTCCACCGTCTCCGTATAGGCAAAGCGCACGGCAGTCAGGCTGCCGTTGCCCTCCACCCCGACGGGCGCGGCGTTGTGGATGATCCGCACGCCCTTCTGTGCCGCGAGATCCTGTTCGAACTCCGAGGCCGCCATGGCGTCCTTGCCGCGGCGGTACACGATCGTCACCTCCTCCGCGCCAAGCAGCTTGGCCTGTACCCCGGCGTCGATCGCCGTCATGCCGCCGCCGACCACCACCACGCGCCGCCCGATGGGCAGTTTGGCCAGGTCGTCCGCCTGCCGCAAATCCGCGATGAACTCCACCGCCGGGCGGATGCCGTCCTTGTCAGCGCCGTCCAGACGCAGGGCATTCACCCCGGCCAGACCCATGCCAAGGAACACCGCGTCGAAATCCTCGCGCAGCCCCTGCAGCGTGATCTCCTGCCCGAGCCTCTGGCCATGGCGCACCTCGATGCCGCCGATCCTGAGCAGCCAGTCGACCTCGCGCTGCGCGAAATCCTCGGTGCTCTTGTACGCCGCAATTCCGAACTCGTTGAGGCCGCCGGACTTTGCCCGCGCCTCGAAGATCACCACGTCATGGCCCAGCATCGCCAGCCGATGCGCACAGGCCAGACCCGCCGGCCCGGCGCCCACGACAGCCACGGTCTTGCCGGTCGATGCGGCCCGGACAAACGGATGCGCGTTCTTCTGCATCAGCGTATCGGTCGCATAGCGCTGCAACCGGCCGATCTCCACCGGCTTGCCCTCGGCGACCTCGCGCACGCAGACCTCCTCGCAGAGCGTCTCCGTCGGGCAGACCCGGGCACACATGCCGCCAAGAATGTTCTGCTCCAGGATCGTCCGCGCCGCCGCCTCCGGCGTGCCGGTGGCGATCTGGCGGATGAACAGCGGGATGTCGATGCTGGTCGGACAGGCCGTCATGCAGGGCGCGTCATGGCAGAAGTAGCAGCGATCCGCCGCCACTCGTGCCTCGTGCCCGTCATAAGGCGCATGCAGATCGGTGAAATTCGCATTCAGCGCCGCGCTGGACAGGCGCCCGGCGGTGACGCCGTTGGTCAGCTTGGAGGTCATCCGTGCTCTCCGGTCGTTAACTCTCCATCGAACGCTGGCACGATTCAATTTTTTTATCAAATGGTAAAATTTTCAGGAGCCGCCGAAAACGCGGCGCCCCGGCCCGGTCGCATGAAAAATGTGCAGCACGCTCCGGCCCGCCCCGGGGTTTCCTTTCCGAACGAATTCATCGAAAGTTGCCGCGAATACCGGACTGAGGCAGGGAGGAGACGCCATGACCCACATTCTCGCCATCGACCAGGGCACCACGTCGAGCCGCGCGATCCTCTTCGACACGGCTCTGAAGATCGTCGCCACCGCGCAGGAAGAGTTCGAACAGCATTACCCCGCGTCTGGCTGGGTCGAGCACGATTGCTCGGACCTCTGGACGACCACCGCAGCCACCTGCCGCGCGGTGATGGAAAAGGCCGGGGTGAAGGCCGCCGACATCGCCGGGATCGGCATCACCAACCAGCGCGAGACCACGCTGATCTGGGACCGCGCCACCGGTGAGCCGATCCACAACGCCATTGTCTGGCAGGACCGCCGCACCTCCGATTTCTGCCGGGCGCTGAAGGCCGACGGGCATGAGCAGACCGTGACCGACCGCACCGGGCTGCTGCTCGACCCGTATTTCTCCGGCACCAAGGTCGCCTGGCTGCTCGACAACGTCGAAGGCGCCCGGGCGCGGGCCGAGGCGGGCGAACTCGCCTTCGGCACGGTGGACACCTGGCTGATCTGGAAGCTGACCGGCGGCGCACAGCACGTCACCGACGCGACCAACGCCGCCCGCACCATGCTCTACGACATCCGCAAGGGCCGCTGGTCGCAAACCATGTGCGACCTGCTGAACGTGCCCATGAGCCTGCTGCCGGAGGTCAAGGACTGCGCCGCCGAGTTCGGCATGGCGCGGGCGGACCTGTTCGGCGCGGAAATCCCGATTCTCGGCGTGGCCGGGGACCAGCAGGCGGCCACCATCGGGCAGGCCTGTTTCGAGCCGGGTATGCTCAAATCCACCTATGGCACCGGCTGCTTTGCCCTTCTGAATACCGGCGCAGAGCCTGTGACCTCGAAGAACCGCCTTCTGACCACCATCGCCTACCAGCTGGACGGCAAGCCGACCTATGCGCTCGAAGGCTCCATCTTCATCGCCGGGGCCGTGGTGCAATGGCTGCGCGACGGGCTGAAGATCATCCGATCCGCCTCCGAGACCCAGCCTCTGGCGGAGAAGGCCGACGACGCGCAGGACGTGATTTGCGTGCCCGCCTTCACCGGCCTTGGTGCACCCTACTGGAACGCCGAGTGCCGGGGGGCGATGTTCGGCCTCACGCGCGGCTCCGGCCCGGAGGAATTCGCCCGCGCCGCGCTGCAATCGGTCGGCTATCAGACGCGCGACCTGCTCGAGGCCATGACCGCCGACTGGCCGGAGGCGCGGGAGACCGCGCTGCGGGTCGACGGTGGCATGAGCGCGTCCGATTTCGCCATGCAGTTCCTCTCCGACATCATCGGCGCAAGGGTCGAGCGCCCGCCCGTGCTGGAGACCACCGCCATGGGCGCGGCCTGGCTCGCCGGACAACAGGCAGGCATCCTGCCCCCGATGGCCGATTTCGCGAAGGACTGGAGTGCGGAAAAGGGCTTCACCCCGGCGATGGACGAGGAGACCCGGGCGCGGAAGTACGGCGCGTGGAAACGGGCCGTGCAGGCCACCATCGACTTTGCCGGGTAAGGGCGTGACGGGCTGGGGCTCTACGGCTCCGCCCGGACCGGCCACCGATTTCCAAGATCGTCGAGTCCGGCGCGGATCAGCTGCGCCAGAACATCCATGTCGATCTGCGTAAGCCGCCCGAGGTAGAGGCAGGATTTGCCCAGCTTGTGCGGACCGAGGCGCGACAGGAGCCCGGAGAAGTCCGCATAGCCGGGCAGGATGTAGACCACCATCTTCGCCTTGCGCGGAGCGAACCCCGTTGCGAGGAAATCCCCCGCGCGCCCGCTGTCGTAGACGTAGTGGTAAGCCCCGTACCCGACGATGCTCTCGCCCCACAGATGCGGCTTGAAACCCGTCACTTTGCGAAACACGCCGTCGAGCAGCAGGGCATCCGCCCGCCGTCCCGCCGGTTCGACCGCGTCGAGAAACCCGGCGACATCCGCCCCGGTTGCCCGCGTCTTGTTCTCGGCGATGGCGCGTCCACCCCTGCCTGCCAAGCATAGCGCGGACAGCGGCTCCGAAGAAGTCCCGCACGGAATGCCCCCCTTGCCGTCGGCGGAAAACACCGTCATGTCTCGGGCATGACCACGCCCGCCCCCTCCCGTCTCGACGCCCAGATGGCCTTTCTCATGGAATGCGACCGGCTCAAATCCGTTGTCCGGGCGACAAAGCTGGCGGATGGCTCACGTCATGAGAACACCGCGGAGCACAGTTGGCAGGCGGCGCTCTTTGCCCTGACACTCGCCGAGCACGCGCCGGAGCGCATCGACACCGCCAAGGTTGTCGCGATGCTGCTTCTGCACGACATCGTCGAGATCGACGCGGGGGACGCGCCGGTTTATGGCAGCCACGATTCCGGGGCGATCGAGGCGCAGGAAAAGGCCGCGGCGGACCGGCTCTTTGGCCTGCTGCCGCCGGATCAGGCCGCCCGCTTCCGCGCGCTCTGGGACGAGTTCGAGGCCAACGAGAGCCCCGAGGCCCGCTTCGCCAAGTCGCTCGACCGCTTCGTGCCGCCGAACCTCAACATGGCGAACGGCGGTGGCTCCTGGGTGGACTACAAGGTGGATTTCAGCACCTTCGAATCCCGCGTCGGATCGAAGATCAAGCGCGGTGCGCCGGCGCTCTGGGCCTGGATCAAGCCACGCGCGGCGGCGGCGTTCCGGTCTCTGGGGCTGTAGAAAGGGCACCTGCCCCAGCCAGTCTGGCGTGAAAAACAACGCCCCTTCAAAAGCTTGCGGCTGTTAACCGTTTCCTCACGAACCGATGCAACGCACTGTTTCCGACTCTCCTGCTGACGTAGGGAGATTTGGGCGCAATTATGGCGGCAATGAGACATTTCCGTAAATTCCGCTGCGAGGTTACCATGTACAAGACACTCTCACTGACCGTTGTTGCCCTGATGGCAGGGGTTCTCACCGCCAACGCCGAAACCGTTGGATCCGACGGCACCAGCCCCGCAAGGAGGGTGATCACCTCCGACGCATCCGACAAGTCCGACAGGGAGCCCGCGACCCAAACGGTGTATAACGATGTCGGCTGGGACGACCGCCAGCGGCACAGCGACAACAAGGCGAACCAGGCAGCAGCCACGTCCGACTGAACCGACGACGGCCCTCCGCATGCTCCGCGGCGCGACGTCTGTGCCCCTCCCGATATGTCGGCGGTCTCGCGGCATTGGCGTTGCGCACATGGAGCAAAGGCGGATCCACCTGCGCGGGGCACGTCCCGCGTGGGATCACGTCGAAACGACTCATAACGTTGTCGTAGCGTAAACCGAAAAAAAAGCGTAAGCTGCAGACATTGTTTCTCGCGAGGTTTGCCATGAAAATGTTACTCTCCGTTGCGGCGCCTGCCCTTCTGGCTTCGACCGTCACAGCCAGCGCAGCGTCCTTCGTGCTGGACTTCACCGATCCGACAAACAGCCAGGTCACCAACAGTTTTGGTGACAATGGCTATGCGGACCTCAGCTATCGCGCCCTTGCGCCGGGACCATTCGGCAATGTGGCCTCGAACGGCGATCTCTATGGCTGGACACTGGGATACGGCGATCTGAATGGCGCGATCTGGGCGTTCAATGACGGCTCTCTTGGAGAGATCCGGATCGAGGCGCAGAACCCGCTCGAAACCGTCACCATCGACAGCTTCGAGATGGGCGGCTGGAACTTCGACGAGAACGCCAGCTGGGCGTTCTTCGATCTCGCTTGGAACCTGCTCGGCAGTGGCAGCGGTATTGCGCCGAACTCAGGAAGCCACCTGTCCGTCACGGCCGGCGTGTCGTCCGTGGGCGGGATCATTTTCCAATGGGGTGATGATGCCTGGGACGTCGGCGTCCAGAACTTCGCCTACTCCGTGAGCGGCTCGCCCGTGTCCTCGGTCCCGCTTCCTGCCTCCGGCCTGTTCTTGTTCGGCGGTCTGGGTGCACTGGCGCTGCGACGGCGCAAGGCGGCCTGAGCGACGCCACAGCTTGCCAGGGCCGCCTCACCGGGCGGCCTTTTCCGTTTCATCCGATTCAGAAGTGGATCGCCCGGCCAAAGGCGTCGAGAACGCTTTCGTGCATCATCTCCGACAGGGTCGGATGCGGGAAGACCGTGTTCATCAGGTCCTCCTCCGTGGTCTCCAACTGTCGCCCGACGACATAGCCCTGGATCAGTTCCGTCACCTCCGCGCCGACCATATGCGCCCCCAGAAGCGCCCCGGTCTTCGCGTCGAAGATCGTCTTGATCAGCCCCTCCGGCTCGCCCAGAGCGATGGCTTTTCCATTGCCGACAAAGGGAAAGCGGCCGACCTTGATGTCATGCCCGAGCGCCTTGGCCTTCGCTTCGGTCAATCCGACGCTGGCCACCTGCGGGTGACAATAGGTGCAGCCCGCGATGCTCCCCGGATCGACCGGATGCGGGTGGCCCCCGGCGACCAGTTCCGCCACCATGACACCTTCGTGGCTGGCCTTGTGGGCGAGCCAGGGCGCCCCCGCGACGTCGCCGATGGCATAAAGCCCGTCAATCCCGGTGCGGCACATGGGATCGGTCACCACATGGGTCCGCTCGACCCGCACGCCCAGTTCGTCAAGTCCAAGACCTTCGACATTTCCGACAATTCCGACGGCCGAAATGACCGTATCATACGTCTCGGTTGATGTTTTGCCACCTTTCTCCAGATGAGCGACCACCTGCCCCTTGCCCCGCTCCAACGACGTGACGGAACAGCCCTCACGGATGTCCATGCCCTGTTTCTGGAATTGCTTCTTCGCAAAGGCGCTGATCTCCGCGTCCTCCACCGGCAGGATGCGCTCCATCACCTCGACCACCGTAACCTCGGCCCCCAGCGTGCTGTAAAAGCTCGCGAATTCGATACCGATGGCCCCCGACCCGATGACCAGAAGCCGCTTCGGCATGCGGGGCGGTTGCAGCGCGTGCTTGTAGGTCCAGACCAGATCGCCGTCCGCCTCCAGCCCCGGCAACTCCCGCGCCCGTGCTCCCGTGGCGAGGATGATGGCGGGCGCTTCGAGCACCTGCTCACCTTTGTCGGTCTTCACCGAAACACGTCCCTTGCCGGGCAGCGTGGCCTCGCCCATCACCACCGTGACCTTGTTCTTCTTAAGCAGATGGCCGACTCCGGAGTTGAGCTGCTTCGCCACGCCGCGCGAGCGTTTCACCACGGCGTCGAGGTCGAAGCCGATACTGTCCGCTTTCAGCCCGTATTCCCCGGCCCGCTTCATGTAATGGAAAATTTCCGACGAGCGCAGCAGCGCCTTCGTCGGGATGCATCCCCAGTTGAGGCAGATGCCGCCAAGGTGCTCGCGCTCCACAACGCAGACCTTCAGACCCAGCTGCGCCCCCCGGATCGCGGCCACGTAGCCGCCCGGCCCGGCGCCGATCACGATCATGTCAAAGCTCGATGCGCTCATCCGGCCCTCCCCGCCTTCATGTCCCCATGAACGCTAGCGCAGGACCCCAAGCACCGCAAACCACAAAAGAAAACGCCCCGGTGCGGACCGGGGCGCCAGATTGCCGGTTCGGAGTGGATCAGGCTGCCACCTTCTCAAGCTCCCGCAGAATCGCCCCGTAGCCACCCTCATCGAGGAATCGCTGCTCCGCGGCGGTGTTCGTCCGCCCCAGCGCGACGTTGCGATATGGGAAACGCCCGAAACGGCGGATCACCTCGCGATGCACGCGGGCGTGGAGCAGGTTGCCCGGACTTTGCGGCATCCGCTCCATCATCAGGCGCACGCAGCGGTCCTGATCGCAGGCGTTCTCCGAATGCATCAGCGGCAGGTAGAAGAATTGCCGGGCCGGTTCGTCGATCTTGAGGTCCCAGCCCCGATGGATAGCCTGCTTCGCCGCCGCCAGCGCCACCGCGTCGGACGCAAAGGATTTGCGATCGCCGCGGAACATGTTGCGCGGGAACTGGTCGAGCAGGATGATGTAGGCAAGCGTGCCGCTCGGATAGGTCAGCCAGAGGCCGAAACGCCCCTCCATCGCGGCGGTCCAATCGTCCAGAAAGCGGTCGCGAATGTCATTGTCCAACGCCTCCTCCTGCTTGTACCAGCCATCCGGGCCGACCTCGTCGAGCCAGAATGCCAGGATTTCCTCGGGCGTCGCCATGACCTCTCCTCCGCCGCTTGCGCTCACACCTGTTACAAAAGTGTTAACCCCTGCATCCCTGCAGGAACAATCACGAATTCTGTCACAGGTGACACGATTGGAAAGTCAGGTTTTCCTTATGGATCCGGCTTGCCGGAGGTGCCGGCGTCTTCCGCCGCTTCGATGGCGTATTCCTGCGCCGCTTCCATGAAGACCGGCGTGGCGCTCGGACTGATGGGCGCGTAGCTTGAGGTTTCCGCCACCGGCACCGCCGGGCGGCGTGTCATGCGGTAGAGCGCATAGAGCGTCACCAGACCCATGAGCCCCGCGATCAGGCCGAAGAAGCCCTGCGGGCCGACGACCTCCATCACGTAACCGATGATCAGCGGGCCAGCCACCGCGCCAAGCCCGTTGATGAACAGCAGCCCCGCCGAGGCGCTGGCCATGTCTTCCGGCTGGAGGAAGTCGGTGGTGTAGGCAATCAGCAGCGAATACAAGGGGTTGGAGCACCCGCCGATGACGGCCGCCGCCGCCACGATGGCCCAGAACACGCCCCCCGAAAGCAGCGCGACCAGTGACGCGAGGCCGCCCACCAGTGCCACGAGCATGATGAGTTTGCGCCGGTCCATGCGGTCAGACAGCCAGCCGAGCGGATACTGCATGACCAGTGCGCCAACATAGAAGGCCGCGACGAAGATGGAGATCTGTCCGAGGGTCAGCCCGGCTTGCGTGCCGTAGACTGCCGCCATGCCGAACTGCGCCGCAAAGACGCCGCCCATGAGAAACATGCCGACCATGCCGAGCGGCGAGACACGGTAAAGTTCCTTCAGGGTCATCGGTTTGGTCGAGTCGAAGGCCGGTGTCGGCGAGATCGACAGCAGGATGGGCGCGAAGGAGATCGAAACCAGCACCGAGGGGATCACGAAGAGCAGGAAGCCGCTCACATCCGGAATGATCAGCAGCGCCTGCGAGGCGATGATGCCGATCATCTGCACGATCATGTAGGCCGAGAGCGTCTGGCCGCGTGTCTCGTTCGTGGTGGCATTGTTGAGCCAGCTTTCCGCCGTCACGTAGACACCGCAGAAGCAGAAGCCGAGCACCACGCGCCCTGCGGTCCAGACGAACGGGTCCTGGATCGCCGGAAACAGGATCAGCGCGGCGGAGATGAAAGAGCCGAGCGCGGCGAAGACCCGCACATGTCCGACGCGCCGGATCATCCCCGGCACCACGCGGGAGGCGACGAGGAAGCCGGCGAAATAGGCGGACATGACCACGGACATGGTGCCCGCGCTGAATCCCGCCGCCGAGCCGCGCACACCGAGGAGCGAGCCTTGCAGGCCGTTGCCGACCATCAGCAGCAGCATGCCCAGCAGCAACGCCCAGGATTGTCTGAGTACCCCGATCATTCGCACCCTCGCCGGTCTTGTCTGTCAGGCCTACCGCGCCCCGCTGCGCGAACCTTTGTCATCAGCGACTGTTTCGGACATCCTGTGTCGCGCGCGGGACAGTCGATTTACCGTGGCCTACCAAATGCACGGCGCCAGCATAAGGGAAAATCCGATAATTTTCCGTGATGGCCCGATGGGCCATGGCGACCGGCCGAGTCAGGGCAGCAGCAGGGACGCGTCGCCGTAGGAAAAGAAACGGTATTCCTCCCGCACGGCGTGGTCATAGATCTGCCGGATGCGCTCTTGTCCCATCAGGGCGGAAACCAGCATCATCAGCGTGCTCTTCGGCAGGTGGAAGTTGGTCATCAGCGCATCGGCGACGTGAAACTCGAAGCCGGGATAGATGAAGATGTCGGTCACGTCCCGATAGGGCCGGATGGTCCCGCTCCGCGCCGCCGTCTCGATCAGGCGCAAAGCCGTCGTGCCCACCGGGATCACCCGTCTGCCATTGGTCCTGGTCTGCGCAATCGCCTGCGCCGCCGCCTCCGACACCTCGCCCCATTCGCCGTGCATCCTGTGTTGCGTGACGTCCTCCACCTTCACCGGCAGGAAGGTGCCCGCGCCGACGTGCAGCGTCACATGGGTGAACCGCACGCCCTTGGCGCGGAGCGCTTCCAACAGCGGTTCGTCGAAGTGCAGCGACGCCGTCGGCGCCGCCACCGCGCCGGACTTCTCGGCCCAGACGGTCTGGTAATCCTCGCGGTCCTGCGCATCGGCGGGGCGCTTGGCGGCGATGTAGGGCGGTAGCGGCATGGCCCCGGCGGCGTTCAACGCGGCGTCGAAATCATCGCCTGTGAGGTTGAAACGCAGCAAGCCCTGCCCTTCATCCCTTGCCTCAACAATGGCGGACAAATCCTTGGAAAAAAATATTTTCTCGCCGTCCTTCACCTTCTTCAATGGCTTCACCAGCGCCGACCAGCAGCCATCCGCACGCGGCTCCAGAAGGGTCACTTCGATTTTCGCCTCGGTCTCGCCCTCGGCGCCCATCCGCCGCCGCACACCGGACAGCCGCGCCGGGATGACCTTCGTGTCGTTCAGCACCAGCAGGTCGCCCTCCCGCAGCCAGTCGACAAGGTTGAAAACCCGCGCGTCGGTGATTGTCTCCGGCGTCGCCACCAAGAGCCGCGCCGAGGACCGTGGCTTGGCAGGCCGTGTGGCTATCAGGTGATCGGGGAGGTCGAAGTCGAAGTCGGACAGCTGCATGGGGCCTCGCGGGGGTCTGTTGACCGATCCTCTACCCCAGCCCGCGCTATTGCGCCACCTTCGGCGGCGGGCGGCGGAAGATGTCGCGGAACATGCCCGGAGTGAAGACGGAGAGCGGGTTGACGCTGACACGCGGGCCGCTCACCGGACCCTTGAGGTTGAAGTTGAAGCCGATCAGCCCTTCGCCCTTGCGCGAGATCAGCCGTCCGATGCCATTCAGGATGTAGATCGGCGAGAGCACGCCCTGCATGTCCATGGTCCCGCTCTTCATGTCGTAATAGCCATCCATGGAAATGCCCATGGACGGACCGACAGCGCTCGATTCCGTCAGGATCACGGTGGAGGGCGTCAGGCGGAAACGCGCGTCCACTTCGGAGAAGAAGATGCCAGGCCCATTCGCCTGGTCCAACAGGCCGACGATGGAGATGGCGTCGAGCAACGCGCCGATGGCGGGCGCATTGCGCAGGCGCGGGCCCTTGCTTGTCATGCGCCCGTCATAGGTGCCCACCTGCCCCGCGACAGGCTTCATGTCGAGCGAGAAGGTGCCGTTTTCCACCGTCTTGAGGATGCCCGCCGCCTTGAGAATGTCGCCCGCGTCCTCCCCGGTGATCCGGAAGGCGCTGCGCCCGCCCTGCGGGATCACCTCGCCCTGCACCGGGGGATTGCCGCCCAGTCGCCCGTCGAACCGGCCATTGAGACCGCCGCTTGTGTCGAAATTGCCCCGGAAGTTGGACAGCCAGATGCTGTCGGTCACCTGCAGCCGGTCGAGCGAGAGCGCCAGCGGACCGCCCGCCCCCGCGCCGCCGGACCCGGTCCCGCCATCGCCGAACGGCGCGGTGCGCATGTCGGCCCGGCCGCCGCTGACCTCGATCGCGGGCACGCGTCCCGGCCCGCGCCCGCGCAGCACCGCCGCCACGTCGAGCCAGTTCGCCACCTTGAGCCGCGTCAGGCGCAGCGCGGAGAAGGTCCCATTGTCGCTGAGGTCCAGCGTGCCGTCGCCTTCGAGCCCCGCCCCGCTGAGTGAAAGCCCGTCGATCTTCACCGGCTTGCCCAGGCTCCCGGCGATCTGGAACCGGCCGGTCTGGCCCTGGGACAACCCCCAGCCCAGTTGCGGGATACGCAGCGCCAGCCCGGCCAGATCGGAGGTCACGGTGAAGGACGGCGCCGCGCCCTTTGCCAGTGTCAGGTCGAGCTTGCCCGTGCCCTGACCGCCGACCATGCCCTCGGGCAGCGTGATCCCGGCGGCGCGGAGAGTCCTGTCCGTCACCGTCACATCCGCCGTTACCCGTCCGGCTCCGCCGTCGAGCGGCTGCCGCCAGGTGCCGGTGGCGGGCACACCCGACAGCTCCACCGGCCCGCGCAGTACAACGGCCTCCTTGTCGAGCGCCATGTCCAGCCGCGCGCCGCTCAGCACCCGCCCGGGGACAAGGCTCTCGCTCTTGACGTCGCGCAGCACACCCTCCAGCCGCAGGGAAATGTCGTCCAGCGTCAGGCCCTTCTGGAACGGCACGGCAATTTCGCCGGTCACCTCGGCGCGGCCCGTGGCCACCGAAACATCGCGCCCGGCCTTGGTCAGCACCTGCCAGCGCTCGTTGTCGATGAAGGCCAGCCCGGCGGTGATACTCCCCGCCGCCTTCAGATCCACCACGCCGACAGCCGGGCGGGCGTTGACGTCCGGTATGATGAACTGCGAGCCGCCGAGGTCGATCGGGCCACCCTGCCCGGCATCGCTGTGCCCCTGATCGAGGTAAAGCGCGAGGCGTTTGCCATTGATGGTCATGCGCCCGACACCGCCGGTGATTTCCGGCAGGAACGGCGTGTAGCGCACGGAGCCATCCGAGAATTGCAGATCGAGATAGGGCACCGGCTTCCCGCCCGGCTCCATGCGCAGGGCAAAGCGGGCGTCGTGGATGCGGCCGCCAAGGATGTTGCGCGAGACCCAGTCGCGGGTGTTCGGGATGAGCGCCTCCGGCCAGAAACTCAGCACCTGCGCCTTGCTGGTCTGCGGCAGCCGCGCATCGAGCGCCACCTGCCAGCCGTCGGAATAGGCCCCAAGCCGCCCCGACGCCCGCAGCGGCAGGTCCGCGCCTTTGAGCCGCAACTCGCCCAGCGTGAGCGCGAAAGGCGCGAAATCCAGCCGGAACGCGGCCTCCGCCCCGTCGAGGGTCAAGGGTCGGTCCAGCAACGGCGTCTGCGCCAGAGCGATCTTCGGCAAGCTCACCTGCGCCGTCAGCCCGGTGGGCCAGCCATTCTCCCAGCCCTCCAGCACGGCCTTGCCCTCGACGCTGACGTCCAGTTCGTCAGACGTAACGGAGACCTCGTCGAAGCGCAGGGTCGCGCTGTCCGGGTCATAGGTGAAATAGGTCCGCGCCCCGTCGAAGGGAATCGGCGTGACGTTGCGGTTCGGTTGCAACGCGCCCGCACCGATTTGCAGGGTCGCGTTGAGCGGCAGCAGCCGCCCCTCGGCATTCAGCCCGGAGCGCACCGCCCCCGAGATCGGCGCGTCCAGCAGGTCCATCCAGGCCATCGCGGGCGACTGCGTGGCAATGTCCCGCGACCACAGGTCGGTCAGGCGCAGACCGAATTCCAGCGTCGGCGCGCCGATGGGGCTCTCGGCGCTGACCTGAATGGTGGAAACCCGGTTGCCGCCACCGAGCACTGCCACGTCGCCGGAGATCTGTAGCCTGCCCGCCTCCCGCGCCAGCCGGATCCGCCCGCCGTCGGCCGTCCATCCCCGCCGCGCCCGGATGTCCTCGTAGCGTACGGTGAGCGCGTCC
The DNA here is from genome assembly GCF_049803835.1 of Tropicibacter sp. S64. Lineage (NCBI taxonomy): Bacteria > Pseudomonadati > Pseudomonadota > Alphaproteobacteria > Rhodobacterales > Roseobacteraceae > Tropicibacter > Tropicibacter sp. S64. Next base: position 321,169 of record NZ_JBNAGK010000003.1, on the reverse strand, counting down.
GCCTCGAACTCGTCCAGCGCGGCGAGGCGCGGGTCGGCCATGACCGCGTCGATCCGGGTCAGGATCTGCGGGATGTCCGGGGCCTGCGTGCCGGCGGCGAAAACATCCCCGAGCGCAAGGCCGAAGGTGCCGTTCGCGTCCCGCTGCATGGTCAGGAAGGCGCCGGAGACGCGGGCGCTCTGCAGCTGCAGCTCGCCCTTGAGCAAGCCCAGAGGCGCGAAACCTGCCTCGATGTCCGACAGCGCGGCGATGGGCTCGCCGAGGGCGTTGCGCAGGTCGACGTCCCAGAGGATGACCCGCGGCTGCCCCTGCCGGGACAGCGCAACGCTCATGCGCCCGAAGTTGATGCGCGCGCCCGGCACCGCCTCGTCGATGCGCGCCTCGATCCGCGCACGCAGCCAGTCCGGCGCGGCAACCGGATTGGCCAGCGCCACGTAGGCCCCGAGCAGCAGCAGCGCCAGCACCGCGAGCGGCACGGCGACGAACCCCAGCCGCCTGCGCAGGCTGCGACGCTTTTTTCTTGCAGGTTGGACCTCACTCACTGGAACGGCCGCCTCGGGGGTTTATTCTTGTGCTCAATTTTGATCTTACCTTAACGCATGTGATGCAAGGAGACACCCGAAGATGACCGAAACCTGTCCCGACTTCGACCTGCCCTCGACCAGCGGCGATGTTTCGCTCGCCGCGCTGAAGGGAACCCCCTTCGTGCTGTTCTTCTACCCCCGGGACGATACCTCCGGGTGTACCCTGGAAAACGAGGCTTTCACCGGGCTGCAGGGCGATTTCGACGCCCTCGGCGTGAAGGTCTTCGGTGTGTCGAAGGACAGCATCGCGAGCCACGAGAAGTTCATGAAGAAGAAGGCGCTGACCGTGCCGCTGATCTCCGACGAGGGCGGGACGCTTTGCGAGGATTTCGGTGTCTGGGCGGAGAAGTCCATGTACGGCAAGAAATTCATGGGGATCGAGCGCTCGACCTTCCTGATCGGGGCCGATGGCGCGGTGCTCAAGGCGTGGCGCAAGGTCAAGGTGCCGGGCCACGCGGAAGAGGTGCTGGAGGCGGCGACGGCGCTGTGAGGGGTTTCGCCGCGCTGACGCGCGGCGACCGGCGCGTGCCTGCGGCACGCGCGAAGCGCGCTTTGCGCGCTGCGGGGGCTCTGCCCCCACGCCCCTGCGGGGCTCCCCCGCGGTATTTCAGGACCAAAGAAGACAAGGGTGGTGCGCCATGGCGATGACGCTTTGCGAGATGGCGGTGGATGTGCTGACCACGGCAGACGGGCGCGAGAAGACGGCGAAGTCGCGGGCGTATGCGGCGCGGTGGTTCGCGGCGCGGGAGGCCGGGACGCGGCTGGAGGTCGGCGCGGCGGAGCCGCCCTTGCGGCCGTCGCGCCCGGACAGGCCCGCGCTGCTCGATCCGCGCGACGTGCCGAAGCGCAAGCCCGGCAGCCCGCAGGGCCGCATCGCGCTTCTGCACGCCGTGGCGCATATCGAACTGAACGCGGTGGACCTGCATTGGGACATCATCCCGCGGTTTGCCCATGTGCCGATGCCCATGGGGTATTACGATGACTGGGTCCGGGCCGCCGACGAGGAGAGCAAGCATTTCAACCTGATGTGCGATTGCCTCGAAGAACTGGGCAGCTTCTACGGTGCCCTGCCCGCCCATGCAGGGATGTGGCGGGCGGCGGAGGATACGGTGGACGATCTTCAAGGCCGGCTCGCGGTGGTGCCCATGGTGCTGGAGGCACGGGGGCTGGACGTGACGCCCGGGATGATCGCGCTGTTCCGCAAGGCGGGCGCAGGCAGTGCCGTAGCCGCGCTCGAAACCATCTATTCCGAGGAGGTCAGCCATGTCGCCTACGGCTCCAAGTGGTTCCATTTCCTCTGCGGGCGGCACGAGCTCGACCCCGTTGTTGTCTTTCATGCACTGGTGCGGAAATATTTCCACGGCCCCTTGAAACCGCCGTTCAACGAGGAGAAGCGCGCCGAGGCCGGTCTGCCGCCGGACTTCTACTGGCCTCTTGCCGCCGAAACCTGACCTTAAGGACAGGTGCGAAGCCGTTGGATATCGGCGGATTTTTGCCATTTGGGCAACACACCGCCGCCGGAACCGAATCAATCCGGGCAAAATGCTTGCGGAACGGGCATTCGCTGGCTAAGCCCGATCCGGTGGATGTGCCGGGCCTCGGGGGAGGGTTGCGTGTCCATTTGTGGGATGGGACACACAAGGAACGCATCGGTGAGAACACGTCTGGCCATCAAGACCCACGCGCTTCTCGAGCGCTTCTTTCCGGAACGCCGACTTTTTCTCCGCTCCGATACCGACACCCGCTTCATCCGCCTGCGCCCCGAAACCCAGGCCTTCGCCTTTGCCGGCTCCGCCGTCGTCGTCTCCTGGACCATCGTGGCAACCGCGATCCTGCTGATGGACTCCATAGGCTCCGGCAACTTCCGCGAACAGGCCCGGCGCGAGCAGATCACCTACCAGCAGCGCCTCAACGCCCTCTCCGAGGAGCGCGACAAGCGCGCCGCCGAAGCGCTCGCCGCGCAGGAGCGCTTCAATGCCGCGCTGCGCCAGATCTCCGTGATGCAGAGCGAGCTGCTCGACAGCGAGACCCGGGGCCGCGAACTTGCGACCGGGATCGACGTGATCCAGACCACCCTGCGCGACACCATGAAGGAGCGGGAAACCGTCGCCAAGCGCCTTGCCGCGCTGGAGGAGGACCTGCAGAACGGCGGAACCGCCGTAGCCAGCGCCGCCGCCGAGGGCGACAGCACCATGGATTTCCTCTCGGAAGCCCTCGCGCAGACCGCCGCCGAACGTGACAAGGTGGTCGCGGATGCCCAGGCCGCCCTGATCCGCGCCGCCGAGATGCAGGCCGAGATCGAGCAGATGGAAGAGAAGAACGACCGCATCTTCCGCCAGCTCGAAGAGGCGATGACCGTGTCGGTCAAGCCGCTCGACAAGATGTTCGAGAAGGCCGGCATGGACCCGGACGCCATCCTGAGCCAGGTGCGCAAGGGCTACTCCGGCCAAGGCGGGCCGCTGACACCGCTGTCGTTCTCGACCCGGGGCGAAGAACCCTCCGCCGACACCACCCGGGCCAACCGCATCCTCGGCGAGATGGACCGGCTGAACCTCTACCGCATCGCGGCGCAGAAGGCGCCGTTCGCCACGCCGCTCAAGGATGCCTTCCGCTTCACCTCCGGTTTCGGCTACCGCTGGGGCCGCCTGCACGCGGGCACGGACTTCGCCGCGCCGCATGGCACACCGATCTATGCCACCGCCGACGGCGTCGTCACCCACGCAGACTGGTCCTCGGGCTATGGCCGCCTGGTCAAGATCCAGCACGAGTTCGGTATCGAGACCCGCTATGCCCACATGTCGAAAATTCGCGTGAAGGTTGGCCAAAGGGTCTCGCGCGGGCAGCGTGTTGGTGATATGGGGAACACTGGACGGTCGACCGGGACCCATCTTCACTACGAGGTCCGCGTCGGCGGCAAACCTGTCAATCCGATGATCTACATCAAGGCTGCGAACGATGTTTTCTAAAAGCAAAATCAACGAACCTGGCAACAAGGCCGACGAGTCGAGCGCGGCGAAGCCCGCAGCCCCCTCCGAGACTCCCCGGGCGCCGATGGGCGACTTCGCCAAGCCGGCCACCCCCAAGGCCAAACCGCCGGCCTCCGTGCTGTCGAGCGATCTGCACATCACCGGCAACATCCGCACCACCGGCGACATTCAGGTCGAGGGCACCGTGGAGGGCGACATCCGCGCACACCTGCTGACCATCGGCGAGAGCGCCACGATCAAGGGTGAGGTGATCGCCGATGACGTCGTGGTCAACGGCCGCATCGTGGGCCGCGTGCGTGGCCTGAAGGTCCGCCTGACCGCGACTGCGCGGGTCGAGGGTGACATCATCCACAAGACCATCGCGATCGAGAGCGGTGCGCATTTCGAAGGCTCCGTGCAGCGTCAGGACGATCCGCTCTCCGGCGGCAAGAAGCCCGCTCCGGCAGCGCCCGCCGCGCCGCAGGCCCCGCAGGGCTAACCGCGCATCCCGCGTGAAGGAATTCAGGCCGTCCCGGCATCCGGGGCGGCTTTTTTCTTGCCTTGGACCATGTCATGACGCTCGAAGACTTTCTTGAAGCAAATGCCCAGGCGCTGAACGCCCTGAAGGCGGAACTCACCAGCCGCGCCCGCCCTGCCCTCGGTTTCGACCTTATCGAAGGCGGCGAGACCGGCCTGATGACCAGCCGCGCCGGAGGCTCCGTCGCCTGGCCGGTGGGCCGGACGCTGCCGTTGGATCGCCATGGCAAAGCGATGCATTTCCTCCTGCAACTGAACCTTGCCGAGTTCCCGGCGCTGCCGGACTTCCCGGCGGACGGGCTGTTGCAGGTCTTCCTGTCGAACATGGTCAACGAACACGCCATCATCTTCAGGGACGGTCGCTTTCCGCGCGAGGACCGCTTTCCCATCGTGCAGGGTGACGGCTTCGCCCTTGTCTACCATCCGGAAGGAACGCCGCTGGTGGAAACCGCCTGGGAGAGACCGAAGGCGGACTACCCGATCACCGCCGAAGGCTATGAGACCACCGCCACCGCCCTCACTCTCTATAGCGAGGAGGCCATGATCCCGCCGGACACCAATTGGCACGCGCAAGACATCGCCACAAAGCTCCATTCCCTCGTACAAACCCACGGCGATGGTGGCATCGACATGTATGAGCTCACGATGCACGTCTTCGCCGACTCCGACCCCGCCGGGCTCCAGATCGGCGGCTACGCCTCGCCGCTGCAAATGGACCAGCGCAGCGTTTTCGAAGACGCTCGCGCCTATGATCGCTGCGTGCTGAACCTGACGGCATTCGAGGGCTTCGATGTCCCGGACATGAACTTCGCCATCCTGATCGGCAGCGGAGACCTCAGGGCCCGCCGCTTCGAGCGCAGCATCCTGATCGCGGACACCGACTGAGCGGGGCACCGCGCCCCCGGCTTCTTCTTGGTCAAAATACCCCAAAGCCGCCCGGTACGGGCGGCCTCCAACCTCGCAACAAACAAATCCCTTTCAGAACTTGCACTTGTCCCGCAGGAAGGCCAGCGCCACGCCAAGCCCGTCGGGCGAGATGCCATGCGCGGTGCCTTTCATGACGTGGGCATAGACTTCCTTCCAGCCCGCCTCCTGCAGCGCTTCCGCTGCCTGCGGCAGGGATTGCGGCGGAACGACGTCATCCTGATCGCCATGCACCAGCAGGATCGGAGGCCGCGAGACGACCTCGTCCGTCAGAAGTTCCGGCTCCAGCAGCCGCCCGGAGAAGCCCACCACCCCGGCAAGCTCATCCTCCCGGCGCGGCGCGACGTGCAGGCTCATCATGGTGCCCTGGCTGAACCCCACCAAAGCCACCTGCTCCGGCATCAGGTCCTCGTCCACCATCAGAGCGTCGAGGAAGGCGTTGAGGTCATCGACTGCCCGCGCCATGCCCGATCGCGCTTCTTCCTCGGAGGAGCCGTCGATCCAGGGGATCGGGAACCACTGGAAACCCATGGGCGATCCGGCGCAGCGCTCGGGCGCATCCGGCGCGACGAAGAGCGTGTCGGACAGATGCTCGCCCAGCGGATCGGCGAGACCGAGCAGGTCCGCGCCGTTTGCGCCGTAGCCATGCAGGAACACCACGCAAGAGCGCAGGTCTCCCGATACCGGCGCCTTGCGCCCCGTGTTCAACACTCGTGTCATGCGTCACTCTCCTGTCGGTTCCGGCGCGGCCGCGTCGAGGGCCACGCAATGCAGGACCGTCTCACCCGAGTACCCGTCCCACCAAGTCTCCCTGTAGGCGTACCCGCCGTCGTCCCGGGATTCCATCCGGAAATCGTAATATTCATGCGACCCGCTGTCCGCATTGGTCCAGGCATGGCGGCAGCCATCCGCCGTGAGATAGTCGCCGCACGCACCCGCATCGGTGATGATCTCCGACTCGCGGATGTTCTTCGACCGGATGGAGTAGCTTTGCGGTCCGAGGTCGAGTTCCAGCGCGTAGGTCTCGAAACTGCCATCGTCGTTGTAGAACAGCAGCGGCCCGGAGCAGCGCATCGGCGTCTCGAACCCGGCGAGGGCAGCATGCCCCGCCAGCAGGGGCACAAGAATGACGACACATGCACCCGGTCTCACGCCAGACCCTCCCGGTTCTTCTCCACATGGTAGTAGGCCCAGAGGATGCGGGCCGCAACCGATCTCCACGGCGACCAATCCCCGGCCATTGCCCGCAGAGCCTTTTCCTTCGGGCGCTCCGGCAGGTCGAACAGCACCCGCGCACCCTCCTGCAAGGCCAGATCGCCGGGGGCAAAGACATCGGCGCGGCCGAGGCTGAACATCGCGTAGATCTCCGCCGTCCAGATGCCGATGCCCTTCACCGCCGTCAGGGTCTTCACCACCTCGCCGGAGGCGGCATCCCGCAGGGCGTCATAGTCGATCCCCGCCGCCGCCAGCGCCCGTGCATAGGCAGCCTTCTGCCGGGACAGGCCAAGCCCGCGCAGGTCGTCCTCCGTCACCGAGAGGATCGCCTCCGGCGTGACCATGCCTGCCGCTTCGAGCTTGCCCCAGATCGCCCGGGCCGACGCGACGCTGACCTGCTGGCTGACGATGGCCGACAGCAGTTGCCCGAAGCCGTCGGGCCGCAGGCGCAGCGGCAAGGGGCCGGTCCGCTCCAGCGCATGGGCAAAGCGCGGATGCCGGACCGCGAGCCAGTCCGCGCCCTCGCGGATGCAGCCGTCCGACACGATCACCCGCTCGTTCAAACCCGTTCCAGCCATGCCAGCGCCTCCTCTACCGTTGTCACACGCGGCCCGCCTGGACGCGTCGGGCGATCCACCATGGCCACCGGCACGCCAAGCGACCGCGCCGCCGCCAGCTTGGGCCAGCCCCCCGGCCCGCCTGCATTGCGCATCAGCAACCAGTCGACCCGTTCCCTGCGCAAAAGTCCGATTTCATGCGCCACGGAGAACGGCCCCTCATCGCAAAGATACCGGCCAAAGCTGAGCGGGAACCGCTCCGGGCCAGCGCCGATCCGGCGCACGAGGCAATGCGCCCGGATCCCGCGCAGCCCCGGCAGCAGGTCGCGCCCCGTGGTCACCAGCACCCTAGCGCCAACCGGGATCACCCGCCGCGCCCCGGCCACCGACCGCACCGGCACCCAGCGGTCCCGCGCCCCGGCACGCCACGCGGGCCGGACCAGCTGCAAGTTTGGCACCCCAGCCGCTGTGCAGGCCCGCGCCACCGCGAAAGCCGTCTCGTCGTCGCAGGGATGCGCCGCCTCGATGACAGCCCGCACACCCGCCAGCCGCTCCGCGGTCAGCGGACCGCGCGACACCGCCCCCGGCCAGCGCCCTACAACGCGCTCGCCCTGTGGCAACAGCACCGCCGCCCCCGGCAGAGCGAACGCCAGGGCCCGCGCTTCCGCCGAGCCACCGATGATCAGAACATCCTTCATCGCGCCCAGCCCTACCCGGCGCCGCTGCGAGGCACAATTATATTGTACCAAGCGGCACGGCAGGGGCTTGCCCGGAAGCGGCGCAGACAATACGCATTCCGCATGACCGATATGACCGCCTCCCCCGCTGACAACGCCAAGGCCAAACGCAACGTCGCCGTTCTGGTGCTCGCACAGGCCATCCTCGGCGCGCAGATGCCGATGATCTTCACGGTGGGCGGGCTGGCCGGTCAGGCGTTGACCACGAACCCGTGCTTTGCCACCCTGCCGATCTCGCTGATCGTGCTGGGCTCGATGCTCTCCGCGACGCCGCTCTCGGCGCTGATGCAAAAGCATGGCCGCCGTGCCGGGTTCTGGGCCGGGGCCACGGGCGGGGCGCTTGGCGGGATCATCTGCTTCACCGGGCTCTACCTCGGCTCTTTCCCGATATTCCTGATCGGCTCGCTTTGCACCGGCATGTACATGTCCGCGCAGGGCTTCTACCGCTTCGCCGCCGCCGACACCGCCTCCGACGACTTCCGGCCGAAGGCGATCTCCTACGTCATGGCGGGCGGCCTCATCTCCGCCTTCCTCGGCCCGCAGCTGGGCAAGCTCGGCAACGGGCTGATCGACAGCCCCTCCGCAGTGGTCAGCTCCTTCGCGGGCATCTACCTCTTTGTCATCCTGCTCAACGTCCTCGGCTCCGGGCTGTTTCTGCTGCTCGACATCCCCAAGCCGCCGGTGCCGTCGCTGGACGCACCCCGGGGCCGGACGCGTCTCGAACTCCTGAAAACCCCGCGCATCGCCGTGGCAGTCATCTGCGCCATGGTCAGCTACGCGCTGATGAACCTCGTGATGACCTCGACGCCGCTGGCCGTGGTCGGCTGCGGCTTCGAGCAGAACACCGCCGCCGACGTGGTCTCGGCCCATGTGGTCGCCATGTTCCTGCCGAGCTTCTTCACCGGACAGATGATCGCGAAATTCGGCGTCGAAAAGATCATGGCCACCGGCCTCGTCATCCTCGCCGGGGCGGGCGCGGTGGCGCTTTCCGGGGTGGCGCTGGAGAACTTCTTCATCGCCCTCGTACTGCTGGGGATCGGCTGGAACTTCGGCTTCATCGGCGCGACGACCATGCTCGCGGGCGCCCACGAGGCGCATGAGCGCGGCCGGATGCAGGGCCTGAACGACCTTCTGGTGTTCGGCGGCGTGACCTTTGCCTCGCTGTCTTCCGGCGGGCTGATGAACTGCTCCGGCGGCACGGCACAGGAGGGCTGGACCGCCGTGAACCTCGCCATGGCGCCGTTCCTGGTGCTAGCCGGCGGCGCGTTGATCTGGCTGGTGCTTCGTCCGAAGGACGAGCCGACGACGGTCTAAAGTCCCAGCCGGTCGAGATTGGTCTTCAGCGCCCGGCCCTGCAGCGCCGGGTGCTCGTCGAGAAAAGCCAGCAACTCCCGGATCACCACCACGGACCGCTCCCTGCCATGCCGCGCCGACATCGGCGTGGCCTCGACCGAGTGCCGCGCGTCGGTCACGAGGCGCACGAAATATCCGGTCCTGTCCGATCCGACGGGCGTGCCGTTCCGGGTCGCGGCCTTGATCGTGCCCGAGGCGAGATCGACGGACCGCAGCCCGGCCAGCGGCACCAGCTCCTGCCGGGCGCCGAGGACTGTCCAGCGCGTCAGCATGAGGCTGTCGCTCTCCCGCGTGCCGTCCAACCTCATCGCGCTGTAGCCGAAGCCGCAGACCACCGCGAGGCAGACGCCGAGAACACCGGCCACCGGCAGATTGCGCGACACGGTGCCTTTGCGCACCCCGTCGACCAGGATCAGGCCAAGCAGCGGCAGTCCCAGGATGAGCCAGAATCGCACGAAGCCGATGGATGTGGAGAAGATCTCAAGCCGCCCGGGCGAGACCGTCACCTCCGACAGGCGCGATCCCAGAAGGTCCCAGACGGCAGCGAGCACGCGCCCGGATCAGCTGTGATCGGGGTAGATGAAGCCGTTGACCGGATAGGTCTTGCCATAGGCACCGGGGGTGGATTCCACGCGCACGCGGGTCCAGTCGTTGTTGTCGGACACGTCGATCACCGACATCCCGAGCGAGACCTTGTTGCGCGACCAGTTGGCGTGGTCGATCAGCACCTCGCGGTCCGAGACCACCTTGGAGACGACGGCGACATGACCGAGCGCCATCCCACTGGTCGAACGGAAGGACATGACCGCGCCGACCAGCGGCTGCGAGCTGCGTTCGTACAGACCCTTGGCCGAGGCCCACCAGGTGTGCGCGTCACCACGGATCGCGATGCCGGAGGCATTGCGCGCGAAGGGCACACACCAGACGCGGCGACCCGCGTTCTGCAGCGCCCGCACCTCGCTCAGCGCAAAGGCCCGCTTTTCCAGATCCAGCCCGTCCGGGATACCCACGACGATGTCCGCCTTGTGCCGCACCGGCTTCGAACAGGCCGAGGTCAGCGCCATGCCAACAACGAGAAGTCCGAGGCCAAGGGTCCTGCGAAGGGTCCGGGAAGAGGTCTGAGAGGTCATCACGCGCCTGTCACGTTGTGTAACTTAACAGCGTGTTTACCGTGAAATTGGTTTATTCAAAGTGTCTTGGGAAACAATAGGCAAAAATCCGCCTCTTTCGTGCAGAAGATGCGCAGCCGCCCCGGACCACGCCCCTCGGACATGCGCGCTTCAAGAAAGGGCCGTTTTCCGCTATACTCGCGAAAGTTGAGCGTTTCTCTTTTTTCAAAACATTTCTTCAGGAAGGGATTGGTTCCATGGATCTGGACGTTGACTATGAAATCGAGTTCGAGGCCGAACGGCAGTTCGGGTTCGATCAGGACATGTACGACTTCGACCTCTCCGGGGTCACCGTCACCATCAAGAGCTTTCGCCTCGTCGGACAGCCGAGCATCCGCCCGGTGCGCCTGAAGGTCGTCGACACGATCGACAAGACCAACTGCACCGGCGTGCAGCAGACCGAGAATTTTCCGGCCTACAGCGAGCAGCACACCGAGAGCTTTTCCGTCACCTTCGGCAGCAAGGTCAGCTGGGGCAATGTGGTGACCGGGTCGCTGGCGATCCCCGGCGGGCTGACCGTGGGAGCCACGCGCAGCCTCGGGGTCGACCTGACCGCGAGCGCGACCCACAGCGTCAGCAACACGAAGACCGTCTCGCAAGCCGGCAGTCCGGTGGTGATCCCCCCCTGCCAGCGGGTGCGGGCGACGCGGGAGATCTGGATGACCGAGGTCTCCGGACAGGTCGTCGCCATGGTGAACATCAAGGGCAACGTCAGTTACAGCGTCAACATCCCGATGTGGCCGGATCCCGAGTACGACATGGATCTCGACTTCGACGTGCCGATCACCGGCACCTTCTCGGGGGTCATGGGGCACGCGATCCGGGGCGGCTATCAGGCCAGCCCCGCCATGGGCTGCAACCCGCCCTGCCGGGTGCAGACCGCCAATGCGGCACGGCTCCAGACCGGGCGGCCCCGGGTGGCGCTGGCCTCCGCCGCGGGTCTGGGATTGGACTTCCGGTCAAAGGTGGCCTTGAGCGGCGTGCAGGGCGCACGGCTCGACGAGCCCTTCGGTTTCGAGGAGAACCCGGAGCGGCCGCTGATCGTGAGTGTCGCCATGATCCCGGACGTGCCGGGTTTCGACACGGTGGTCGGCAAGGCGTCCATGAAACTGCCGCTGGCGGGGATCGAAGGCGTGACCAAGCTCAACATTCCGGTGACCTGCCACGTGCCCGGCGAATTGCTCGGCATCGAGGCGGAGACCGTGCCGGTTACGGTTGTCCAGCCGGTCAAGGTCGCCCTGTTCCCGGCCTGACGGCCATGCCTTGAGCCGCTAAGAGGCGCCCGGGGATAGCCCCCCGGGCGCATCCGGTCATTCCACCGGGCATCCCTGCATGTCGTCGGCGCAGGTCACGCGGATGGTGTTGCTGGGGCAGGATACCGGGCCTCCGCCGCCTGTACAGCCGGTGCAGAGCACACCGCCCGATCCGCTTGGCGCATCGGGACTGCTGCCGCAGCCGTCACAGCAGAAGGTGACGCTGGTGTCGACCGTGGGAATGGCGGTGAAGTTCTGGCCGATGATCGCGACCCCACGCAACGGCGCCGGTCGCTTGCCGTCATAACCGCCGTCGCCGGACGATGTCTCCTGCGCCAGAGCGGACATCGGGCAAACCGTGAGTCCCACGATCAAAACGAGGCAGATACGGAATTTGGATAGCATTCGGGAATAGCGAGCGGGCATGACACTCTCCATGAATAAAGGAAGACAATGGTTTGGGTGATAGAGTGTACTCTACCATAGATTGCAAAATTATACAACCGTAAGGATAGGAAATTGGCTCACGCCCGCCACTGGCAGACCGCCTGCACTGCGCCCGACTGTCAGGAATGCTCTTCCGCCGCCGTTGCCGCGAGGGCGCGGTTGTAGGCCTTCAGCGCGTCCAGGTGGAACAGCGCTCCCTGCAGGATAGGCGTGCCGTCCTCCTCCAGCGTCACCACCGGCAGGAAGGCCACGCCGCTCTTGTCGAACCGGGGCAGCGCCGTCTCCAGCGTGGCGGAGGACAGCACGTAAAGCCCCTGCCCGATCATCTCGTGACAGGTCTGCTCGTCCGCCGCCTTCTCGTCATCCACCTTGCGCATGACCCCCTGCACCCGGAACATCGCCAGCAGGTAAGCCTGCGGCCCGGCGGCCAGGTGCACGTTGCGCCGCTCCAGCTGGCTGAGAAAGAACGAGCGGTCCACCAGCCGCGAGGCCAGCGCCGTGGACATCGACACGCTGACCATCACCGCAAGGCCGGTCTGCCAGTCTCCGGTCAGCTCGAAGACGATCAGCGTGGTCGAGATCGGCGCCCCCAGCACCGAAGCCGCCACCGCCCCCATGCCCGCCAGCGCATAGAGCGTGAAGGCCGAGGACGCCTCCGGGAAGAGGCCCGTGGCGATATGGCCAAATACCAGCCCGGTCAGCGCCCCGATCATCAGCGAGGGCGAGAATACGCCGCCGCCCATGCGCCCGCCCATGGTGATCGCCACCGCCGCCACCTTCACCACCGCGAAGACGAAGGCCTCGTGCAGCAAAAGCCCGCCCGACAACGCCCGGCTCGTTGTCTCATAGCCGACTCCAATGATATGCGGGAACCAGATGGCGATGGCCCCGAGCAGCAGCCCCGCCACCGCCGGCCGGAACCAGCGCGGCAGACCGAGCCGGTTCTGCAAGGCGGTTTCCACGTCATCGGCGAAGAAGATCGCCCGCATGGTGATCACCGCCACCAATCCGCAGATCAGCCCAAGCAGGAAGAACGCCGGAAGTTCGAGGTAGAATTCCACGGTGGTTGTGCCCGGCAGGACGAACTCGGTCACGTCGCCGTACACCAGCCGGTTGATCACGGTGCCCGCCGCACTGGCCACCACGATGGGCGCGAAGGCGTGCAGGGCGAAGTGCCGCAGCACCACCTCCAGTGCGAACAGCGCCCCGGCAATCGGCGCGTTGAAACTGGCCGAGACCGCCGCCGCGACGGCACAGCCGAGAAGATCGCGTCCGGTCACGCCATCCACCCGCAGGGTATTGGCGATCCAGCTGGCGAACATCGCGGCGATATGCACCACCGGCCCCTCGCGCCCCGTGCTGCCCCCGGTCGACAGCGTCACCATCGAGCAGAGCGCGGAGGCGATGCCCGCCTTCTTCTCCACCCGGCCATCGCCGAGCGCCGCGCCCTCGATGACATCGGCAACCGAGCGCACCCGGCCATCCGGGGTGAAATGCTGCAGGATAATCCCCACCACCACGCCGCCGAACGCCGGGATCAGCAGCACCCAGATCCATGGAAGATGCTCGGCAAAGCTGTGCAGCGCGTTGACGTCCCGCGTGCCATAGACCAGCGCCTGCAGCGCCTCGACGGCCCAGCGGAAACCGATGGCCGCGAGGCCGGAGGCGATCCCGAGACCAAGCGCGATGAACCAGAACTGGATCTGCGAGGGGCCCTTGTGCCGCAGCAGAACCCAGCCGCGCGAGAAGCTTACAGCGCCAAGTCGGACCTGCTTGCCCAGAAAGCTCCACAAATGCACGTCCCCTTATCCCGCGACTTCCAACCGCCGCGTCCCGACGCTAAAGTGCGTTAACACATTCGGGAGAGAGTCATGCAGATTACGGCGGCGTTGGAAGACCTTTCCCATGTCCTAGGCGAACGCCTGAGCCGTTCCAAGTCCGATCTGACGCAACATGGCCATTCCGAAAGCTATTTTCCGGAGACCCTGCCCGATGCCGTCGCCTACCCGGAATCCGAGTCGGAGGTCCGGAGGATCGTGCAGATCTGCGCCCGGCATGGCGTGCCGGTGATCGGCTGGGGTGCCGGAACCTCGCTGGAGGGTCACGGTCTGGCGGTGAAGGGTGGCGTCGTCGTCGATTTCACCCGCATGAACAAGGTGCTGGAAATCCGCCAGGCGGATATGGACGTGACCGTGCAGCCCGGCGTGACCCGCGAAGCCCTGAACGAGGAACTGCGGGCTACGGGGCTGTTCTTTCCGGTCGATCCCGGCGCGAACGCGACGCTCGGCGGCATGGCGATGACCCGGGCATCCGGAACGACGGCGGTGCGCTACGGCACGATGCGGGACAATGTTCTTGGCCTGCGCGCGGTGCTGGCAGACGGGCGGGTGATCCACACCGGCACGCGGGCGCGGAAATCGGCGGCGGGCTATGACCTGACGGCGCTATTCGTCGGCTCGGAAGGAACGCTGGGACTCGTCACCGAACTGACGCTGCGCCTGCACGGCGTGCCGGAAGCCACCAGCGCGGGAATCTGCGCCTTCCCCGACATGGGCAGCGCCGTCGAGGCGGTGCAGGAGACCATCCAGATGGGCATCCCGATGGCCCGCATCGAATTTGCCTGCGCGGACACCGCCCGTGCCTTCAACGCCTACGCCGGCAGCGACATGGAAACGGCGCCGCACCTGATGGTGGAGTTCCACGGCTCGGCCGAAAGCGTGCGGCAGGATGCCGAACGCTTCGCCGAGATCGTTGCCGACCACGGCGGCTCGCGCTTCCGCTGGTCCACGCGGGAAGAGGAACGCCGTGCGCTCTGGGCCATGCGGCATAACGGGTACTACGCGATCCTCGCCTCCCAGACCGGCGCTCGGGCGGTGGTGACGGATATCTGCGTGCCTATCTCGCGCCTGGCCCAGGCGGTCGAAGAGACCCAGAACGACATCGCCGCCTCCTCCCTGCGCGGCCCGATCCTCGGGCATGTCGGCGACGGCAACTTCCACGCGATCCTGCTGATCGACCCCGCCCGCCCCGAACAGTTCGACACCGCCAAGGCGCTGTCCCATCGCATGGGCGAACGCGCGATCATGCTCGGCGGCACCTGCACCGGCGAACACGGCATCGGCATGGGCAAGACGGATCTGATGGAAGCGGAACACGGCGACGGCTGGGACGTTATGGGCGACATCAAGCGGGCGCTTGATCCGAAGGGTCTGATGAACCCGGGGAAAGTCGTGCGGGGCGCGTGACGTCGGCAGGGGTTTCGCCCGTCGCCTTCGGCGCCTCCCTGAAGTTTTTTTCAGGACCAGAGACAGACATCCCAGTCATTCCCGGGTGACATGGGAGGGCGTGAAGCGGACCCCGGGCTTCTTTGGTCCACAAATACCCTCGGGGAGGCCGCAGGCCGGGGCAGAGCCCCGAACAAGATTTTGTTCCGGCAAGATCTTCACCCGGGTCGGACGGGATCAGCCCTCGAGCAGGGCACGCGCCGCCGCCCGCGCTTCTCTGGTCACCGTATCGCCCGCCAGCATCCGCGCGATCTCCGCTTCGCGGTCCGCTTTTCCGAGCGGCGTCACCACCGAGGTGGTCACCTCGTCGCTGACCCGCTTTTCCACCCGCCAGTGATGCCCGCCAAGCGCCGCGACCTGCGGGCTGTGCGTGACCACAAGCACTTGCCCCCCCTCGGCCAGCGCCTTGAGCCGCCGCCCCACCGCATCCGCCGTCGCGCCGCCGACGCCACGGTCGATCTCGTCGAAGATCATCGTCGCGCCGCCGCCCTGCGCCAGGCGCAGGCAGACCTTCAGCGCCAGCAGGAACCGGGACAATTCCCCTCCCGAGGCGATCTTGTTCAGCGGTCCGGACGGCGCGCCGGGGTTGGTGGCCACGGTGAACTGCACCGCATCGCGGCCATCTGCGCCTGCCGGCGCCTCTGACACCTCGGTCACGAAGACCGCCCGCTCCATCTTCAGCGGGGCCAGTTCCCTTGCCACCGCCGCATCGAGCCGCTCCGCCGCCGCCCGCCGCGCTCCGGTCAGGGCCGCGGCCGCCACGTCGTATGCCGCATCCGCCTCCTGCACCGCCCGCGCCAGATCGGCGATCCGCGCTTCCCCGGCGTCCAGCGCTTCCAGCCGCGCAGACAGGCGCGCACTCAGCCCCGGCAGTTCGTCCGGCATCACCTGGTGCTTGCGGGCCAGTCCGCGCAGGGCGAACAGCCGCTCCTCGCAATCCTCGAGGTCCGCCGGGTTGAACTCCAGCGCATCGAGGCAATCGGCGACGCCCCGGGCGGCCTCGTCCAGCTCCGCCATGGCCCGGGCCAGCGCGGCCAGCGGCGCGTCCAGCCGCCCGTCCGCCTTCTCGGCCGCGCCGTCCAGCCAGCGCAACGCGCTTGCCATGGCCCCTTCCGCCCCGTCATATCCCAGCGCATTCGACGCCTGCGCGATGTCGTCGCGGATCTTCTCCGCCGACTGCATGGTCCGCCGCCTGGTGTCCAGCTCCGCTTCCTCTCCCGGCTGCGGGTCCAGCTTGGTCAGCTCCGCCACCGCATGGCGCAGGAAGTCCTCCTCGGCCTGGACCTCGGCCAGTGCCGCCCGAGCCTTGTCCAGCGCCCGCCGGGCCTCGCTCCGCGCCCTCCACGCCGCGCGCACCGGGGCCTGCACCGCTTCCAGATCGCCATACAGGTCGAGGATGTCCCGGTGTCCCTTCGGATCGAGCAGGCCGCGGTCGTCGTGCTGTCCGTGCAGTTCCACCAGGGTCTCGGACAGCCGCCGAAGCACCTCGCCCGAGGTCCGGCGATCATTGATCCAGCCGGTCTTGCGGCCATCGACGGTGTTCACCCGCCGCAGGATCAGCTCGTCCGAGACCGGCAGTCCGGCCTCTTCCAGCACCGCCCGCGCGGCGTGTCCCTCCGGCAGGTCGAAGACCGCCGTCACCTCGCCCTGCTCCGCACCCCGCCGGACCAGGTCCGCGCGGCCGCGCCAGCCGAGGACGAAGCCGAGCGAATCCAGCAGGATGGACTTGCCTGCTCCGGTCTCCCCGGTCAGCACGTTGAGACCGGGCTGGAAGCCGAGGTCCAGCCGGTCGATGATCAGCATGTCGCGGATTTCAAGGGCGCGCAGCATCGGAACTGTCCGTAGGGTGGGTTTTCAACCCACCATCCTTAAAGCCACTGGCCCTTGATCATCTGGCGATAGATCTGGCTCAGCCAGCTGTTGCCGAACATCTTCATCTCCAGCCCCTGCCCGGTCAGCAACTTGTAGCTGTCCTCGTACCATTCGGTCGACTGGTAGTTGTAGCCGAGGATCGCGCCAGCCGTCTGCGCCTCTTCGACGAGGCCGAGCGAGAGATAGGCTTCGACCAGACGGTGCAGCGCTTCCGGCGTATGCGAGGTGGTCTGGAAATCCTCCACCACCACCCGGAAGCGATTGATCGCCGCGCCGAAATGGTCGCGCTTGAGATAGTAGCGGCCAACTTCCATCTCCTTCGCCGCAAGGTGGTCGAAGGCCAGGTCGAACTTGAGAATGGCGGAACGGGCGTATTCGCTGTCGGGGTAGCGTTCGATCACCACGCGCAGCGCCTGCAGTGCCTGGAAGGTCAGCCCCTGGTCACGGCCCACTTCCTCGATCTGGTCGTAGTAGGACAGCGCCAGCAGGTACTGGGCATAGGCGGCGTCGTCATCCGCCGGGTAGAAGTCGATGAATCGCTGCGCGGCGGCCCGGCTGTTCTCGTAATCCTTGTCGGAGTGATAGGCAAAGGCCTGCATGATCAGGGCACGCTTGGCCCATTCCGAATAGGGATAGAGGCGCTCGACCTCGGCAAAGAACAACGCCGCTTCCTCGTTGTCCTTCTTCTCGATCTCGTATTCGCCGCGCTCGTAGATCTGCTTGGCGGTATAGCCTTCGAGCGATCCGCCGCCCGGTGCCACGCCTTTGCGCTGGAGCTGGTCACAGCCCGCCATGGCCAAAGCCGCCATTCCAAGGATCACAAACGTCCGTGCCCTGCTCGCTGCCGTCATGCTTGACCGTCTCCCGAACCCAATCGAGACCACCCGTTTCCGGGCCGCCTTTCGATTGGGCTTAGCACAGAAAATTCCGGTGCAAAATGTCTTAAGCGCGTTTTGTGGCAGGGAGTTGCCAAGACGTGTTCGACATGCACGGCGCGACAACGCGAAACGGCACCCGAAGGTGCCGTCTGCAGGGAAAATCCGGTCATTCCGCAGCCTTGAGAGCCGGGTCAGGCCACGGCGGTGGTGATGACCTCGTCCATTTCCACCCCGGCGCCCGGCAGACGGGCGGCCATGGTCGCGTTACAGGTGACCATGCGGAAGGCCGCCGGATCGGCGAAAACCGCGCGCAGCAGCGCGTTGGTCAGGGCGTGGCCGGCCTTGTGGCCCTCGTAGAGACCAATGATCGGCGCCCCCGCGAGGGAGATGTCGCCAAGTGCGTCCAGCATCTTGTGGCGCACCGCCTCGTCCTTGTGGCGCAGGCCACCCGGCGAGAGGACCTTGTCCCCGTCCACCACCACGGCGTTCTCATACGTGCCGCCAAGGGCCTTGCCCGCCTTGTGCATCGCGTCCACGTCGGAGGCGCGGCAGAAGGTGCGGCTGTCGCAGAGTTCGCGCACGAAAGTGCCGTTCGCCATGTTCAGACGCTTGTCCTGCACGCCGATCGCTGCGTCGACGAAGTCGATGTGGAAATGCATGAAGCTGCCCTCGGCGGGCGACAGCCGGGCCCAGCCCGCCGCCGTCTCCACCATCACCGGCTTCAGGATCTCGATGGCGGTGACCGCCTCGCGCAGGCGGCGCACGCCGCGCTGCATGATGCCCATGACGAAGGGCCGCGAGGAGCCGTCGAGGATCGGGCATTCCGGCCCGTCGATCTCCACCAGCGCGTTGTGCACGCCGCAGCCCGCCAGCGCGGCCATCACGTGTTCGATGGTCGAGACGGACACGCCCGCCTCGTTGCGGATCAGCGTGCAGAGCGGCGAGGTTTCCACGGCATCGAAACGGGCGGGGATCAGCGTGTTGCCAAGGGCGATGTCGGTGCGCTTGAACCAGATGCCATGGTTTGCGGACGCCGGGCGGATGGTCAGGCGTGCCGGTTCGCCGGAATGAAGTCCGACGCCGTCAAAGCTGACTGCACTGCGAATGGTTGTCTGCACGGGATGGCCCCTGTTGTCTCAAGGCGCGGACCCCCCACGGATCCGGCGTTGTGAGTGAGATACGCAGGTCGGGGCGTTTCCTCAAATCAAGTATTGCAACCAAGTGAAACATGACTGTCACACTCTGCGCGGAACCTCGCCGTCCTGTGGAAAACTTCTCGGAACCCATTGTCCATAAACGAAAAAACGCCCCCTCTTCCGGGGGCGTTTCCGCTATCAATTGATCGCTCTCGCCTTGGTCCGGGGGCCAATCGGCCCCCGCGATCACGCATTTATGTCAGTTTGCCTGGCGGCGCAGGAAGGCCGGGATCTCGATCTTTTCCTGCTCGGGATCGGGTTCCACGTCATGCACAGGGGCCGGACGCTGGGTCTGGACCGGGGGCTGGCGACGGGCGGGCTGGGCCGGCGCCTCGTTGCCATGACCATGGCCGGTCATGCGGCCAATGAGCGAATTGACGGAGAAGCGCGGCTTCTCGGCTTCCGGAGCGGGCTGCGGCGCGGGAGCCGGAGCGGCGGCGCGACCGTGCTCGGCGTTGCGCTGCGCCGCCACGTGGCGCAGACGGGCCAGCGCCTCGGGGCTCGGTGTGCCCGGCGCGGGAGCGCGGGGCGCGACGTATTCTTCCGGATCGGCCTCGATGGTGTCCTGCGACGGCTGGAATGCGGCGACGCGCGGCTGGTAGGCCGGCGGCGGCAGGTCGTCCTCGGCCACCTCTTCGTACTGCGGCTCGTGACGCGCCGGGGGCATGTCGGAGAACAGCGACGGCTCCTCGGCCTCGTATTCCTCCTGCGCCGGCTGCTGGGCCACCGGCTGCGGCGCGGCGGTCTGTGCGGCCACCGGACGCGCCGCCGGGGCCGGGGCGGCCTCGGGCTCCGCCATGCGCTGCGTCGGCAGCGGCTGGGCGAGGCTGCGGCGCGGCAGCGGGATGTCCGGGTTCACGTCGGCGGCGGCGTCGATGCCGGTCGCCACGACGGAGACGCGCATCATGCCTTCCATGGCGTCATCCAGCGTCGAGCCCACGATGATGTTGGCGTCGGCGTCCACTTCCTCGCGGATGCGGTTGGCCGCCTCATCGAGTTCGAACAGCGTCAGGTCGGAGCCGCCGGTGATGTTGATCAGCACGCCCTTCGCGCCCTTGAGGCTGATTTCGTCCAGCAGCGGGTTGGCGATGGCCTTCTCAGCGGCCTGGATGGCGCGATCTTCGCCCTCGGCCTCGCCGGTGCCCATCATTGCCTTGCCCATCTCGTCCATCACCGCGCGCACGTCTGCGAAGTCGAGGTTGATCAGGCCCGGACGCACCATCAGGTCGGTCACGCCCTTCACACCCTGGTAGAGAACGTCGTCGGCGAGCGAGAAGGCCTCGGTGAAGGTGGTCTTTTCGTTGGCCAGCCGGAACAGGTTCTGGTTCGGAATGATGATCAGCGTGTCGACGACCTTCTGCAGCGCCTCGACGCCGGCTTCGGCCTGCTTCATCCGCTTGCCGCCTTCGAACTGGAACGGCTTGGTCACCACGCCGACGGTCAGAACGCCCAGCTCCCGCGCCGCCTGCGCGATGATCGGGGCCGCGCCGGTGCCGGTGCCGCCACCCATGCCGGCGGTGATGAAGCACATGTGCGCCCCCGCCAGGTGATCGACGATCTGTTCGATGCTCTCTTCGGCGGCGGCCGCGCCGACCGACGCCCGGGCGCCTGCCCCGAGACCCTCCGTCACCTTCACGCCAAGCTGCACGCGGCTCGCCGCGCGGCTTTGCTGAAGCGCCTGCGCGTCGGTGTTCGCCACGACGAAATCGACGCCTTCCAGCGCCTTTTCGATCATGTTGTTCACCGCGTTGCCGCCAGCGCCGCCAACACCGAACACGGTGATGCGGGGCTTGAGGTCGTCCTGTCCGGGCATGGAAAGGTTCAATGTCATCGATCTGTCCGCCTGTCTTTTTTCTGCCCCTGTCCCGGGGGTTAACATACGCCTATTCTGTGTGATCCTAACCACACACGGGCTCAACGTCACGCGAAAAACACGCGTCACCTACCAAATCTAGGCTTTTTCGGGGCGGGATTCGCGGGATTTTGCCGATTTCACCAAATGCGGTGGTTACCGACACGCGACGCACAAGCGTAAGCACGGGCTCCGAGAATCAACCGACTCGGGGCGCTAGGGTCTACAGTGTTCGGGGTCTGCTCGACCCGTGTTTGCCTCGTATATCCTGTGGCCCCTCTTGACCGGGGTGCCTGCAGGAAACCTTACCGGGATCGCCGGGCGGCGTCACGCGGTTTTTGCGCGCCAGGCGGCGGTTTGCTCCCGCGCCCGGTCGCAGCCCGGAGACGCCGGTGACCCCTCGCTCAGACGAAGGGTTCGCCGATCTTCAGCATCTGCCGCAGGTAAGGCAACACCGCCTCCTTGTTGCAGAAGCCGACGCTGCGCGCCGCCGCCAAAACCTTGCGCGTGTTGCGCCCCAGGTACTCCACCACCTGCCGCTCCACCCGCCGTCCCGCCACGTCCTCGCGCACCGTCCGTGTGACATAGCCGACCCAGAAGTTGTTCTCGAAGGAGGGCACGCGGGCGAGGTAATTGAACGAGGCGGTCTGCGCCCCGTGACGGCTGATCATCAGCGCGACACCATCCTCCTGCGGCATCACGACACCGCGGAACTCGCGCTGAGCCGGGGCGGTGGGCAGCCCCTGCTCTGCCATCGCCTGCTTGGCCTCGAAGCCACGCAGGAAGGTGTGATCGTCCTTGCGGTAAACGTAGGTCAGCCCCTGCACGAACATATCGTCATGCAGGAAGCTGCGCCGGGCGAAACGGTAGAAACCGGAGGGGAAGTCCTCCTCATCCACGGTCTCGGCAGACCGGCCGATGAAACTCGACACCTCGGGATGCTCGAACAGTCCCGTGGAAACCGACGCGATGTTTTCCACAGGTTCGAGCAATATGCGCGCATCGACATTGAAATAGCTGCATATCCGGTGAAGCACATCCGGCCGCGGAAAGCTCTCACCCGCGAGATACCGATTATACTGGGTGCGGTTTATCCCCAGCTCGCGGCACAGGGCCGAGATCGAGACCGCTCTTTCGGACAATTGACGCAAATTGGCACCGAGCATGCTGCGCAGCTCGGCGGGAGTTGGTCGTCTTGAGGGTGATTTTGAGTGACCACCTGGCATTTGAACCTCGCGCTAAGAGTGTATACAACTACCCTTCAACTCTCTATGATAAAGTTTGACGCCAACATGCGTCAACTGTGGTGCTAAAGAGCGTCAACCGCGTCGCTCAATAGCGACAACCCTGCAATCTTGCGACACAAAAATCAAGACGCCGACGCGCGAAAAACCGTGTCGAAAGCGCGTCAATTGAGCCACGCTTGTGACACGAAATCTAAAAGGCTTGTCATGGAAGAGCGCATGTACGGTGTTGTCCTCTGGGCAGACGCAACAGACCGCAAGGCAGTGATCTGGTGTGAGGATCACGGGAACCTGGCCTTCTATTCGGGGCCGGAACCCAGTGCGCATCAGGGCATGGACCTGGATGCCGGGGACCTGATCCAATTCGAAATCCGAGAAGAGCGGGATTTCCGCCGGGCGCGCAATCTGCGCCGGGTGGATTCGGGATATGCTCCCGACCTTCCCGAGAAATTGCGACGGTCCGGTGGTATTGGTCGACCCGGAAATGTCGTGGCCTTTCCCCGGGCCCACGCCTGCTGAATCCCGATCCAGCCAACCGGCACGCAGCGCGGACCTGACCGTTCACTCCCCCTTGGGGCGGCAAGGAAAAGGCCAGAAGCCCCGTCTCACCCTCAGGAGACGGGGCTTTCGCATGTCAGACTGTCTGATCCGGATCAGCGTCGGCGGCGACGCAGCATTGCAAGCCCGCCGAGGCCAAGCAGCAGCAGCGGCGCACCGGCGGGCAACGGAACCGCTGACACGATCCCGGTCACGTAATTGCCGAAGTAATCGTTCTCGTAGCTGCCAGCTGTCTCGATGACCGTCACCCTGTCGATCAGCGCCCCCTGCCCGTCGATTCCGAAGAAGCCGACATTGCCGAGCCCCGGCGTGATGGTTGCCGATCCGAGCACCGCGTTGCCCGCGTCATAAGCCGTGATCGACCAGGTCGACTGGACGCAGGAAACCGCGCAGCGCCCATCGGACGGATCGAAGACCGAGAAGCCGAAGCTGCCTAGTCCGGATGCGAAGGTATAGTAGTGCGACTCGCTGCTCGGGTTGTGCATGGTGAAGCCAAGCGGCCCTTCGAACACGTCCGACATGTTGAAACTGTCGAAGAACCCGTTGGATTGCGGGCCGAAGGCATAGTTGTAGCTGTTGATGCTCATGCCGGTCAGGAACTCGACCGGCGGCACCACGCCCCCGCCCGGCGCGGTCTGGTAGGGCACGCCACCAACGAACAACGGCCCCGCCGCCGCTTCGTCCGCCGCCGTGTTTATGCCGCCCGTCGGGTCGGCCAGGGCTGAAAACTTCGCGGCAAAGGCTGCCGCATCGGTATAGACGGTGGCGGCTTGCGCCATCGGAGTCGCCAGCGCACAGAGCGCGGCCAAGGCAATCGGCTTCATGAAAGCATCCTGTCTGAAAACATTCAGCACGCTACAAACACAAGCGCCGGCAAAGCAACTCCTATTCGTGTCACGACCATGGAAAAGGGCCCGGCGCAGCGCACCGGGCCCCTCGTCGAACCAGACGGAACGGCTTACCAGTTGTCGCGGAACCACTGCACCGCGCGCTTCAGACTGCGCGCCGGGTAGCGGTCCACCGGGATCTCGAAATCCCACCATTCGTCCTGCGGATGCGCAGCGAAAAGGCACAGGCCCACGGCGGAGGCAAAGCCCGGGCCGGTCGCCGCCTGCGGCAGACCGTGCACGCGCAGGGGGCGGCCCAGCCGCACCTGCTGGCCGAGGATTTTCGACGCCAGCCCGTCGAGGCCCGGGATCTGGCTCGCGCCGCCGGTCAGCACGATCTGCTGCGACGGCAGGTGATCGAAGCCCGCCGCATCGAGCCTGACGCGCACCTCTTCCAGGATCTCCTCCACCCGTGGCCGCATGATGCCGATCAGCTCCGCCCGCGACACGGTGCGCCGGTCGTGATGCCAGTCGCCGGTCTCGCCACCGCATTCGATCATCTCGCGGTCATCCATGCCGGTGGCCACCACGCCGCCGTAGAAGGTCTTGATCCGCTCCGCCGTCGCCATCGGCACCTGAAGGCCCATGGAAATGTCGGAAGTGACGTGATCGCCGCCCATGCGCACCGCATCGGCGTAGATCATGTGTTTCTTGATGAAGATCGACACGCCCGTCGCGCCGCCGCCCATGTCGATGCAGGCCGCGCCCAGCTCCTGCTCGTCCTCGACCAGCGCCGCCTGCCCACTCACATAAGCGGAAGACGCAATTCCGGCGAGTTCGAGATCGCAACGCTTGACGCAATGCGCGAGGTTCTGGATCGCCTGCGCATCGACGGTCAGCATGTGCATGTCACAGCTGAGCTCGTTGCCGATCTGGCCGCGCGGGTCGATCAGGCCGCTGCGGTGGTCGAGGGCAAAGTTCACTGGCTGCGCGTGCATCACTTCACGCCCGTGTCCGAAATCCGGAACGTCGCAGGACGACAGCACCCGCGCCACGTCCTGCTCGTCCACGTTGACGCCCATCACGTCGACCTTGCCCGCAAGCCCGTAGCTGCGCGGATCGGCCCCGGAGAAACAGGCGATGACGTGATCCACCCGGATGCCCGCCATCTTCTGCGCCGCCTGCACCGCCGTGCGGATCGCACGCTCCGTCTCGCCCATGGCGTGGATCTCGCCGAAGCGCACCCCGCGCGAGCGCGTCGTCGCGGCCCCGATCACCCGGAACCCGGACTGACCCGCAAGCGACCCGATGCCGTCGTCGGAGGGGTCCGTGCCGTCGAAACGCAGCACGAGGCAGGCAATCTTGGAACTCCCCACGTCCAGGATCGCGATGACGCCCCGTTGCATCGCGGCCTTGCGCATGTTGCGCATGGCTCTCTGTGATTCATAAAGCTCGATCATTCCAGCCTGTCTCCGCCTGCCTCGAACGCCTTGATGCGCAGCAGCTCCTGCACGGCGTTTTCCTTCATTCTTATCGTTGGTCTGCGCGGGAGGCGCAGGTCGACCGCCGCGATGTCCCGCGCCAGCATGTCCACCGCTTCGTCCATCGCGATCGTGCGCTCCAGCGCCACCACGGCGCCGCTCTCGGGCAGCATGATGCGCTGGTCGCGATCCAGGACCACGTCCCAGCGCCGCCCGCCCATGCGTTCCAGCCCGCGCATCCGCGCCTTGAGCGGCCCTGCCACCGCCATCAGCTCCAGCGCTTCGGGCACCGCCTGCTCGGCTCCCTCGCCCGCGATCACCGGCAGCTCCGGCTTGTCGAAGCGCGAGGCCAGCGGGCCGACGAGGATGCCTTTTCGGTCCAGCATTTCCAGCCCCTGCGGCCCGCGCCAGAGCACCGCCGGTTCCCGCTCCGTCACGTCGATCTGCAAGGTTCCGCCCTGCTTGATCCGGATCTTCACTTTGCGCACCGCGTCGAGCCCGGTGATCGTCTCCTGCATCGCGTCGAGATCGAGGTCGAAGCTGCTCACCGGGAAGTCGATGGGCACGATCTCGCGGATGTCCTCCGCCACGCCCTCGCTCGCGCCGTCGATGGCCATCAGCTTGACCTGGAACTCCGGGCGGTTTTCAACCGTCGCGCGGACATCGGCGATCATCGTCAGGAAGGCGTCGCGGTTTTCCTCCACCGAGAACCAGAGGCTACCGGCGCCGAAGCAAATCCCGAACGGCAGCACCACCCGCAGCGCGAACCGGAACAGCGGCGTCAGCATCAGCCGCTCGATCCGGTACTTCAGCCGGGAGGCCGTGGGGTCCAGCCGCGCCATCTGCGGCGCGTCGTCTCCATCCAGATGCGGGTCTACCTGTTGCACGAGGCGTCCTCCACCATCCACTTGCAGAACTGGCCAAAGCTCAGCCCGATCAGCCCGGCGTGCTCCGGCGACAGCGAGGTCGGCGTCATGCCCGGCTGGGTGTTGGTCTCCAGAAGGATCAGCCCTTCGAGCCCCTTGCTGTCATCCCAGCGGAAATCCGTACGGCTGACGCCCCGGCATCCCAGCGCCTTGTGCGCCCTCAAGGCATAGTCGAGACAGGCCTCGGTGATCTCCTGCGGCAGCTCCGCCGGGCAGACGTGCCGCGAGCCGCCGGGCTTGTACTTGGCGTCGTAATCGTACCAGCCATCGGTGAGAATTTCCGTCACGCCAAGCGCCCGGTCCCCCATCACGGAGGTGGTGAGTTCCCTCCCGGGAATGAACTGCTCGACCATCACGGTCTGCGGCATGTCGTCCGAAAGCTGCGGTGGCGTGTTGGCGGCGGCATTGACGAGGTAGACGCCAACCGACGAGCCTTCGTTGTAGGGCTTCACCACGTAGGGCGGCGCCATCACATGCGCTGCCATCACATCCGTCTTGTCTGCCAGCAGGCTCTCCGCCACCGGCAGCCCGGCGGCGCGATAGACAACCTTGGTGCGTTCCTTGTCCATGGCCAGCGCCGAGGCCAGCACACCGGAATGCGTATAGGGAATGCCTGCCCATTCGAGGACACCCTGAACGCAGCCATCCTCGCCCCAGCGGCCATGCAGCGCGTTGAACACCACGTCCGGCCGGATCTCGGCAAGCCGCTCGGCAAGGTCCTGCCCTGCGTCCACCTCGGTGACTTCGTACCCTTCTGCCCGTAAAGCGGCGGCACATTCCTTGCCGGAACTCAGCGAGACCTCGCGTTCAGCCGAGGGTCCGCCCAGTAATACCACCACTTTCGGGAGCGTCCTGCTCGACATTCCCAAAA
Organism: Tropicibacter sp. S64; assembly: GCF_049803835.1. Lineage (NCBI taxonomy): Bacteria > Pseudomonadati > Pseudomonadota > Alphaproteobacteria > Rhodobacterales > Roseobacteraceae > Tropicibacter > Tropicibacter sp. S64. The sequence goes on along the minus strand of NZ_JBNAGK010000003.1, from coordinate 294,438 downwards.
CCGCCTTACCTGTCACGGGGTCTGCTGCCCCGCCTTCTGCCTCGGGGCCAGTGCGCCCCATTCACCGCCCGGATTGGCTCCGGATCGTCTGGCCGGCCCCTGTTGTCCGGGACCTGACCTCTTATAACTTCTTTAACCTTAACGGGGGGTTAATCAAGCCCGCCAGCGACGGTTTCGCCCGGCAAGAATTCACCCACCCGCATGATTTCCCAGTGTAACTGTATTCCACTGTGTTGGAAAACCTTTTTTCTGACGTCCTCGCCCAAAGCCTCCAGATCGCGGGCCGTTGCCGTCCCGGTGTTCACGAGAAAATTGGAATGCATTTCACTCATCTGCGCCCCGCCGATCGTCGCGCCGCGCATTCCGGCCTCGTCGATCACCTTCCAGGCCTTGAGCTCGTGTGTGTCGTCGGCCCTCCCGGTGGAGGAAAACCCCGCCGGATTGCGGAAGGTGCTGCCCGCCGTCCGGTCCTTCGTCGGCTGCGTTTCGTCGCGCTTCCTGAGTTGCTCCTCCATCCGCGCGGCCAGCGCCTCCGGATCGCCTCGCTCCCCTTCGAACACCGCCTCGACAAGAACCCAGCCTTCGGGAAGATCGCTCTGCCGATAGCGGAAATTCAGGTCCTGCGCTGTCAGCGTCACCACCTCGCCCGCGCGCGTCACGGCCGTCGCCGCGACGAAATGATCCGCCACGTAGGAGCCATAACATCCGGCGTTCATCCGCACCGCCCCGCCGATCGCACCCGGAATGGTGCGCAAAAAGGTAAGGTCGATCCCCGCCTCCGCCGCACGTCTCGCCACATGGGCATCGAGCGCCGCCACCCCGGCCCGCACCCGCGTGCCCTCGACGGCAATCCCGTTGAACCCCCGCCCCATGCGGATCACCACGGCCCGGATGCCGCCATCGCGCACGATCAGGTTGCTGCCGACCCCCATCGGGAAGACCGCTACCGCCGGGTCCAGCGCCTTCAGGAAGGCCGCCAGGTCGTCCACATCCGCCGGCTGGAACAGCGCATCCGCCGGCCCGCCGACGCGCAGCCAGGTCAGATCGCTCAACGGGCGGTCCGGCGTCAGCCGCCCACGGGTCTCGGGATAATCACGCATACCGCCTAGCTACGGTCCCGGACTCCCGGACGCAAGAGCTCTCAGACCTCCGCGACGCCAGACCCGAGCCGCGCCAGAAAGGCCCCAAGTCCGAGACCCACCAGCCCCGGCGCGGCGATCAGGATGGCAAAGGCGTAGTACAACAGCCCGTCGTACCCCGGCAGCGCCGAGCCAACCGCGAGGCAGCCGAAGAATCCGACCGTCAGCAGCAGCCCCAGCCCCACGACGATCCCGCCCCGCCTGCTCCGGCAGCCCCCGAAGCCAATCGCGCCGCCCACTGACGCCGATATCATCAGATACACGAAAAACATGGGCACTCCTCCGATTGGAATGCCCATGATCCTACCCGCGCCGCGGGCGTTCCATCAGTCCGGTATGCCTGTCCTTCAGGCCCGTCCCACCGTCCGCCGCACCCAGGCGGCGAGATAGCGCATCGGCCAGCGGAGGACGCTCATGCCCGCCATCAGCACGATCAGCCCGATCCACGGCCCGTTCTGATAGGTGACATACCCAACGAGCGGGATTCCCAGCGCGATCAGCACATAGGCCCGAGTCCAGTGATTGTCCTTCGAGGGCAACATGCCCAAAACATTCGCCAACACCGCCCAGGCACAGGCCAGTATCAAGGAAGTCGTCATCGTCCTGCCCTCCGCATCCCCCGGTGGCGCAAGCCAAGTGTGCCGCAAAAACGCGTCTGCGGCAAGGGTTTGCAGGGCATTGGAGGGAAATTGCGGCACATCTCAGGATTGCACCCACGGATCACGCATCCCGCCTCGCGTTAGACCCGCCGTAAGGTGGGTTTCCAACCCACCTTTGCCGTCGCAAAACTACCGCAACAACACTTGCACGAAGTCCAGCAATCGATGCCCCAATCCGGTCGACGTCTCGAACAGCGTCGCAGCGCCACCGCGCACCGCCCATTTGACCCCTTCGTCCCCCAAGGTCTCCGCTGCCTTCTTTACGAATACGTCGCCAACCTCGCCGCAATACTTCAAAGCCTCGCCTGCGATTTTCACAAGTTTCGAAGCCAGTGCCTTGATCCGCGCCAGGTCCGCTCTCGGCGTTTCAAGCTCGGCCTCAATCTCCTCCAGTGGCGCGATCAACTCAGCCAGAACCGTCTCCAGCTTCTTCGTGTCGCGCTTGAGCGCAATCGCATCATCAACCAATTCCGGCGGCTGATTGTGTGACCGATGCTTGACCGTCGCAACCTGCCGCCGCGCGTCTTCAAGGTCCCGCTTGACCCGTCGCACGTCTTGCAGAAGATCGAACTGCCGCTCGATCTCCACAATCCGCGCCGCCACCGCGTCCGGGTCTTTCCAGGTCTCGTCGTCGATGCCCTGCACGATGGCAAGCTGAAGCGCCGGGTCGACGGGATTGCCGGTCTTCGCCCCCTCCCACCAGCGTTTCCAGAACGCCCAGCGGATCGAAGACTCCGTATTCCAATGGGTGACCGTTAAGGCATCATGCCGCAAAAACCATCCGGGGCAATCGTCCGTCCAAAGCGGCAAACCGAACAAGTTCCCGCCGTGTTCCATGTCAACCGAAATGGCCGCATCAAAGGCGGCAACATCGGCGCCGATTGTTTCGGGAATGGCGGCTGTCCCGGCAACGTGTGCGGCATCCACAAATGCAGCCTCCACTGCATCCACAAACCCACTGCCTGCGACAACGGCTCCAATAGCTGTGATCGCCACGTTGGCGGCTATCTGGACACTAGAATCTCCGCGATAAGGTCCGTGCGGGGCGACTGCAGAGTCTAATGCGCTGCGGGCGGTATCCATTAAGTCGTGATCAGGCCTAACTGTAGCTACTGCTGAAATCAGCAGGCAACGCAAATACGGTAAAGCTGTCAAACCGCTTTCCCTCGCCCAATCCTCCCCCATCGCTGCGCCCCAAACCGGCAGCACCCGTAGAGCTGCCCGATGCGCAATCGCCAAAGCATCCTCCCGTGGCCGCTCCCGCAGCCACGCCCACAACGCATCCCGATTATGGATGTCCTCGGCCCTCATCCCCTCACTCTTCCCAACAAGACGCCAAAGCGCAACAGCAAAGCCCCTGTCCCGGCCCTGCGTTTCTTCTTGGCCCAAATACCCAAAGGAAAAGCCCGCCACCCAAGACAGGCAGCGGGCCTAAATCCATACGAAACCCAAGCGCTTACCTGGAAAGCCGCGCCGGAAGTCCGTTCGCCCAGGCGGAAATCGTCCCGGCCCCGAGGCACACGACCATATCCCCCGGCTGCGCCTGTTCGCGGACTAGCCGTTCGAGGTCATCCTCGCTCACCAGAGCCCGCGCATGGCGATGCCCGTGCCGCACCAGTCCGGCCACCAGATCATCCCGCGTCGCGCCCTCGATGGGCTCCTCGCCCGCGGCATAAACCTCCGCGATGGCCACCACATCCGCCTCGTTGAAGCAGGTGCAGAAATCCTCGAAATGGTGGTGCAGGCGGGTATAGCGATGCGGCTGATGCACCGCGATCACCCGGCCCTCCGTCGCCTGCCGCGCCGCTTTCAGCACGGCGGCGATCTCCACCGGATGGTGGCCGTAGTCGTCGATGATGGTCACACCGCCAACTTCGCCAACCTTGGTGAACCGCCGGTTGACACCGCCGAAGGACGCCAGCGCCGCGCGGATTTCCTCGCCCGTCATGCCCAGGTGCCTGGCCACCGCAATCGCGCTCAAGGCGTTGGACACGTTGTGATCCCCCGGCATCGGCAGGGTACACCCCTCAAGGGACGTCCCCTCCGTCTGGAACAGCACATCGAAATGCGCCACGCCTTTGACGTACCGGAGGTTCACCGCCCGCACGTCCGCCTGCGCGTTGAACCCGTAGGTTACGACACGCCGGTCGGTGACACGGCCGACAAGCGCCTGCACCTCCGGGTGATCGGTGCAGCACACCGCCAGCCCATAAAAGGGAATGTTCGAGACGAAGTCATAGAACCCCTGCCGCAGGTTCTCGATGGTGCCCCAGTGCTCCATATGCTCGGGGTCGATATTGGTGACGATGGCAATGGTCGCGGGCAGGCGGTTGAAGGTGCCGTCGCTCTCGTCCGCCTCCACGACCATCCACTCGCCCTGCCCCATACGGGCGTTCGAACCATAGGCGTGGATGATGCCGCCGTTCACCACGGTCGGATCGAACTTGCCCGCATCGAGCAGCGTCGCCACCATCGTGGTGGTGGTGGTCTTGCCATGGGTGCCCGCGATGGCGACGTTGGATTTGAGCCGCATCAGCTCCGCCAGCATCTCCGCTCGCCGCACCACCGGCAGCCCGCGCCGCCGCGCCTCGTCCAGTTCCGCGTTGCCCTTCTTGATGGCGGAGGAGATCACCACGACCTCCGCGCCTTCGAGGTTCTCTGCCCGCTGGCCCTCGAAGACATGCGCGCCTAGCTCCTGCAACCGCTGGGTAATCTTCGAGGCCTTCAGGTCCGAGCCCTGTACCACATAGCCGTGGTTCAGGAGCACCTCGGCAATGCCGGACATGCCGATGCCGCCGATCCCGACGAAGTGGATCGGCCCCACGTCGCCCGGAAGTTTCGTCGCGCCGCTCAATGCCATGCCCCGTTCACGTTCCAGATCCTTCATCGCCTGCCCCTTTCCTGTGTTGGTCTGCCGCCAGATTTTCTATGATGTTCGCCAGATCGGTCGCCGCATCCGGCCGCGCGACGCTCAGCGCCGCCCGGCTCATCTGCTCCGCCCCCTGCGGGTTGTCGAGGATCGAGAGGATCGCGTCCGACATGCTCTCCACCGTCAGGCGGCTTTCGGGGATGCGGATCGCCGCGCCCGCCTCGGTCAGCGCCTGCGCGTTGACATGCTGGTGATCGCCTGTCGCATGCTTGTACGGGATCAGGATCGCGGGCCGGCCGATCACGCTGATGTCCGCGACGGATGAGGCGCCGGAGCGCGAGATGACGACCTGCGCTTCGGCCATGCGCTCCGGCACGTCGTCGAAGAAAGGCTGCACATCGGCGTTGATCGCGTGCTCGAGGTAGAATTGCGAAACCCGCTCCTCGTCCTCGCCCCGTGCCTGATGGCTGATGCGCAGCAGGTTGATCGCCTCCATCGGCAGCGCCGCAATCGCGGGCGGCACCACATCCGACAGGATACGCGCCCCCTGGCTGCCGCCGATCACGAGGATCGACATCGGGTAATAACCCGGCGGGATATAGGGCGCCCCGGCCCGCTCCATCACCGCGCCGCGCACTGGGTTGCCGACGTGGATGCCCTCGACACCCTCGGGCAGTTCGGTCGGCCAGGTGCCGCAGGCGACCATGGTCACCCGCTTCGAAAAGATCTGGTTCACCCGGCCCAACACGCCGTTCTGTTCATGGATCAGCCGTGGCAGACGCAGCAGCGTCGCCGCCGAGAGGGCCGGAATGGACGGATAACCGCCAAAGCCGATCACCACGTCGGGCCGGTCGCGCAGCATGCGCAGCGCCATGGAGACGACGCCACCCGCGATGCGGAAAGGCACCAGCGCCTTGGCAAGGAGGCCGCCCCGGGCGAAGGTCGCGGAGGAGACCTGTTCGATCTCGACCCCGTCAGGAAACGCACCGGTGTACCGTGCGCCCCGCGCGTCGGTCGACAGCTTCACCCGCCAGCCCCGGCTCAGCATGACTTCCGCCAGCGCCTGCGCCGGAAACATGTGCCCGCCGGTGCCACCGGCCGCCATCACCAACAGGGGCTGCTGTCCACTCATCCGATCAATCCCTCACCGCCTGACGGAGGCCAGTACAACACGGGCGTCTCGCCGTCCATCCTGAGCCCGACATTGGCAGGTTTTCGCGCATCCCGTGCTTCTTCTTGGTCCAAATACCCCAAAACCCCCGTAAAACCGGCACCGAACCGGGGAAACCTCAGCGCAACCGGCCCCGCAGGATATCCCCGATCTCGCCCTGCGGACGCGTGCGGGTGAAGGCCAGCAGCATGCCAACGGCAATGCCGCCTGCAATCAGTGAAGAGCCGCCGTAGCTGACGAACGGCAGGGTCATGCCCTTGGCCGGAAGCAGCCGCACGGCCACGCCCATGTTGATCATCGCCTGCACGCCGAACATGCAGGCGAGGCCGGTGCCGGCAAGACGGATGAAAGGATCGCGCTCGCGCATCAGGCGGATCATCGACCGCACGACGATGGTGGTGTAGAGCGCGATGATGCAGAGCACCAGAACGAGGCCGTATTCCTCCGCCGCGACGGCGATGATGAAGTCGGTATGGGCATCCGGCAGCGACCATTTCACCTGCCCCTCGCCGACGCCGACGCCGAAGAAGCCGCCTTCGCGGATGGCGTCGGTGGCATAGCCGAGCTGGGTCGTCGGGTCCACTTCGGGCGAGAGGAAGCCGTCGATGCGGCGGGCGAAGTGTTCGGAGTTGTTGTAGGCAAAGGTGCCGCCAAGCACCACGAGCCCCGCCAGCCCGATAAGCAGCATCATCGGCGCGCCGCCGACGAACCACATCACGCCCCAGCCGAACAGGACGAGGGAGGCCTGCCCGAAGTCCGGCTGCATCGCCAGCATAAGCACGATGGCGACCATCAGCACGAAGGAGTACATCCGTCCCGGAGGTCCACCCAGGTCCTGCGCCGCCGCCATCAGCCAGGCCGCGACGATGACGAAGGTCGGTTTGAGGAATTCCGACGGCTGGACGGAGGCGAAGCCGAGCGAGTACCAGCGCACCGCGCCCTTGCCGAAGTCGGTGCCGAAGAACGGCAGGAAGACCAGCGCCACGAAGGCTCCGAGAAAGCCGAGCACCGCAAGGCGGCGCACCACGGTGGGCGACATCATCGAGGTCAGGATCATCGCCAGCATCGCCATGCCGCCGAAGGCGGCCTGCCGTTGCACGTAATGGAACGGCGCGAAATTGTTGCGCTCCGCCAAGGGCGGCGAGGCGGCGAGCCCCAGCAGGATGCCCACGCCAAAGAGCATCAGGATGCAGGACAGGGTCCACTTGTCCACCGTCCGCCACCATTTCGGGAACACCGGTTCGCCATCGCGCACCGGCACCGTGCCATAGACCATTTCCGTCATGGGAACACCGCTTCAACTGCCTCAGGATCGCCCGGTTTTCCGGGTCTGCCTGTCAGCGTAGCGCATAAACGGCTCTGCCGCCAGTGTTTCGTGGCCTCTGGCGCCACGCGCGGACGGTGACAAGAAATCTAGTCTGAAACTCTGCTCACCCCGGGCCGCCGCCTGACACCCGGCACAGCAGGTATTTCGCGCCCTGGCCCGGCTCGGTCACGAAACGCACCGCGTGGTAGGGCCGGAACCGGAGGGCATCGCCCTGCGCGAGACTGTAGGTCCGCCCGTCCACCTCCGCCTGCAGGGCGCCGGTGAGCAGGATCAGGTGATGCTCCTGTCCCGGCACCGGCGGCGTCTCCTGCAGAACCTGCGCGCCGGGCGCGAGGCGGCATTCCTGCACCTCACCGGCCAACGCCTGCGCCGGGGGCGAGACGGTACGGCGGGTGACGCCGTTCACACCGTCCCGTGAAATCGGCTGGTCGTCTCGGCGCACATGGGCGGCAAACCCGTCCTCCACCATGCCGAGCAGCCGCGACGGCGTCATCCCGTAAGCCGCGGCAAGCCGGGCCAGCACGTCGGCGGAGGGGCTGACCTCGGCGTTCTCCAACCGTGACAGCGCCGCCCGGCTGACGCCGCTCTGGGCGGCCAGCTTGTCCAGTGTCCATCCGCGGGCCGAGCGCAGTGCGGACAGGCGCTCGGATAGCCGTTCGGTCAACTCGGTCGCCATGGTACTCACAGATCGTCACGGGGTCAGCAGCCGGGAATCCCTCCCGTATCCGAAACTAACCTGCGGAAGCCTTTGGAGGCAAAGGAATTTGCCGACATGCTTTCATCGCGGTAACAGTCGCGCCCCTTGACGGGGATTGCGGGAACGGGAGCGGCCTCATGGGCGTCGGGACAGCGGGAATATCGTCAAAGCGCCGCAATCCGTCACCGCGTCGGCCCGACTCGTCGCCCCCCACCGCGTGCGTCACAGGCCGCGCAATACCTGGTTGCCGGTAAAGGCCAGGTCAAAAAAGCGCGATTGCAGGCCCGGCGCGGGCAATCGCTCCAGCGGTGTGACCGGCAGAGGCAGATCCTGCTCCGGCGCACCGGCCAGCACTGCCGCCATCGCCCGCCCGAACAGCGTGCCCGTGGTGATGCCCCGGCCATTGTAGCCCATTGGCGCCCAGAGCCCCGCATCCAGACGGCACAGGCGCGGCATGTGATCCGGCGTCATCGCGATGCGGCCGTGCCAGCCGTCGGTGAAGCGCGGCACCGGCATGCCCGGGAACAGCCGCCCGAACCGCCGTCTGGCCCAGCGGGCGCTGACGCCAGCCTCCGGGGTGCCGATCATCCGCCCCATGGAGCCGAGGATCACCCGCCCGGCGGCGTCGCGCGTCACCGAGGTCATCACCGGCGCGGTATCCCACAGACCCTGTCCCTCCGGCAGGATATGGCCGCTGGCCTCGCCCAGCGGCTCGCTCGCCACCTGAAAGAAATGAATATGGGTCACCGCCTTCGCCAGCCCCGGCCAGAGGTCACCCCCGTAGGCATTTGTCGCCAGCACCACCTGCGGCGCGGAAAGCGTGCCCGTCGCCGTCTCGATCCGCCAACCGCCCCTGTCCCGCGTCAACGCCTTGACCGGCGTTCCCGTCGTGATCCGTGCACCCGCGCCCAGCGCCGCGCGCGCCAGACCGCGGGCGAATCCCATCGGATTGATCTTCCCCGCCCGGCGATCCAGAAGGCCGCCGTGATAGATCCCCGTGCCGCTCAGCCGCGAAATCTCTGCCGCGTCCAGCAACTCGACCGGCGCACCGAGCCGCTGCCAGGCCGCGTGCCGCCCCCGAAGATCGCGCAGTCCGCGCGGGGCGTGCGCCGCGTGGATGGTGCCGTTGCGGCGCGGCTCGCAGCGGATCTGGTGCCTTTCGATGAGGTCGAAGACCACCTCCGGCCCGCGCCCGAACAGGTCGAGAAACGCCGGACCCACTTTCGGCCCCAAGGTCCGGACAAGATCGTCCGGCGGCACCCAGAGCCCGGCATTGACCAGCCCGACGTTGCGCCCGGAGCCGCCCGCGCCGATCTCCCGCGCTTCGAGAACATGCACGGACAGCCCCGCCTCTGCGGCAAAGAGCGCCGTTGCAAGGCCGGTGTAGCCGCCGCCGACGATCACGGCATCTGCCGCGCCCTCTGCGGGTGACAACAGCGCCGCGTTCGGGGCGGGTTCATCGGCGCTGCGGGTCCAGAGAGAAGGCCTGTCGATCACTGTCCGGGCTCCGGCAAGGACGGGAAACAGCCGCGACGGTGCCAGCCTTGAGCGGCGCCGTCAATCGCTGCCGGAAACGAAATAGTCCGGGAATTCCTTTTTCAGATCAGGCACCTGACGGATCGTTCCGGAGAGGTGATCGCGCACAGCCGTCAGCGCCGCTTCCTGGTCCTGCGCCTCGATCCCGTCGAGAATGGCGCTGTGCGCCGCCACGATGTCGGCCATCTTGCCCGCGCGCGGCAGAGTCAGGCGCTGGCAGCGGGCCAGGTGACCCAGCTGCCGGGCCAGCATGGCGTGCAGCCGGCCCATGCCGACCGCCTCGAACAGCGACAGGTGAAAGCCCCGGTCGAGCGTGTCGAACAGTTCCATCTGGCCCACATCGTCGCCCAGGGTCGCCTGCATCTGCACCAGCGCGCGGGCGCGTTTGACGCCGGCCTCGTAGCCGCCCTGCGCGAGCCGGCGGACCACTTCACTCTCGACGGCGACGCGCAGGAATTGCGTTTCTTCCAGTTGCTTGACGTCGATGCGGCGCACGGTTGTGCGGGACTGCGGGACGATGCGGATCAGCCCGTCCTGTTCGAGCTTCTGCAGCGCTTCGCGCACCGGCGTCTGGCTGACGCCCAGTTGCGCGGCAAGGTCGACCCGCGACAGCACCGCGCCCGGCGGCAGGTCAAGCGTGATGATCTGGCGGCGCAGCGCCTCGTAAGCGCCCTGCGAGGCGGACAGCGGCGAGGCATTGTCCAGCGCGGCGGTGGCGGGCATGAGGTCCGATACCTGAAAGTCTTGCATTCCTCCCCCTTTTCCGCCCCCGGAGCCGTGCCGGACCAGCCTGCCACCCGCCTGCCCGACCCGAAGGTGATGGCCCAGTTCCGGAAACACCGCAAGCTCGGCGTTGACGCCTATAAGGTACTAATATATCAGTTGAGACGTCAAGCGGTGACGCAAGAGGAGGCGATACCCGCAGTTTTGACGACACCAAGGGAGGATAGATGATGAAATTCAACATGCTGAAAGGCGGCATCAAGGCAATGCTGCTGATGTCCGTGACGGGATTCGCGGCAACGGCGGCGGATGCGGCGGACCGGGTCCTGAAGATCCAGACCTCGTCGAACGCCAGCCACGCGTCGCTCGCCTACCTGAACGAGGAGTGGGTGCCCAAGCTGGAAGCGATGACCGGCGGTTCGCTCACCGTCGAATTGCTGCCGGTCGACGCCGTTGTGCCGCGCCGCGAGACCGCCGAGGCGATCAGCGTCGGCATCCTCGACGGCGACCTGACGTCGATCAACTATTTCTCCGGCATCGACCCGGCCTTTGCGCTGATGGGCGACCTGATCGCCGGTTACGACAGTGCCGACCAGATCCAGGCCTTCTGCGCCCAGGGCGGCGGCAAGGAGATGCTGCAAAAGCTGTTCGATGCGCATTACGAGGGCGTGCATGTCATCGGATGCGGCGCCTACGCCCGCGAAGCCTTCGTCTCCAAGGTGCCGATCCGCGGCGTCGCGGACTTCAAGGGCATCAAGGTGCGCTCGCCCGAGGGCCTGGCCGCGGACGTGTTCAAGCGCGCGGGCGCCGCGCCCGTGTCGATGTCCGGCTCCGAGACCTACGGTGCTCTGGAGAAGGGCGTGATCGACGCGGCGGACAACTCCGCCTATGCCAACAACGACGCCAACGGCATGCACAAGGTCGCCAAGTACCCGATCTTCCCGGGCATCCACTCCACCCCGATTCTGCAGTTCACCATCGGCCAGGCCGTCTATGACGAGCTGACCGAGGCGGAACAGACCGCTCTGGAGGTCTGGTATCTGGCCGCCTACAACGGGTTGCGCCAGTATTTCGACCGCCTCGACCGCCAGCTGGTGGCGCGGGACAAGGCGGCGGGCGAGCTCGAGATCATCGACTGGCCGCAGTCCGAACGCGATGCCTTCCGCAAGATCGCGCAGGAGGCCTGGGCCGATTTTGCGGCGCAAAGCCCGCTGGCGCAGGAAGTCTACGACGCGCATGTCAAGTTCATGAAAGAGGCCGGCCTGCTGTAAGCGCGCCGCGGTCCCGGGCCTGCCCCGGGACCTCATGACCTTCCCTTCCCGGCGGTCCGCCCGCCGGGAAGCCCGGCGCGGGAGGGCGCCGGCATCCACGACAGTTGACACGACGGGTCCGGCATCGGACCGGACAGCCCGAGGGAGGGGACCCCATGTCACGGCAGTATGACACCGCCCTGGACGAGACCGAGATCGAGATCGGCGCACAGGACCCTGGCCATGACGAGCCGGACCTCGCCAGAGCCGATTACACGATCATCGACCACAAGAGCCACATCATCGGCATCGCCGTCTCGACCTTCTACATGTTCGCCGCCGTGGCGACGCTGATCGAGGTGTTCTCGCGCTACGTCCTGCACCAGCCGACGCTCTGGGCCTTCGAGACCGTCATGGTCACCGTCGCCGCCGCCTGGATGCTCTCCTCCGGCTACATCACCATGAAGAAGCGGCACATCGCGATCACGGTGATCCACAACATCGCCGGCCCGAAGGCGCGCTGGTGGCTCGACCTCTTCGCCATGATCGTCGGTGTCTTCGCGCTCTACATGCTGCTGACCGACGCCACGATCCGCGCCTACATCAGCATGGGCCGGGGCGAGACCTCCGGCTCACCGTTCAACGCGCCGACGCCGATGGTGATGAAGACGCTGATGGCGGCGGGCGCGATGCTCTACCTCGCGCAGCTGACGCTGAACCTGCACCGGCATCTGTCGTCTGGCTGGGCGAAACTGATCGTCAAGGCGGTCGGCGCCTATTTCGTCTTCTACTTTGTCTCCGCCCTTCTCGCCCACGCCTTCGACATCCAGGTCTTCGACGCGATCTCCGGTACGATCACGGACATCGGCAAGGCGCTGGACCCGTCCAAGGCGTTGAAGTTGCGCAGCATGGATCTCGGCACGATCTCCCTGATCATGGTGGTGATGCTGATCGCGTTGATGATGACCGGCATGCCGCTTGGCATCGTGACGCTCTTCGTCTCTGTCATCATGGCCATCGGCTTCTTCGGTCCCAAGGGCCTGTTCCTCGTCTCCTCCAACGCTGCCGGGCTGCTGGAGCATTACAGCCTCGTCGCCGTGCCCTTCTTCGTGCTGATGGCCTCCATCCTCGAACGCGCGGGTATCGCCGAGGACCTGTTCGACGCCATGTCGATCTTTGCCGGGAACCTGCGCGGCGGCGTAGCGGTGCAGACCACCATCGTCGCGGTGATCCTCGCCGCCATGTCCGGCGTGATGGGCGGCGAGATCGTCATGCTGGGCCTCGTCGCCCTGCCCCAGATGTTCCGCCTCGGCTATGACCGCAAACTCTCCATCGGCCTCATTTGCGCGGCCGGCGCTCTGGCGACGCTGATCCCGCCCTCGATCATCACCATCGTCTACGGCGTCTCCGCCGAGGTCGGCATCGGGGATCTGTTCATGGCAGGGGCGATCCCCGGCATCATGCTGGCGACGTTTTATGCCGGGTACGTGCTGATCCGGGTGAACCTGAACCCCTCCATGGCCCCGACCGCCGCCGAAGTGGCAAGGATCACCGGCCAGCAGCAGAAGCTGTCGCGCGAGCGCATGACCGCCGTGATCCTCTGCATCATCCTCATCGCCATGGTGATGGGGTCGATCTACGGCGGCATCGCTTCGGTCACCGAAAGCGCCGCTGTCGGCTGCATCGGGGCGCTGATCATCGCCGCCGTCCGCAAACGCTTTACCTGGGAGGTGATCTCCGCGTCGCTTCTGGGCACCATGACCACCGTCGGCACCATCATCTGGCTGATCCTCGGCGCGGTGTCCTTCGTCGGTATCTTCAACCTCGTGGGCGGCGGCGATTTCATCCGCTCGCTGTTCCTCAACGCCGGGCTTTCGGCCATGGGCACGGTGATCGTCATGATGCTCATCCTGATGGTGCTCGGCACCTTCATGGAGTGGATCGCCATCGTGCTCATCACCGTGCCGGTGTTCGCCCCCGTGGTGATGACCCTCGCGCCGGAGCTGGGCCTGACCGAGGACCAGGCCAAGATCTGGTTCGGCATCCTCTTCGTGATGAACATCCAGATCTATTTCCTCTCGCCGCCCTTCGGACCGGCCTGCTTCTGGCTGAAATCCGTGGCGCCGAAAGACGTATCCTTGCAGGAAATCTTTCTCGCGGTCCTGCCCTACATCGCGCTTCAGATCATCGGACTGGTCCTCGTCATGGCCTTCCCGCAGATCGCCCTTTTCCTGCCCGAACTCCTGAACTGAGGACCCTGACCCATGATCGGACGCGATTCACACGACGACATCAACGGCTACGGCTCCTGGCCCTGGATCCTCGGTGTCGTGCTTGCGGTGGCACTGATTTTCGTCATGTTTGCCTTCGCACAACCCATTTCCTGAAAGGCGCATCATGACCAACAAGAAACCCGAAGACCTGCGCTCCGCCCGTTGGTTCGCGCCCGACGACCTGCGCTCCATGGGGCACCGCTCCCGCGCCATGCAGATGGGCTGGACCGCCGACGACTGGGAAGGCAAGCCGGTCATCGCCATCATCAATACCTGGTCGGACCTCTCTCCCTGCCACCACCACCTGCGCGACCGTGCTGAATGGGTGAAGCGCGGCATCCTTCAAGCGGGGGGAACGCCGGTGGAAATGCCGGTGCATTCCTTCTCCGAGCAGTTCCTCAAACCCACCTCCATGCTCTACCGCAACATGGGGGCGCTGGAGGTCGAGGAGACGCTGCGCTCGCATCCGATCGACGGCGCGGTGCTGCTCGGCGGCTGTGACAAGTCCACGCCCGCGCTCATCATGGGCGCGGTTTCCATGAACCTGCCCTTCATCTTCATGCCCGCCGGGGCCATGCTCCGGGGCAACTATGCGGGGCAGAAATTGGGCTCCGGCACCGATGTCTGGAAATACTGGGACGAGCGCCGCGCCGGGACCATCGGCAAGGAGGAATGGATGGGCGTGCAGGGCGGTATCGCCCGCAGCTACGGCACCTGCATGACCATGGGCACCGCCTCCACCATGATGTCGATTGCCGACGGCTGGGGCCTCACCCTGCCCGGCGCGTCGTCGATCCCGGCCCCCGATGCGGGTCACAAGCGCATGGCGGCGGACTGCGGACGGCGCATCGTCGACATGGTCTGGGAGGACCTGACGCCCGACAAGATCATGACATGGGAGAGCACGCGCAACGCGGTGACCGTCGCCATGGCCACAGGCTGTTCCACCAACGCCATCATTCACCTGATCGCCATGGCCCGCCGCGCCGGGGTGCCGCTGACGCTCGAACATCTCGACGAGATCGGCCACACGACGCCGGTGCTGGCCAACATCCGCCCGTCCGGCAAGGAATACCTGATGGAGGACTTCTTCTATGCAGGCGGCCTGCCCGCGCTGATGAAGGAGTTGGGAGACAAGCTCGACCTCTCGGTGATGACGGTCAATGGCAAGACCATGGGCGAGAACATTGCCAACGCCGTCAACTACAACGACGACGTGATCCGCCCCCTGTCGAACCCGCTCTACCACGAGGGCTCGCTCGCCGTGCTGAAAGGCAACCTCGCCCCCGATGGCGCGGTCATCAAGCCCGCCGCCATGGACCCGAAGTTCCAGACCCACAAAGGCCCTGCCATCGTCGCGGACAGCTATGCGGATCTGAAAACCATCATCAACGACGAGAATTACCCGATGACCCCGGACCACATTCTGGTTCTGCGAAACGCCGGGCCGCAGGGCGGGCCGGGGATGCCGGAATGGGGCATGATCCCGATGCCGAAGGCACTGTTGAAACAGGGCCACCGCGACATGGTCCGCCTCAGCGATGCCCGGATGTCCGGCACGTCCTACGGCGCCTGCATCCTGCACGTCGCCCCGGAGGCCTTCATCGGCGGGCCGCTGGCGCTGATCCGGACCGGCGACATCATCGAGGTGAACGTCCCGGACCGGGTGCTGCGCGTCGATCTGACGGACGAGGAGTTGGCCGAACGCCGCAAAGGCTGGACCCCGCCCGCGCCCCGCTACGAGCGCGGCTATGGCAAGATGTTCAGCCAGCACGTCGAGCAGGCGGACAAGGGCTGTGACTTCGACTTCCTGCGGACGGACTTCGGCGGTTCGGTGCCGGAACCGGAGATCAACTGATGGAGCGGATCAGACAGGCGCTCTCGGGCATCTCCGGCATTCTGGCCGCCCCCTTCGACGCGGACGGGGCCCTCGCCCCGAAGCGGTTGACCCCGATCATCGACCGTGCCATCGGCGCGGGGGTGGATATCCTTGTCGCCAACGGCAACACAGGTGAATTCTACGGGCTGGACGAGGCCGAGGCGCGGCGGTTCTGCGAAAGCGTGGTTGAGCAGGTGGCGGGCCGGGTGCCCCTGTTCGCGGGCATCGGGCGCGGGATCATGGAAGCCGAACGCGCGGCACGCCACGCCAAGGCGGCGGGCGCCGATGCGCTGATGATCCACCAGACTCCAGACCCCTTCGTCGCGCCACGCGGCTACGAGGAATACGTCAAGCGCGTCGTCGGCGCGGGCGACGGGTTGCCCGCCATGCTCTACCTGCGCAACGACGCCATCGGCACCGAGGCGATTGCCCGGCTGACGTCCATCGAGGGCGTCGCGGGGGTGAAATGGGCGACACCCAACCCGATGAACCTCGCCAAGGCCATCGCCGCCAGTCCAGAGGACGTGATCTGGGTCGGCGGCCTCGCCGAGGTCTGGGCCCCGGCGCTTTGCGCGGTGGGGGCGAAGGGGTTCACTTCCGGGCTGATCAACATCTGGCCCGAGCGCTCCGTCGCCATCCGCGATGCGCTGGCAGCCGGGGACTATGCGCAGGCCAACAGCCTCATCGCCGACATGCGCGTCTTCGAGGACATCCGCGCCGAGGAAATGGGCGGCACGAATGTCACCGGCGTCAAAGCGGCGCTGGCGCTGCAAGGCATCGACTGCGGCGCGGTGCGTCCGCCGGGGGCCTGGCCGCTGACCGCCGCGCAACAGCAAAGGCTGAAAAACTTCATGGCCGCAAACGGCTTGATCTGAAACCGGACCCCGAGCGCATCCCGAAAAGTGGGAACCGGTTTTCGGACTGGATGCGCAAGCAAGCCAGAATACGCGGGGCTTGGCCCCGCACACCTTCAAGGCATTCCCTCAAGGAACAACACGATGACCACCGTAAAACCCGAAAGCATCGAAAAACTGCGCCACGTTTCCGTGGCCACCCTCGCCACCGCCCTCTACAAACGCGGCCTGAGGAACCAGACCATCCAGGACGTGCGCCCGCTCTCGCAGAAGGGCCGCAATATGGTCGGTCCCGCCTTCACCCTGCGCTACATGCCTGCCCGCGAGGACCGCAACACGCTGGCCGAGTTCCGCAATCCCAAGCACCCGCAGCGCCACGCCGTCGAGACCTGCCCACCCGGCGCGGTGCTGGTGATGGACAGCCGCAAGGACGCCCGCGCCGCCTCCGCCGGGGATATTCTCATCACCCGGCTGATGATGCGCGGGGCCGAGGGCGTGGTGACCGACGGCGGCTTCCGCGATGCCATGCGCATTGCCGAATTGGAGCTGCCCGCCTACCACTCCCGCCCCTCCAGCCCGACGAACCTCACGATCAACGAAGCCATCGACATCAACGTGCCGATCGGCTGCGGCGATGCGCCGGTGTTCCCGGGCGACATCGTGGTCGGCGACGATGACAGCGTGATCATCGTTCCGGCGCATCTGGCGGACGAGATCGCCGACGAGGCGAACGAAATGACCGCCTATGAGGATTTCGTGGTCGAACAGGTCCGCGCTGGCAAGACCATTATCGGCTTGTACCCGCCCACCGATGAATCGAACCTCGAAACATTCGCGAAGTGGCGCGAAGTGAACGGGCGCTGAAGCGCCCTTTCCGTGAACCAAAGGTCAGGGAGGAGACCCGCATGAAACTGACACTGACTGCTGCCCTTCTGGGTGGTGCCGCGCTGGCCAGTCCGGCCTTGGCCGACTGCACGCAGGAGGCCTTCGCCATTGACGGCGTTTCCATCACCGGCGCCGAGGCCCTGCCCGCAGGGGACGACAGCCCCCTGCCCCATTGCCGCGTCACGGGCCGGATCAATGAGCGCACCGGGGCCGATGGCCGCGCCTATGCGCTCGATTTCGAGCTGCGCCTTCCGGACGAGTGGAACGGCCGTTTCGTACACCAGCTGAACGGCGGCAATGACGGCGAGGTCAAGCCGGCGGTCGGCCCGCTGCTTGGCGGCAACAAGGCGGATACGGCGCTGTCGCGTGGCTATGCCGTGGTCTCGTCCAACGCCGGGCATGACGGCAAGGCGGTCACCGATGCGGGCCTCGCTGGCGGGGCACGGTTCGGTTTCGATCCCGCCGCCCGCGCCGCCTACGGCTACACCGCCGTGCGCGACCTGAACCCGGTGGCCGAGGCTCTGACCGAGGGCTATTACGGCAAGGAGATCGCCTACAGCTACGGCGTCGGCGGCTCCAACGGCGGACGTCACGCGATGGTCGCGGCCGCCCGCTATCCGGAGATGTTCGACGGGCTGCTGATCGGCTATCCCGGTTTCAACCTGCCGAAAGCCGCGCTCCAGCACGCGCTCGACGTGCAGAGTTTCCGCTCTGTCTCCGACACCCTCGCAACCGCGTTCAGCCGCGAGGACCTCTCGCTGGTCGCGGGCAAGGTGCTGGCGGCCTGTGACGGGCTCGACGGGCTGGAGGACGGCGTGATCGCGGATGCGGACGCCTGCCAGACCACCTTCGATCCGGCGTCCCTGACCTGCACCGCCGGTCAGAACAGCGGCTGCCTGACCGAGGCCCAGACCGCCGCCTTGGTCACGATCCACGCCGGACCCAAAGACGCGGATGGCAAGCAGCTTTATTCCGACTGGAACTGGGACAGCGGCATCGGCTCCGGAAACTGGCGTTTCTGGAAACTGGAAAGCCCGATCCCGCCATGGGAGCAGAAGCCGATCATCGCGGTCATGGGTGCGGCCTCGCTGGCACAGCTCTTCACCACACCGCCGACCGAGGTGGGCGGCAGCCCGGCGGAACTGGAACAATACCTGATGGAGTTCGACATCGCGGCGGAGGCGGAAAAGATCTACGCCACCACGGCGGAGTACCCGGAAAGCGCCATGGACTACATGACCCCGCCGGGTGCCGACAACCCGGACCTCGCGGCCTTCCGCGACGCGGGTGGCAAGATGCTGATCCTGCACGGCACCTCCGATCCGGTCTTCTCCGTACGCGACACGCAGACCTGGTACGACACGCTCGACGCCAACAACGGCGGCAACGCCGAGGCCTTCGCCCTGTTCTACCGCAACCCGGGCATGCCGCATGGCGCCGGTGGGCCGTCGACGGACGACTATGACGTGATGACGCCGCTGGTGAACTGGGTCGAGTCCGGGGAAGCGCCGGGGGCCATCGTCGCGGGCGTGACCGAGGGCAATGCCGAAGGTCAGGCGGCGCTTGGCAACGTCACGCGCAAACTCTGCCCCTACCCGACCGTGGCCCGCTACACCGGCAGCGATCCGGCCAGCGCCGAGAGCTTCACCTGTCAATGACACCCTCCCCCGTGATCCGTCTCGATCCGGCTGACAACGTGGTTGTCGCCCGGGTCGGGATTGCCAAAGGTACGGTGATCCCCGCCGAGGGGATCACCGCGCTTGGCGACGTGCCCCTTGGTCACAAACTGGCGACGCAGGTGATTGCCAAAGGTGCGCCGGTCCTCAAGTACAACACGGTCATCGGCTACGCCGGAGAGGACATCACCCCCGGCACCTACATGCACGCGCACAACGTGCTGATGGACGAGGTGCAGAAGGACTACCGCTTCGGACAGGATTATGTCCCGGCTGAGGTGCTCCCGCCCGATGAGCGTGCCACCTTCATGGGCTACACCCGCGGCGACGGGCGCATCGGCACGCGCAATTACCTTGGCGTCTTCATCACCGTGAACTGTGCCGCGACGGTGGCCCGCAAGATCGCCGATCATTTCGACGAGGAACGGCTTGCGGACTATCCGAACGTCGACGGCGTCGTGGCCTTCATCCATCAGCAGGGCTGCGGCATGGAGGGCACGGGCGAGGCCATGGACCTGCTGCACCGAACGCTCGCCGGGTACATCACCCATCCCAACATCGCGGGCGCGGTGGTCTGCTCCCTGGGCTGCGAGCGCAACACCCTCGACCGCTTCTTCGAAGGCACCGCGCTGGCGGCGGGCAAGATGCTGAAAACGCTGAGGATGCAATCGCTCGGCGGCACCAAGGCAACCATTGACGCTGGCAAGGCCCTCATCCGCGAGATGCTCCCGGAGGCCAACGCCATCGAACGCGGCCCGGTTTCGGCAGAACACATCCGCATCGGCCTGCAATGCGGCGGCTCGGACGGGTTTTCCGGCCTCTCCGCCAACCCGTCGCTTGGCCGCGCCGTGGACCTTCTGGTGAAAAACGGCGGCACCGCGATCCTGTCGGAAACGCCGGAGCTCTACGGCATCGAGCATCTGCTGACCGCGCGGGCGAAGGACGAGGCCACCGGGCGGGCGTTTCTCGACCGCATCCAGTGGTGGCTCGACTACACCGATGGCAAGGACGTGCAGATGCAGGGCGTCGTCGGCCCCGGCAACCAGCAGGGCGGACTGGCCAACATCATCGAGAAGTCGCTCGGCGGCGCGAAAAAGGGCGGCTCCACCGGGATCGAGGCGGTCTACAGATACGCGGAACCCGTGACCAGCCGTGGCCTCGTCATCATGGACACGCCGGGATATGACCCGGTGGCGGCGACGGGGCAGATCGCGGGAGGCGCGAACCTGATCTGCTTCACCACGGGGCGCGGGTCCTGCTTCGGCTCCTTCCCCGCCCCGACGATCAAGCTCGCGTCCAACTCGACCATGTATGGCCGCATGGAAGGTGACATGGACATCAACTGCGGCCCGGTGGTCGATGGCGACAAGACGCTGGACGACATGGGGCAGGAAATTTTCGAAACCATCCTCGCCGTGGCCTCCGGTCGGAAGACCAAGAGCGAGTCGCTGGGCGTGGGTGAGGAAGAGTTCGCGCCTTGGATGATCGGCGTGACCGGCTGACAGCCGCTGGCTGGTCTTTGCTTTGGACTGCTCCCGGTGTTGACCCCGTGCGAGCCGCTGCCAGGCATCCGTCACTGCGCGATCGGAGGAAGATCACGCGGCCCTTCGAGGCGACCGTATCTTTACCGATGCAGCCACGTGCCAAGCCAGGCCCCGCCCCGGTGCGTCAACGGCGAAGGGCACACAAATACGCTTGATGCAATACATCAACCAAAGGCCGTACACCTCGGTTTCCAAACGAAAAAGCCGATGCGGATGCATCGGCTTTTTCGATCAGTCCATACCCCGAAGGGATAATGGTGCGGTCGAGAAGACTCGAACTTCCACGGGAGTTACCCCACAGCGACCTCAACGCTGCGCGTCTACCAATTCCGCCACGACCGCACTGTCTTGACTTGGTGGAGGCTCTCTACCGAAAGCCCCACGTGATGCCAAGAGCAAAAATGCGGGTTTTCGCGGTTTCTGCGAGATTGCGCCCGCGGGCGTCCGGGCGGCGGAAAACCCGGCCGAACCGGGCCACAAGCCATTGCGCGATCAGCAGTCCGAGGCCCAGCCCGATGGCCCAGTAACCCAGCGTCTCGTGCTCGCCGAAAACGATCCGGTTGACCAGCCGCCCCGGCAGAAAGGTCAGCAGACCCGCAGCGCACAGCGCCCGCCAGAACAGCGCGATCATGGTCTGCCGATGAGCCTCGGCGCGGCCCTGCACGGCATGGCGTACGCCCGTCCAGAGCGACACCAGCACCAGGATCGAAAGGAGGTGAATCGGGCTGAACGGTCCGATCACGCGAAAACCCTGAATCGCGAAGGACGACAGAGCCAGGATGGCCATGGCCAGCACCCAGATGTACCCGAGCGTGCGGTGCAGGCGGTCGCGTCGCCTGCGGTAGAGCGCGACAGGACCGACGGTCAGCGCGACGACGGCGGCCAGCGCATGGATCTGGGTCGCAAGCGGGGCGGCAAGAAGCGGGTCGAGGGACATGGCGTGTTTCCTTGTCTGGGCGGATTTGCCCCTGCCTAGACAAGGCCCCCCGCCCCATGCCATTCGGATTGCGTGAAACCGAGGGCATTTCGCGTGAGTGACAGGCAACCGCAATCCACGCTTCGCGAATGGCGGGCGCACATGGGGCAGCCCGTGACGCTGGCGGCGCTTGCGGCGGTGGGAGTCGTGCTCGGGCTGGCGGGGCCATTCGGCACGGAGCGGCTGCTGGACCTGCTGCCCCGCACGGCCTACTGGCTGTGGATCGTGGCGGCGACCTATGGCGCGGGGGCGCTGGTGAGCGCCGTCTTGCGGGCGCGGCTTGCCGCCTGGCCGGTCTGGCGGAGCGTGTTGGCGGAGGGCATCGCCTCCGGCCTCGTGATCGCGCTTCTGGTGCTGGCCAGCAACGCCCTTGTTTTTGGCTGGATTCCAACCGGGGCGGAGCTGCCGGAGTTCCTCGCCACGCTCCTTGTCATCACGATCATCGTCAACGCCGGGCTGCACCATCTCGCGTCGCAACGCCCCAAGGACGACCCACCGCCCCAGACACCACCCGCCATCCTGGAGCGTCTGCCGCTGGACAAACGCGGGCCGCTGGTGGCGCTTTCGGTGGAAGACCATTATGTCCGGGTGCGGACGGTCAAGGCCGAGGTGTTGCTGCTCATGCGCCTGTCCGACGCCATGCGCGAGACCGGCGACGTGGCCGGCGGGCAGGTGCATCGCTCGCATTGGGTCGCCTGGGGACAGGTGACCGCGGCGCGGCGCGAGGGGGATCGGGCGATCCTGTCGATGACATGGGGCGGCGAGATCCCGGTGAGCCGGGCCAATGTGGCGAAGATCAGGGAGGCGGGGCTGCTGCCCCGATAGGCCGATGGTGGACTGGAAGATCAGCGACGGGCTGACGGATTACGACACGGCGCTGGCCTTCATGGAAGCGCGCGCCGAGGCAATTGCGAAGGGCGAGGCGGAGGAATGCGTCTGGCTGCTGGAGCATCCGCCCCTCTACACCGCCGGGACCAGCGCGAAGCGTGAAGACCTGCGCGAGCCGGACCGCTTTCCGGTCCATGAGACCCGGCGCGGCGGACAGTATACTTACCACGGCCCCGGCCAGCGCGTCGTCTATGTCATGCTCGACCTGAACCGGCGCGGGCGGGACGTGCGCTGCTTCGTGCGCGATCTCGAAGCCTGGGTGATCGCGACCCTGGGCGAGTTTGGCCTGACGGGGCATATCCGCGACGGGCGTGTCGGCGTTTGGATCGAACGGCCGGACCGGCCCCTGACGCCGTCCGGCCTGCAAGCCGAGGACAAGATCGCCGCCATCGGCATCCGCCTGCGCCGCTGGGTGAGCTTTCACGGGATTTCGATCAACGTGGAACCGGACCTGACGCATTTCGACGGAATCGTGCCCTGCGGGATCACCGAGTACGGCGTGACCTCGCTGGTCGATCTCGGGCTGCCGGTCGGCATGGATGATCTCGACGTGGCGCTCAGGCGGCAGTTCGATCTGGTCATGGAAACCCGGGCCGCCGCGTGCGGGCGCGCCGGGTGAAAACATTCCGGTGAAAGTTTCGGCCGGGGCTTCGCCCCATCGCCCATTGGGCGAGTCCCCGGGTATTCGAGGACCGAAGCAGCCCCGGGCGCGGCCTGTTTCGGCCTTGGATGCCGGCCTAGATGGACATCCGGCGCGTGCGGGCGCCGCCGCGTCGTTTCGCCTTGGGCAGGGCGAGGGTCAGAGGTTTCAGCGGATACTTCAGCGAGTCGCGGAGCAGCCGGCAGAAGACGGCGATGGCCGGGTCGGATTCGATGAAATCCAGGGCGGCAAGATAGGCGCGCACCGCCTCGTATTCGTAGTCGGCCTCGGCCGGGAGCGCCCCGAGCCATTGCATGTAGCCCATCTGACCCAGTTCGCGGGCCCGGTCCGTGGAGATGCCCTGGGCCATGAGCCCGTTGAGAGTTCTTGCGATCAGCATTGCGCCCTCCGCGCGATGTCTTGGACGGAGAGCTGGGACAGGGTGTCGCACACGGGTTGGCCGCGCCGGTTACCTCCTGCCCGAGGCACCCCGCCCGGGTTGCGTTGCCGCCCCTTGCGGAGCGTGTCCCGCCGGATGGCGGGGCGACAGCAGGTTTCCTGACTCGCGGCTCTGCGCGGTGCGTCCCTTCCCGGCCCGAGAGCCAGTGGTTTCGACGCATCGCTTGCCGCTTACAGTTGCGGGGGCAGTCCCGGCCTTGGACCTTCTGGTCCGCACCGGAGTTCCCTTTTCAGACCACGCCGAAGCGCGGTCACTGTCTGGAGGGAGTGTGCCAGAGCTGCGCGACCGCCGCAAGGTGCTAGGCGTCGCCGGTGGTCGGTTCAGCGCCGGGCGCGGGCACCGAACACATGGAAGAGGATCGTCTCGCGGGACAGGCCATGCGCCGCAAGCTCTTGGTCGGACAGCGCTTTGAGCCGCGCGACCTCGTCCGAGAGCGCCCGGCTGCGGCGATCGAACGGGGTTTCGAACAGCCGCGCGAGACGGGCGGAAAGCGTCGGACGCGGGGTGAGGCTGGTGTCGAGCAGGGCCATGGTCAGGGTTCCGGTTCAGGCGTTTCGGGCAGATGCCGGGACTGTGCCGGATCCTGTCCCGCCGGGGCAGTCCGGAAAGCCTGACCAAAGCCCGGTTCGAGGGTCCGGAATACCCGACCGGCGCGCGGATTCGCCCCGTTTTGCCGACGGAATGCCCCTGCGACATCGCTTCAAGGGGGTGCGACAATGTTATTTGATCTGCGTCAAATTCCTCCATTGCCCGCCCCTGCCTCACATTCTAAAACGCGAAAGGGAGACGCATGCGACGGGGGATTCCCCCCGGCGGGCTGCGTTTATCGAGAGATTATCAGGAGGCACACAATGGCAGACGCCGCCATTCACGGCCACGACCACCACGACGACCGCGGGTTCTTCACCCGCTGGTTCATGTCGACGAACCACAAGGACATCGGGATTCTGTACCTGATCGTCTCGGCGTTCGCAGGTCTCGTGTCCGTCATCTTCACCGTTTACATGCGACTCGAGCTCATGGAGCCGGGCGTTCAATACATGTGCCTTGAAGGCTGGCGCCTGACGGCCGCCGCGGCGGGCGAATGTACCCCCAACGGCCACCTGTGGAACGTGATGATCACGGGCCACGGCATCCTGATGATGTTCTTCGTCGTCATTCCCGCGCTCTTCGGCGGCTTCGGCAACTACTTCATGCCGCTGCAGATCGGTGCGCCGGACATGGCCTTCCCGCGGATGAACAACCTGTCGTTCTGGCTCTATGTCGCCGGCACCTCGCTGGCGATCCTCTCGGTCTTCTCGCCGGGTGGCAACAACCAGCTCGGTTCGGGCGTCGGCTGGGTGCTCTACCCGCCGCTGTCGACCTCCGAGGGCGGCTACTCCATGGACCTCGCGATCTTCGCGGTGCACGTCTCGGGTGCCTCCTCGATCCTCGGCGCGATCAACATGATCACCACCTTCCTGAACATGCGCACCCCGGGCATGACCCTGTTCAAGGTCCCGCTGTTCTCCTGGTCGATCTTCGTGACCTCCTGGCTGATCCTGCTCTCGCTGCCGGTCCTGGCAGGCGCGATCACCATGCTGCTGACCGACCGCAACTTCGGCACCACCTTCTTCCAGCCCGGCGGCGGCGGTGACCCGATCCTCTACCAGCACATCCTGTGGTTCTTCGGCCACCCGGAAGTGTACATCGTGATCCTGCCGGGCTTCGGCATCATCTCCCACGTGATCGCCACCTTCAGCCGAAAGCCGGTCTTCGGCTACCTGCCGATGGTCTGGGCGATCATTGCGATCGGCGCGCTCGGCTTCGTCGTGTGGGCACACCACATGTACACCGTCGGCATGTCCCTGACCCAGCAGTCCTACTTCATGCTGGCCACCATGGTCATCGCGGTGCCCACCGGCGTGAAGGTGTTCAGCTGGATCGCCACCATGTGGGGCGGCTCCATCGACCTCAAGGCACCGATGCTCTGGGCTTTCGGCTTCCTGTTCCTCTTCACCGTCGGCGGCGTGACCGGCGTGGTGCTGAGCCAGGCGGGCGTCGACCGGGCCTACCACGACACCTACTACGTGGTTGCACACTTCCACTACGTGATGTCGCTCGGTGCCGTCTTCGCGATCTTCGCAGGGGTCTACTTCTACTTCCCGAAGATGTCGGGCCGGATGTATTCCGAGCCGCTCGCGAAACTGCACTTCTGGATGATGTTCATCGGTGCGAACCTGACCTTCTTCCCGCAGCACTTCCTGGGCCGTCAGGGCATGCCGCGCCGCTACATCGACTACCCGGACGCCTTCGCGACCTGGAACTACGTGTCGAGCTGGGGTGCGTTCCTGTCCTTCGCCTCCTTCCTGCTGTTCTTCGGAATCATGTTCCATGCCCTGACCCGCGGTGCGCGCGTCACGGCGAACAACCCCTGGAACGAATGGGCCGACACCCTCGAGTGGACCCTGCCCTCGCCGCCGCCGGAGCACACCTTCGAGCAGCTGCCGAAGCAGGAAGACTGGGACAAGGGCCACGCGCACTAAACCCCGGGACCTTCTGAAAAACCCGAAAGGCCCCGCTGGATCAGCGGGGCCTTTTCCATGAGACGACCCGATCGCCCGCGCCACACCGTCAAGACCATGCCCCACACCTGGACCGAAACCTCTTCTCAAAGCGCCGAGCTGCGCGCCTGGCCGCACAACTCCCTCTCGCCCGAGGGCTTCTCCGCGATGATCCTGAGCTTCTTCCTCTTCGCGTCGATCCCGCTCTACGGGCTTCTCGGAACGGTCCTGCTCTGGGGACTGCTGCCGTTCATGCTCGCTGCCACCGCCGCGCTCTACTACGCGCTGCGCCGCAATGCGAAGGACCGCGATATCCTCGAAGTGCTGACCATCACCCAGGACAGCACACGGCTCACCCGCACCAACCCGAAAGGCGATCTGCAGGAGTGGCAGTGCAACAGCTATTGGGTCGAACCGAAGATGCACCCGACCGGCGGGCCGGTTCCGAACTACGTGACGCTCAAAGGGGGCGGGAGAGAGGTTGAGGTCGGCGCCTTTCTGAGCGAAGACGAACGCAAGGCGCTGTACGGCGAGCTTCACGACATGCTGCGGCGCATCGCCCGCCCCTGATTGAATCGCACCGGCAAGGACATCCCATGGCGCAGGCCCCCGCGACACCGAAGGCGCACCGCAGGCTCCTGCGCCTGCGCGCCGCCCTGTTTGGACCGCAGGCGGCGACGCGCTTTGCAAGGGCGGAGAGCGAGACGGCCGCGCTCGCCCTGCGCCGGCTGCCACTGCCCGAAACCCGGCGCGACTGCGTCGCCTTCCTCATCCCGCTGGTCGGCCCCGGCCCGGTCAAGGACTGGACGGCGGTAACGGACCGGCTGCAAACCACCCTGCAAAGCCTCCTCGACCAGGACGATCCCAACTGGCGTGCCGTGATCTGCTGCCAGGAGCGCCCGCCGCTGCCGGACGATCCACGCATTACCCACCTGCCCTTCACGGATAGCACGCCGGGCAACGACAAGTGGCGCAAACTCGCCGCCCTCTGCGACCACCTCGCCGCGATGGACCTGCCCACGGGCTACGTCATGAGCTTCGATGCGGACGACCTGCTGCGCCAGGGCACGGTGCGCGAGATGCTGGACCGGCAGGCTCCCGGCGGCTACCTGGTGGAAACCGGCTTCGTGATGGACCACGCCCGCGGCACCTACGCCCTCGCCGGTCCGCCAACCGCCACGATGCCGCTGCGAAAGCCGTTCTGGAAACTCTGCGGCTCCTGCGCCGCGTTGTCCCACGACCCGGCGCAAAGGGAAAGCGCCGCCTTCCTGAAAAGCATGACGGCGCACGAACACCGCATGTTCCCGTATCTCGCTGCACTGGCTGGCCGGACACTGACCCCGCTCCGCCGCCCCTCGGTCCTCTACATCCTGAACCACGGCGAGAATTTCGGCGCCCGGCGCGGCCGGGTCGGTTTCAAGACCCGCTTCGTGGACCGCTTCCGCATCACCGATCCGGCAACGCTCGAAACCCTCGACACCGATTTTCCGAAACACTGACGCCCTGGGCTTCTCTGGTCCCTAAATACCTGAAAAAGGGGGCGTAGCCCCCTTGCAAAATTCTTCCAAAGAATTTTCCGCGCCGCCGCAGGCGGCGCGTCGGGGGGCCCGCCGCCGGCCGGGGGCACCCCAGACCACCCCCCCACAGGGGGGAGGGCGTCCCCCCCTTCAAAAATCCTCCACAATATTTTGCCGCGCCGCCGCCGGCGCCGCGTCGGTCGCCCTGCGTCAGCAGGGCGAAACCACTCAGGCCGACAGCTTGGCCTTGACGATGCCGCCCGCCGCACCGAAGTCCATCTGCCCGGTGTACTTCGCCTTCAGCGCACCCATCACCTTGCCCATGTCACGGATCGACTCCGCGCCGACCTCGGCAATGGCCGCATCTACGGCGGCGTCCACCTCGGCCTCCGACAGCGCCTTTGGAAGGAACTCCTCGATCACCCCGATCTCGCCCAGTTCCTGCTCGGCCAGGTCCAGCCGCCCGCTCTCCTCGTAGATCTTCGCGCTTTCGCGGCGTTGCTTGACCATCTTGCCGAGGATCGCCAGCACGTCGGCCTCGCCGACCCCCTGCTCGTTACCCTCGCCCCGCGCGGCAATGTCCCGGTCCTTGATTGCCGCATTGATCAAACGCAGCGTCGAAAGCCGGCCCATGGCCTTCTCCCGCATCGCCTGCTTGACCGCCTCGTTCACTCTGGCGCGCAAATCCATCAGCCTGCCATCCCCTCTTTTCGGCACAAGTTCGAACACTACCCAAAGCCGCCTTCCCGCGCAACCTCGCGCGAACCTCGTCAACCCCTTGATTATACGAAAGAACACAATTCCGACCGGGCCTTGACCCTAGGCCCCGCCCGCATTAGGTTCCGCGCAATTTGCCCCACATCCCCGGAGTCGCTGCCATGCCATCCGCGCACAAACCAACCGCATGCCTTGCGCTCGCAGACGGAACCCTCTTCTACGGCCAGGGCTTCGGCGCCACCGGCCAATGCACCGCCGAGCTCTGCTTCAACACCGCCATGACCGGCTACCAGGAGATCATGACCGATCCGTCCTATGCCGGGCAGATCGTCACCTTCACCTTCCCGCACATCGGCAATACCGGCGTCACGCCGGAGGATGACGAGACCGGCGATCCGGTGGCCGAGGGCATGGTCGTCAAGTGGATGCCGACGCAAAGTTCCAACTGGCGTGCCGTGCAGGAGCTCTCCGACTGGCTCGCCGCCCGGGGCCGCATCGCCGTCGGCGGCATCGACACCCGGCGCCTGACCCGCGCGATCCGGGCGCAGGGTGCGCCGCATGTCGCCATGGCCCATGATCCCGAAGGCAATTTCGACATCGAGGCGCTGGTCGCCGCGGCCCGGGGCTTCTCCGGCCTGACCGGGCTGGACCTCGCCAAGGACGTCACCTGCGCCCAGAGCTACCGCTGGAACGAGATGCGGTGGGCCTGGCCGGAAGGTTACAAGCCGCAGACCGAAGCGAAACACAAGGTCGTTGCCATCGACTACGGAGCCAAGCGCAACATCCTGCGCTGCCTCGCCTCCGCCGGCTGCGACGTGACCGTCCTGCCCGCCACGGCGACCTATGACGACGTCATGGCGCACAACCCCGATGGCGTCTTCCTCTCCAATGGCCCCGGCGATCCCGCGGCCACCGGCACCTACGCCGTGCCGATGATCCAGGGCCTGCTGGAAAAGACCGAACTGCCGGTCTTCGGCATCTGTCTCGGCCACCAGATGCTGGCGCTGGCGCTTGGTGCAAAGACCATCAAGATGAATCACGGCCACCACGGTGCCAACCACCCGGTAAAGGAAATTTCGACCGGAAAAGTTGAGATTACTTCCATGAACCACGGTTTCGCGGTCGACAGCCAGACCCTTCCGAACGGTGTTCTCGAAACCCATGTCTCGCTCTTTGATGGATCCAACTGCGGAATTCGCATGGAAAATCGTCCGGTGTTCAGCGTGCAGCACCACCCTGAGGCGAGTCCGGGGCCGCAGGACAGCTTCTACCTTTTCGAGCGTTTCGCCGCCTCGATGGCAGCCGCCTAAAAGGTTAATTTAACTAAGTTTTAAGGCTTTGGGTGTTCAGTGTCCGCATCGCATGAGATGTGGGCCATGAACACGCAGAGCCACCTGATCGACGGACACCTGGCGCAGGCCGACAGCAGCCGTGGCAAGCCCCTGGCGCGCCTGATGATCGAAAGCGGGCATGTGGCGCCGCGCACCATGCTTGGCGCGTTGGCGGAATCTTCGCGTGTTGGTCGTCCGATCTCGCATGTTCTCGAAGCGGAGGCTTTGGCGAGCCGGGAGGACATCCTTGCCGCGCAGTCGCGCCATTATGCGGCCATGGTGGTGCGCCGCGCGGACACGCCGCCGGACCCGGCGCTGACAACAATCCTGCCTGCTGACTTCTGTCTTGCTCATGGGGTTCTGCCCTGGATGCGCGTCGGCGGCACGCTGCTGCTGGCCACTGCCCGGCCGGAGGAATACGACGCCCTGCTCCCGGAGCTGCCGGGCGACATCGGCCCGGTCATGATGGGGCTGGCGCTGGAATCGGACATCTATGCCGAGATTGCGGACCGATACGGCGGTGCGCTGGCCGAGCGTGCGGAGACCTGGCGCGCGCCGGAGGACAGTTGCCGCGACATGAACCGTGCCGGACCCGGCGCGATTGCTCTGGCCGCCGCCGCTGCCACGCTCTGCCTGCTGAGCCTCGCCTTCTACCCGGCGGCATTCTTCGGCGCGGCGCTTTTCCTCGCGCTCGGCTCCCTGATCGCGACGCAGGGCATGAAACTCCTTGCACTACTCGCCTTGCCGCGCCGTCCTTCCGCCCCGAAGCCGCCGGTTCTGCCGCGCAACCCGCCGTCGATCTCGGTCCTCGTGCCGCTCTTCAAGGAAGAGGAGATCGCCTCGTCGCTGGTCGCCCGGCTGACCCGCCTGACCTACCCGAAGGCGCTGCTCGACATCGTGCTGGTTCTGGAGGCGGAGGATGAGCAGACGCGCCGCGCGCTCGCCCGCACCGTTCTGCCGCCGTGGTGCCGCGTGGTGGAAGTGCCGCCCGGCACGGTGACCACCAAGCCACGTGCCATGAACTACGCGCTGCAGTTTACCCGCGGCGACATCATCGGTGTCTACGACGCGGAGGACGCGCCCGCACCGGATCAGCTGACCCGCGTGGCCGAGCATTTCAGCACAGCGGCGCCGGAGGTCGCCTGCCTGCAAGGCATCCTTGACTTCTACAACCCCCGCGCAAACTGGCTGTCACGGTGCTTCGCCGTGGAATACGCCAGCTGGTTCCGGGTCCTGCTGCCCGGCCTCGCAAGGCTCGGCCTTGCCGTCCCTCTGGGCGGCACGACGATCTTCTTCCGTCGCGCGGCGCTGGAAGCGGTGCAGGGCTGGGACGCACACAACGTGACGGAGGATGCGGACCTCGGGTTCCGCCTAGCCCGCATGGGGTTCGTCACCGAACTGATCCCCACCGCCACGCGCGAGGAGGCCAACAATCGCTTCTGGCCCTGGATCAAGCAGCGCTCGCGCTGGCTCAAGGGCTACGGCATCACCTGGTGGGTGCACAGCCGACGGCCCCGGCGGCTCTGGCGCGAGCTGGGGCCGAAACGCTTTGCCGGGATGCAGGTTCTGCTCCTCGGCACGCTGATCCAGTTCGCCCTCGCGCCGGTGCTCTGGTCCTTCTGGCTGGTGCTCTTCGGCCTGCCGCATCCGCTCGACCCCTACCTGACCCGGGAGGCCATCGTCGGGCTGACGACGCTCTTCCTCAGTGCCGAAGCCATCTCCATCGTCATCGGCCTTGCCGCCGTGGCGCGCAGCCCGCACCGCGGGCTGACGCCTTGGGTTCCGACACTCTTCGCCTATTTCCCGCTGGGTACCGTCGCCCTCTACAAGGCCCTCTACGAGACCTTGTTCCGGCCATTCTACTGGGACAAGACCCAGCATGGCCACTCCGCACCGGACACGCCCGCCTCGGACATTCCGTCAGACCGCTGAGCCTATGCGTGCGCCTTGGCGTCCAGCTTGAGCCGCGTGACGAAAGCCACGGAAATGTGGTTCTTCAGCGCCTGATAGGCCGCGTCCTCGTCCCGCCGGGAGATTGCATCGACAATCGCACCATGCTCCTCCAGCGCCTTCTCGCCCCGGCCATCGGCGGCCAGAGACGTGGTCGCCATCAGCGCCATCGACCGGTGGACGAGGTCGAGCTGTTGCACGAGGAACCGGTTGTGCGAGGCCAGGTGGATCATCTTGTGGAAGCGCCGGTTGGCGCGGCTCAAGGCGGTCGGATCGCCAAGCAATGCCCGGTCCTCCTCGATCATCTCCGCCAGCACCTGGATTTCCTCTTCCGTCGCATGCCGCGCCGCCAGCCGCGCCGCCAGCCCTTCGAGCTCGCAGCGCACGGCGTAGAGTTCCGCCATCTGGTTGTGATCGAGCGAGGCGACGATCAGCGATCGGCCATCCCGGGCCAGCAGGCTTTGTGTCTCAAGCCGTTGCAATGCCTCTCGAATCGGCGTCCGGGAGACCCCGAAGCGGTCCGCCAGCTCTGACTCGACCAGCCGGTCGCCAGGCCGGTAGATACCCGCGTCGATCGCTTCCAGAATGAGCGTATAGGCATCCTTCTGCGTCACACGCGCCTGCGCCATGGGTGTCCTCCCTCCAAACGTCCCGGCACTCTAGCCCTGCCTGTCAGCGGCAGGCAAGCGCCCCCATTGCCACAGGCCGGGACCCGGCGTAGCGTCCATGCCATGACCAAATCCTTCTTCTCCCACGTGCGCGGCTGGGTCTTCGACCTCGACAACACGCTGTACCCGCCCGCGGCCCGCCTCTTCGATCAGATCGAGGTGAAGATGACGCAATTCGTCATGCGGGCCACGGGCGCGGATCAGGCGGAGGCCAATGCCCTCCGCCACCAGTACTGGCAGACCCACGGCACCACGCTCGCCGGGTTGATGCGCGAGCACAAGGTGGACCCGGACGCCTATCTCGAAGAGGTTCACGACATCGACTTCGGCGCTCTGGAGGCGGACCCGCATCTGGCCGAGCTGATCGCCGCCCTCCCCGGCCGCAAGATCGTCTACACCAATGGCAGCGCGCCCTATGCGGCGCAGGTGCTCCGCAGCCGGGGCCTCGATGCCGCCTTCGATGCCATCTACGGTGTCGAGCACGCGGGATACCTGCCGAAACCGGACCGCGCGGCCTTCGAAACCGTCTTTTCGCTCGACGGTCTCGATTCGCAGACCTCTGCGATGTTCGAGGATGACCCGCGCAATCTCGCGGCACCGCATGCAATGGGCATGCAGACCGTCCATGTCGCCCCCGACCCGGACCCGCAGCCACACATTCATCACCACACGGACGACCTGACCGCCTTCCTCAGGCGGCTTCTTGAGCGATAGGGCTCCGGGACATCCGGGCACGCCGCGACCATCGGCCTGGCGCATACCGCGCCTGCGACATTCCGCACGTGGTCCCGGCCTCAGCGCTCCATATATGTCTCCCGAATTCATCTTTGCAGGAGACTTCCCATGTCGGCGACCGAAACCCTGACCTCCGCACCGGACACCGCCAAGGCCCGGGCCACCCTGGCCGGCGACACGGGCGTCCTGCTCTGCCTCGTCCTGTTCGTGGCGCTGGTCGCGGCGATCACCGCGACCTTCGGTCTGCAGGGACTGGCGATGTCGGCGCTGGCCATGGTGCCGGTTGTCTTCGCTGTCCTGATCCTGATCACGGTCGGCAAGTAAGGCGCCCTGCCGCATGGTCTTTTCCGCGCCTGCGCCCTACATCGGGGGCAAGGAGTGAAGGCCATGGATCATGACATCGTCATTTCGGGCGGCGGCATTGCGGGTCTGACCGCGACGGCCGCTTTCGCCTCTCACGGGTTCGACGTGCTGTGCGTCGATCCCATGCCGCCGATCATGGACGGCGCGGCGGAGGGCGCCGACCTGCGCACCACCGCCTTCCTGCAACCGGCGCGGGATTTCCTGCGCGAGGCCGGACTATGGGAACAGCTGGAGCCCTTTGCGACACCGCTGGAGGTGATGCGCATCGTCGACGCGGGCGGCGAGACGCCGGAGCCGCGGGTCATCAAGGATTTCGAAAGCGCTGACATTTCCGACGAGCCGTTTGGCTGGAACCTGCCGAACTGGCTGCTGCGCCGGGAGATGGTGGCCCGCCTGAGGAACATGCCCCGCGTCAGCTTCCGCCCCGGCACGGCCACCACCACGCTGTTCACCCGCGAGGGCGAGGCACGTGTCGGCCTGTCGGACGGCACCCGCGTGCGCTGCCGATTTGTCATCGCGGCGGATGGCCGCGCCTCGCCGATGCGGACGGCAGCAGGGATCGGGGTGAAGACGACACGCTTCGGCCAGAAGGCGCTGGCCTTTGCGGTCACCCACCCGATCCCGCACGGCAATGTCTCGACCGAGATCCACCGCACCGGCGGGCCGTTCACGCTGGTGCCGCTGCCGGATCGCGACGGGCGGCCCTGCTCGGCCATCGTCTGGATGGAGGAAGGGCCGAAGGCGGAACGGCTGCTGGCCCTGCCGCCCGAGACCTTCGAGGCGGAAATGTCGGAACGCTCCTGCCACCTGTTCGGCCCGCTGACCCTCGCCTCCCGCCGCACCCTCTGGCCGATCATCGCGCAGGAGGCGGAGCGGCTGACCGGCCAGCGGCTGGCCCTGGTGGCAGAGGCGGCGCATGTGGTGCCGCCCATCGGTGCGCAGGGATTGAACATGTCGCTCAAGGACATGGCGGCCCTGCTGGAGCTGGCCGGGGCTGCTCCGGACCGGCTTGGCGATGCGGCAATGCTGGACGCCTACGCCCGCAAACGCCTGCCCGACATCCGGGCGCGGGTGGCGGGGATCACGCTGCTGAACCGGACGTCGATGATTTCCGCGCCGGCGCTGCGCGATGCCCGGGCGAAGGCGCTCGATGCGCTCTACACCTTGAAGCCGGTCCGCAAGACCCTGATGCAACTGGGGCTGGGCGCCGGGTAAGCCGCGACGTGCGCCGATTTCCTGCAAGGAAATCGGACCGGATTCCTTTAAGGAATCCGGCTCCCGGCCTCACCCGTCCAACAGGTCGTCTTCCTTGTGCCCTTCGACCTCGGTGGTCATCTGGTCGTCCAGCGCCTCGACCTCGTTCGACAGATCGTCCTCCGCGTGTGAGACCTCCGCCTCCGGCACCGCCTCCGGGACCGGCGCGGCGCGGGGTGCGGGCCCGGCGTTGACCTCGGCGCCCACGGGCCAGGGCAGGCCCTGGGGGAAGATGATCTCCCGCGCCGGGTCCGGCATGGAAACCCCCGCCTCCATCAGCGCCTTCTTGACGCGCCGGATCAGCGACGAGCGCAGCTTGAGCGACGACACCTTCGTGCCGTCGAACCAGTAGTAGACGCAGATGTTCACCGTCGAATCCCCCAGCCCGTCCGCCAGCACCATCGGTTCCGGGTCGGTCAGCACGGCCTCGTGCCCGATCAGCACAGCGAGGATGATGTCCTGCGCCTCGGAGATCGCGCCGTCGTAGCCGATGCCCACCTGAAAACTGCCCCGCCGCGTTGCGCTGGCTGTGAAGTTCTCGATGGTCGACTTGAAGACCGAGGCGTTGGGAATCTGGATGTGGTTGCCCTCGGGCGAGACGAGCACGGTCGAGCGGGTGTTCATCGAGTGCACCACGCCCTGGTAGCCCGCCACCGCCACGAAATCGCCGCGGCGGAACGGCTGGCGCAGGGAGAGCAGAAGCGAGGCGAGGAAGTTCTCGGCGATGTCGCGGAAGGCAAAACCGATCACGATGCCGAAGATGCCCGCGCCGCCGATCAGCGAGACCGCGAGTTTCGTCAGCCCCGCCACCTGCAGCACGATGTAGAGGCCGATCAGGAACACCGGCAGCGCGATCATCCGCACCGTGATGTCACGCAGGATCGGTGTCTTGATGCGATCCGAGAGCGCCCATCCGGCGAGCCGTGCCACCACGCTCGACAGGAAGAAGGCCAGCGGCAGGATCAGCACGGCCACCAGCACGGACGGCGCCGCCGCCACCGCCTGGTCGCGCAGGTTGCGCAATTCGGTCATGGCGGGAGCGAGGGTGAATTTCACCTTCTGGTTCAGGCGGATGCGGTTGACCACGGCGACTACGCCGTCGGTCTTGGCCGCCAGATCGCGCACCCATTCCTGCCGCTTCACGCTGTCTGTGCTGCCGTCGAGAAAGACGATGCCATCCTCCACCCGCACTTCCACATCGCTGTACCAGCCGGAGCTTTCCACGATGTTCTTCAGCCGCCGCTGGATCTGTTCGTCCCGCACGCCGCCTTCGACCGAGACGGTCTGGTTGGTGTCGACCACCTCTTCCGGCGCGGCGTCTTCCGGCACGGCCTCCTCGGTCTGGGCATGGAGCGGTGCGGCGAGCAGCAAGAACAAGCTCAGGCAGGCGAAAAGGCGTCGGATCATGGGGCGGGTCTCTGGAAATCGGTCAACTGTCCGGGGGGCGGCAATAATTCCGCCGCTCCAGACCCTACGCGGCCTGTCGCCCTTGTCAAACGCCTCTTCCCGGCGCGCCCGGCAAACCGGCACAGGCCAAGGCGTCGGCCGGCAAACCCCGCTTCGCGCTTGAAACCGCGGCCCCGGCGGGCGATGTAGGGTGAAAGCGCAAACGGGAGGCCCCATGGCCCTGCCAGTCCGGGAACAATTCAAATACTGGGCCATCGCCACGGCTGCCTTCGCCGTGGTTCTGTGGTTCCTCGGCGACGTGCTGCTGCCTTTCGTGCTCGGCGGCGCGATTGCCTATTTCCTCGATCCGGTGGCGGACCGCCTCGAGCGAATGGGCTTCAGCCGCGCCGCCGCGACCGCGATCATCACCGTGACCTCGCTCGTCATCTTCGTCATATTGGCGCTGGCGGTGATCCCGACACTGGTGCAGCAGGCGGTGGCGCTCTTCGACTTCGCGCCGAAGCTGTTCCGCGACCTGCAGACCTTCCTGACCGAGAATTTCCCCAGCCTGATCGTCGAGGACAGCCCGGTGCGCAAGACGCTGGCGACCATCGGCGAGACCATCCAGTCCAAGGGCGGCGAGCTCTTGAACACCGCGCTCAGCAGCGCCGCCTCGCTGCTGAACATGGCGGTGCTCTTCGTCATCGTGCCGGTGGTGGCGGTCTACCTGCTGCTCGACTGGGACCGCATGGTGGCGCGGGTCGACGAGCTGGTGCCGCTCGACCACCGCGAGACCGTGCGCATGCTGGCTCGGGACGTGGACAAGGTTCTGGCGGGCTTCGTCCGCGGCATGGGCTCCGTCTGTATCATCCTCGGCGTCTATTACGCCGCCGCGCTATGGCTCGTCGGGCTGCAGTTCGGCCTCGTCGTCGGCGTCATCGCGGGTCTTCTGACCTTCATCCCCTACGTCGGCGCCATCGTCGGCGGCGTTCTGGCCATCGGCCTTGCGCTGTTCCAGTTCTGGGGCGACTGGTGGTGGATCGCGGCGGTCTGGGCCATCTTCCAGTCCGGCCAGTTCATCGAGGGCAACATCCTGACCCCGCGCATGGTCGGCCAGTCGGTCGGGCTGCACCCGGTCTGGCTCTTGCTGGCTCTGTCGGTCTTCGGCTCCCTCTTCGGCTTTGTCGGGATGCTGGTGGCGGTGCCGCTGGCCGCCGCCATCGGCGTGCTGACGCGCTTTGCGACGCATCAGTACAAGACAAGCCGTCTCTATCTCGGCCTCACGGGACAAAACGATACATGAGCACGCCCAGGCAACTCGCCCTGCCCCTGCCGAGCCGTCCGGCACTGGGGCGGTCGGACTTCTATGTCACCGACGCCAACGCGCTGGCGGTGGCCCAGATCGACGGCTGGAAGACCTGGCCCTCGGGCAAGTTCGTGCTCTCCGGCCCGCCCGGCTCGGGCAAGACGCACCTTGCACATGTCTGGGCACGCATGACCGGGGCCCTGATCCTGCCCGCCGAAGCG
Source organism: Tropicibacter sp. S64 (assembly GCF_049803835.1). Classification (NCBI taxonomy): domain Bacteria; kingdom Pseudomonadati; phylum Pseudomonadota; class Alphaproteobacteria; order Rhodobacterales; family Roseobacteraceae; genus Tropicibacter; species Tropicibacter sp. S64. The sequence goes on along the minus strand of NZ_JBNAGK010000003.1, from coordinate 257,001 downwards.
CTGCCGCATGCGGACATCGCCGCCACGGCGCAGGGGCCGGTCTGCGTCGAGGACATCGAGACCATCGCCGGCAACCGCGCCGCCGAGGAGGCGCTGTTTCACCTGCACAACCTCGTGCTGGCCGAGGGCCACGCGCTCCTGATGACCGCCCGCACGCCGCCCCTGCAATGGGGCCTGTCCCTGCCCGACCTGCAAAGCCGCGCCGAGGGGGCGCAGGGGGCGCAACTGTCGGAACCGGATGACGATCTGCTCTCCGCCGTCATGGCCAAGCTGTTTGCCGACCGCCAGATCGTGCCCGCCGCCGATGTCATCCCCTTCCTCGCCCGGCGCATCCCGCGCAGTTATGCGGCGGCGCAGCTGATGGTGGAGATCCTCGACCGCGAGGCGCTCGGGCGTCCGAAGGGCGTCAACCGCCCGCTGGCCTCCACGGTTTTCGAGAGCCTGTTCGCCCCGAAACTTTTGCCAGGGGACGGGGAAACGTCATAAAATCGTTTCAACCCGTCCGGATAAGCCCGCCATGACCCAAGCCGATTTCCTCAAGTCCCCGATCCCGCCCGCCACCGAAATGCCCGACCTGGACCTCACCGGACCGGGGCGGTTCTTCAACCGCGAGCTCAGCTGGCTTGGCTTCAACTGGCGGGTGCTGGAAGAGGCGGGCAACCCGCGCGTGCCGCTGCTGGAGCGGCTGCGGTTCCTGTCGATCTCCGCCACGAACCTCGACGAGTTCTACACCGTCCGCGTTGCGGGTCTGCGCGAGCTGGCTCATGCCGGCAACACCACCCCCGCCGACGACGGGCTGACCCCGGCGGAACAGCTGGTGCTGATCGACGAGAACGCCCGCAGGCTGATGGCCGCGCAGCAGGACATGCTCAGCGCCCTGCGCAAGGAGATGGAAGCGGAATCCATCACCATCGTCTCCCGCGACGATTTGACCGAGGACGACCGCAAGGCGCTGGAGACCGCTTTCCTCGAACAGGTCTTCCCGGTGCTCTCGCCTCTGGCCATCGACCCGGCGCACCCTTTCCCGTTCATCGCCAACATGGGCTACTGCCTGGCGTTGCAACTCGACCGCCGGAAGGACAAACGCCCGTTGCAGGCGCTGCTGCCGATCCCGGCGCAGGTCAACCGGTTCATGGCGCTGCCACGCGAGCCCGGGCAATCCCGCTTCATCCTGCTCGAAGACGTGCTGCTGCTGCATATCGACAGCCTGTTCCCGGGCTATGCGGTCAAGGATCACTTCGGGTTCCGGGTGCTGCGGGACAGCGATCTCGAAGTCGAGGAAGAGGCCGAGGACCTGGTGCGCGAGTTCGAGGTGGCGCTGAAGCGCCGTCGTCGCGGCGAGGTCGTGCGCCTGACCACCTCCGCCAATGCCCCTGCCGCCTTGCGCCGGATCGTGATGCGCGAGCTGCACGTGGACGAGAGCGAAGTGATCGAACTCGACGGCATCATCGGCATCGCCGACCTCAAGGAGCTGGTGCTCGACAGCCGCCCGGATCTGCTCTGGCCCTCCTTCACCCCGCGCGTGCCGGAACGGGTGCAGGACCACGAGGGCAACATGTTCGCCGCCATCGCGCAGAAGGACATGCTGCTGCATCACCCCTACGAGACCTTCGACATGGTGGTGCGCTTCCTCAACCAGGCCGCCGCCGACCCCGATGTCGTCGCCATCAAGCAGACGCTCTACCGCACCTCACGCCAGTCCCCCATCGTCGAGGCACTCTGCGCCGCCGCCGAGGACGGCAAGTCGGTGACCGCGCTGGTCGAACTCAAGGCCCGCTTCGACGAGGCCGCCAACATCCGCCAGTCGCGCCGTCTCGAACGCGCCGGGGCGCATGTGGTCTATGGCTTCCTCGGCTGGAAGACCCACGCCAAGATCAGCCAGGTCGTGCGGCGCGAGGGCGACCGGCTGGTGACCTATACGCACTGGGGCACCGGCAACTACCACCCGATCACCGCCAAGATCTACACCGACCTCAGCTTCTTCACCTGCGATGCGGCGCTCGGGCGTGATGCGGCCAAGCTGTTCAACTACCTCAGCGGCTACGCCATGCCCGCCGGGCTGGAGAACCTGCACTTCTCGCCGCACACGCTGAAATCCGGCATGATCGAGCGCATCGACGCCGAGATCGAACACGCGAAGGCGGGCAAGCCGGCGCAGATCTGGCTCAAGATGAACTCGCTGATCGAGCCCGACATGATCGACGCGCTTTACCGTGCCAGCCAGGCCGGGGTGAAGGTCGATTGCGTGATCCGCGGCATCTGCGGACTGCGGCCGGGTATCAAGGGCCTGAGCGAAAACATCCGGGTGAAGTCCATCATCGGACGGTTCCTGGAGCATTCGCGCATCGCCTGTTTCGGCAACGGCTACGGGCTGCCGCACAAGAAGGCGCGGGTGTTCATCTCCTCCGCCGACTGGATGGGCCGCAACCTCAACCGCCGGGTCGAAACCGGGGTGGAGATCAACAACCCCACCGTGAAATCCCAGATCGTCAGCCAGATCATGGCGGCGAATCTCGCGGACACGGCGCAAAGCTGGGTGATGCGGCCCGACGGGCATTTCGAGCGCGACGTGCCGCCCGAAGGCACCTTCGCCTTCTCCTGCCACCGATTCTTCATGGAATACCCGTCCCTCTCCGGACGAGGCTCCGCCGGGGCGGCGGATGTTCCCAAGCTGACGCACACGGATGATTAAGACATTGACGCTATGAAGGCGGTGTTGTTTCCGGTTTGGAAGAGAATCACAACAAAGCCTTAATATCGCCCCCAGGCTGCCGCGAAGTGTTAAGCGGTGGTTAACGCTGGTGCGGCATTGTGACTGCGCACTGAACCAAGTGGCGCAGTCCGTCAAAAAATGGCCTGCAGTGTCTGAATGATGCGCGAGGTGCCGGATACCCGGTGTCTTTGGCGTAGAAACGCCTTGTTCCATGACAAAGGCGAGCACCATGTCGAGTATTCTTACCAACAGAGGGGCCTCCACGGCCCTCGCAACGCTGCGAAACATCAACGCGCAGATCGCAGAAACCCAGAACCAGATTTCCACCGGCAAGCGCGTGGCCGATCCCACGGACAACTCCGCCGTCTGGGCCATCTCCCGGACCATGCGGGCCGACATTGCCGGTTTCCAGAACGTCTCGAACAGCCTTGCGCTGGGACAGGCCACCATGTCCGTCGCCCGCCAGGGGGCCGAGACGATCACCGAGTTGCTGACCGACATCAAGGGCAAGATCGTCTCCGCCCAGGAAGGCAACGTCGACCGCGCCAAGATCCAGGCCGGCATCGACGCCCTGCGCGAACAGATCGACGGCATCACCTCCACCGCCTCGTTCAACGGCCAGAACATGCTGCAGAACACCGATTCCACGGCGGGCAGCGGCCAGATCAACGTGCTGGCCTCCATCGACCGCAGCGGCAGCTCGGTCAGCAGCTCGGACATGGCCTTCACCCGGCGTGACATGGGCACCGGCGCGTCGAGCGTCTCCGCCACCGGCGGCACCTTCACCGCCGCCGCCGCCACCGGCACGCTGAACGCCACGCGCGAAGTGACCATCGACCTCTCCAGCCTGAGCGTCGCCGCCGGGGACGCCTTCTCGCTCTCGCTCTTCGGCACCGACGCCAACAATAGCAGCTTCACCCAGGCCGACTACCGGACAAGTGCTGTGGCGAACGAAACGCAAACAGAGATGGCGGCGAGCGCGCTGAGCTACGTGGCCCATGACGGCGACACCGCCGGGGACGTGGCGAAAGCGCTGAAACGCGCCTGGGACGACTACGCCAAGGAGAACGACCTGAACAAGGATGTCTTCGACGTCCGCGTCTCCGGCCAGTCGCTGGTGATCTCCTCCGGTGTCACCGACGGCACCGACACCATCACCGCCAATGTCAACACGCTGACGGCGGCGGCCGGGAACACCATTGGCGGCGGGCTCGAAACGCTGGGCGAGATCGACGTTACGACCAACGCGGGCGCGGGCAAGGCTCTGAGCCAGATCGAGGGCCTGCTCGGCTACGCCATCGACGCCGCCGCCGCCTTCGGCTCGGACCAGGGCCGGATCGACACCCAGTCGAAGTTCGTCGGGATGATGTCGGCGGTGCTGAAGGACGGCCTCGGCCAGCTGGAGGACGCCGACATGGAGGACACCTCCGCCCGGCTCCAGGCCCTTCAGGTACAGCAACAGCTGGCCGTGCAAGCCCTCTCGATCGCCAACAGCGCACCGCAACAACTGCTCAGCCTGTTCCGCTGAGGCGCGGGCCGGGACACGATCCGTAGGGTGGGTTTGAAACCCACCCTACCGCAAGGCTCCCCCTCACAGGTCGATGTCGAGGCTCACCGGGAAATGGTCGGACGCGGCCAGCAGCGCCTCGCGCAGTTCCGGCGTTTTCCAGCAGACCGGATCGTCGAACGGGTGCCAGATCCGCCAGCGTGGCTGCAGGTTGCGCAAGCCGCCGGAAATCATCACGTAGTCGAGCAGCGCCTGCAGGTAGCGGTCCTCACCCGTGAGGTAGAACCGCGCCGTGGTCGGCTGCGCACTGATCCGGCTGACCAGCGCCTGCTCCGCGTGCGGGTCGAACAGGCGCGGACCGCCGTCGCCGAGAATGATCTCCACCGAGGAGCGGCCGAACAGGTTCTCGTACTCGTCCAGCCCCGGCCCGTCGTTCAGATCGCCCATCACGATCAGGTCGTCCCCGGCCTCGAGATGCGCCGCGATGCGTTGCCGCAGCCAGATTGCCTGCGCCAGTTGCTTGCGCCGGTTGGCAATCGACAGCCGCATGACCGCGTCCCGCCCCTGCGCCCCATGCGGTGCCTTGGATTTCAGATGCGCCCCGATCATCCGCAGGCCGCGCCCGCCCGCCAGCGTCACGGCAAGTTCCAGCGGCGGCTTGGAAAAGGTGACATGATCGAGCGCCGCGTCAACGTCCAAATCGATGTCGAACGCCCCGTCGAAGCGCGGCGGCATGCTGTCCGGACTGCCTTGCGGATCATGCCGCGCGGTCATCACCGCCGGATCGTACAGCAGCGCGATTTCCTGCTGCGTGTCGTTGACGAAGCCGGTGACCACGCCGGTGGTCCTGAGCCCATAGGCCTCGACGAACTGCGACAGCGCGCGCGACGTGCTGCGCCTGCGTGAGGTGTCCGGCGCCTCGATCACCATCACCGCGTCCGCGTTCAGCGCCGTCAGCACGATGGCAATCGCCTCCGCCTGCTGCCGGCGCGTCACGTTGTACCGCGCCGACCAGTCGTCATCCGCGAGCACCTGCCCCGCGTTGTCGAACAGGGCGTCGAACCATTCGATGTTGTAGGTGGCGATCCGCACCGGCGCTCACGCGGTCTCGCGGGCCGAAATCTCTTCCCAGGCGCGGTTGATCTCCGCCAGCCGCTTCTGCGACAGCTTCACCGCCTCCTCCGGCACGCCCCGCGCGATCATGATGTCGGGATGGCTGTCACGCACGAGACGGCGATAGGCCGTGCGGATCTCGTCCAGCGGCGTCTCCGGCGTCACGCCCAGCACCCGGTAAGGGCTGCACCGGGCTTCCGGCACGAAACGCGCCCGCATGTCCTCGAATTGCGCCACCTTCAGACCGAAGATCTCCGCCACCCGGCGCAGGAAATCGTCCTCCTTCGGGTGATAACTGCCGTCCGCCATGGCGATGTGGAACAACCCTTCCATAAGGTCGTACAGCGCCGCACTCCCGTCACCGAACAGGCGGGCGATGCGCCGCGCGTATTCCTCGAACCCCGCAACGTCCTGCCGCGCGAGGTTGAACACCCGCGCCGCACCGGCCTCGTCCTCGGGCGCGATGGCAAAGACCTCGCGGAAGGCGCTGACCTCGTCCCGCGTGACCAGCCCGTCCGCCTTCGCCATCTTCGCCGAGAGGGCAATCACCGCGATGGTAAAGCCAACCGTCCGCTCCGGCGGGGTGCGCAGCTTTTCGAAAACGGCGGCCAGCCCTTCGCCGGCGGCGAGGGAAGCAAGGGCTTGGGTGATGCGGCTCCAGATCGACATGGCCCGATCCTAAGCCTTTACGCGCGTTCTGTCAGGTCAGGTTTCACAGAATTTTCTGCATCAGCACAAGATCCATCCATCTGCCGAACTTGTGCCCGACTTCGGGCAGTCTCGCGACCTCGCGAAACCCGATGGCGGCATGAAACGCCACGCCGTCCGGGTTCTCGCCGCTGACCCCGGCAAACAGCGAATGCGCGCCCTGCTGCCGCAGGTTTGCCTCCAGCGCCGCCATCAGCGCCCGCCCGACACCGTGCCCGCGCGCCTGCGGCACCAGTTGCACGGAGTGTTCGAAAGTAAAGCGATACCCCGGCCCGCCCCGAAAGGCGAAGGCCGTGGCAAAGCCGCCGAACTGTCCGTCGAGATCCGCGACAAGGAACAGCGGGCCGCGCTGCGCGATGTCTTTTCGCAGACCTTCCAACGTCTTGCGCTCCGTCGTGAAGGTGATCGACGTGGTGTCGATGGCCTCGTTCCACAGCGCGGCGATGGCCACCGCATCGTCGGACGTGGCGGTCCGGATGGTTACGCTCACAGCGCCGTCTCCTCGGTGCCACAGATGAAATCGGCCCGCAGGCCCGGCGTCGCGGCGGTTTCGAACGCCACCTGCGGCGCGTCGAGATGCGGCGCCAGCAGGGCATTCAGCGCCGCCGCCTCCGGGTGGCACACGCTCAGCCGCGTCAGGGTCATGCCGTCGGAAGCCAGCACGTGCCCCGGCGTCGGTGCGCCCGGATACCACTGGATCAGAGCCGGAAACAGCCCGTCGAAGGGCAACCTTCCGTCCTCCGGTACGGCCATCGCCCACCGCAGGCTGCCCCGCGCCAGTTCCACCCGCCGCCCCGCCATCGGCAGCGCCGCCAGCGCGGCGTCGAGGTCGGGCACCCGGCAGATCCACGTGGCCAGCCGCGCCGGACCGCAAAAGTCGTCCAGCCCAAACCAGCGCGCATCGGATGGCGGCGGCGCCTGCGGGTCGATCGCGATGGCCTCGACATAAAGCAGCGGGTCGATCCCGAGCAGGGCGTTATGCGTGGCAAACCGGGCATGATGCCCCCCGGGCCGCATGACCCGGCCAAGCCGCGCCTCGATATGGTCCACAGCCTCTTCGAGCGTCTCGCCCGCCACCGCGATATGGTCGAGTTCCAGCACCCGCCACCTCTGAAAAATCCAGTCCGATGCGGAGGATAGGCGAGGTTTTCAAACATGCCTATAGCAAATATCTGCGCAGCGCAGCAAAGTTGCGCCGCACCCGCATCCCGGCGTGAAAAAGGCGTCCGCCGGATGCGGACGCCTTCTCCTCCCTGCCGGACGGGCGCTTGGCTTTTCGGATCGCGCCTCAGCCGGCTTCCTTCAACTCGCCGTTCTCGATCTGCTCGCGCTCGATCGACTCGAACAGCGCCTTGAAGTTGCCTTCGCCAAACCCGTCGTCGCCCTTGCGCTCGATGAACTCGAAAAAAATCGGACCGATCACGGTCTTCGAGAAGATCTGCAACAGGATACGGGTCTCGCCTCCGTCGACAACGCCTTCGCCGTCGATCAGGATGCCGTGTTTCTTCATCCGCTCGACCGGCTCCTCGTGGCCGGTGACCCGGTCGAAGGAAAGCGCATAATAGCTGTCGGGCGGCCCGGGCATGAACTGCACGCCCTTGTCCGCGATGGCATCCGTCGCGTCATAGATGTTGCGCGCACCCACGGCGATGTGCTGGATGCCCTCGCCCTTGTACTTCTTGAGATAGGCGACGATCTGCCCGGTCTCGCCCCGGTCCTCGTTGATCGGAATGCGGATGCGGCCGCAGGGCGAGGTCAGCGCACGGCTGAACAGGCCGGTGTACTTGCCCTGAATGTCAAAGAACCGGATCTCGCGGAAATTGAACAGTTTGCCGTAGAAGTCGAACCAGGTGTCCATGTTGCCCTTGAACACGTTGTGCGTCAGGTGATCGAGGTAATAGAACCCCACGCCGCGCGGCTTCGACTGCTCGATCCAGTCGAACTCGGTGTTGTAGGGCGAGGTGTCGTAGTATTGATCGGTGAAGTAGATCAGGCTTCCGCCGATCCCCTTGATGGCCGGCCAATTGACAGTTTTGTCTTCGCCGTCATAGGGTTCCGCGCCGTTCTTCACCGCATGGGTGAAGGCATGCTGCGCATCCACGACGCGCCACGCCATCGCGGGCGCACAGGGGCCGTGCTCCTCCACGAAGCGGGCGGCAAAGCTGTCCGGATCGGCGTTCAGCACGTATGTGATGTCACCCTGCTGCCAAAGCTCGACCGCCTTGGTCTTGTGGTTGGCGACATGGACATAGCCCATCCGCGCGAAGAGGTCGCGCAACTCCTGGGGGTTCGGATGGGCGAATTCGACGAATTCGAACCCGTCGGTTCCGGCGGGGTTTTCCTTGGTGATGGTGGCCTGCGGGGCGTCGTGCGGGAAAGGTCCCATGAAGTCCTCCTGTTTGCGCGTTGGGGCCATGATAGGCCGCAATCAGCGCAAGAAGTGCGCATTCTCGCCTTTCTCAGACGATTGTCCGCGCAGAACTCGCGTGATACGCTCAGATCATGCAAGATCCCCGCATCAGCCTCGACTCAACCGACCGCGCCCTTCTGACAGAACTGCAAAGGGACGCCCACGCCACCGCGCAGGAGTTGTCGGAGCGGCTCAACCTCTCCGCCAGCCAGATCGGCCGCCGCCGTCAGCGGCTGGAAGAGGCAGGTCTCATCGTCGGGTATCGCGCCCGGCTCGACCCGGCGCGGCTCGGCCTGGACGTGCAGGCCTTCGTGCAGGTGCAACTCGCCCGGCACGGCTCGGACGAAGGCAGCAGTTTCACCCGGCTGATCGGCACCCGCCCGGAGATCGTCAGCGCCTGGACCATGACCGGCGAGGCGGACTACCTCCTGCGCGTGTTCTGCCCCGACCTGCCGGCGCTGAACCGGCTGATCCACGAGGTCCTGCTGGCCCATCGCAGCGTCTCCCGCGTGCATTCGCAGATCGTGATGAACCAGCCGAAGGGCGATGCGCCGCTGCCGGTCGGCTGAGAGCCCCGAAAATGGACATCGGCCCGGACTCGTCCAGCGAATCCGGGCCGACATGCGGAAAATCGGTTTGATCAGGCCTACTTGTCGAGCTTCGACAGCTTGCTTTGCAGGTCCGCCAGTTGCTTGCGGATCGCGTCGAGGTCCTCGCCCTCCTTCGGGCTGTCATCCTCGGACGGTCCCGACCAGGACTTGCCGACGCCGCCGGTCATCGCCTTCAGGAAGGCCTCCTGCTGCGCCTGCATCGCCTCGAACCCGGGGAGCTTCGCCATCGGGTTGATCGAGTTCATGTTCTCCACCCATTTCGACTGGCTCTTCTGGAAGGCCTCGAAACTGGCGGCGAGGAACTGCGGCACCATGGTCCCCGCCTGCGTGGTGTAGCTGCGCACGAGGTCGGTCAGCACGGCAATCGGCAGGACGTTCTCGCCCTTGCTCTCATGCTCGGCCACGATCTGCAGCAGGTATTGCCGGGTCAGGTCGTCGCCGGATTTGAGGTCGATGATCTGCACCTCGCGCCCGTCGCGGATGAAGCCGGAGATGTCCTCGAGCGTCACGTAGTCCGAAGTTTCGGTGTTGTAGAGCCGACGGCTGGCATAGCGCTTGATCAGCAGTGGCTTTTCGGACTCCGCCATTAGTGGCTCTCCCTGTCATGCAGCATTGCAGAAAAAGTCTATGCGAGTGCAGAACACAAAGTAAAGCCTGCCGTTTACACAATGGGTTGCGCGACGTTCCTCAGAACAGGCTTCCCTGCTCCGGCGGCGGGGTCTTCGGTTTCGCAGCGGGCTTCGGTTTCGGCCGCTCCGGGTCGGCACCGCCGCCAACCGTCAGCGTGCCATCGGCGAACTCGATCTCGAAGACCGAGGCCCGAGCCGCCGCCTCGCGGGTCGTCACCAGCGCGCCATCGCCACGCACCACGGCGTAGCCGCGCCGCAGCGTCTCGCGATAGCCCAGCGTCTCGCGCAGCCGGTCCACGGCCTCCAGCTTTTGCCGCGCCTGCGCGATGCGCCCGGTGTGCGCCTGCTCCATGCGCCGGGTCAGGGCGTCCAGCCGTTCGCCTTGCGCAGCGATCTCGCGGCGGATGGGCGTGAGGCTGAGCCGGTCCGCCCGCCGCGCCAGCGCCTCGCGCCGCTGCAGGACAAGCCGCTCCAGCGCCGGGGACAGCCGGGCGCCGCGGTCGGCCAGCTTGCTTCGCTCCACCGCGATGGCGCGGCTCAGCACGGAGGGGCGCAGGCTCCCGGCCTGCTCGCTCAGGCGCAGCCGCCGCCGGTCCACCAGCCGCTGCAGCGCCCCCGGCAGCCGGTCGCCCAAGACGTCGAGCCGTTGCCGTGGCCCTTCGACCAGTTCCTCCGGCCGCGGCAGCGCCCGCGCCAGGTCGCGCAGCCGCTGGCCGCGCACCTCGATGCGCTGCCCCATGGCCCGCGTCATCCGGGTGCCCGCGTCGCTCACCCAGCCCATCAGGTCGAGCCTGACCGGCACGGCCATCTCCGCCGCCGCCGTCGGCGTCGGCGCGCGCTTGTCCGAGGCGTAGTCGATCAGCGTGGTATCTGTCTCATGCCCGACCGCGGAGATCAGCGGGATCTGCGACGCCGCCGCCGCCCGCACCACGATCTCCTCGTTGAAGCCCCAGAGATCCTCGACCGAGCCGCCGCCCCGCGCCACGATCAGCAGATCCGGCCGCGGCAGGGCCCCGCCCGGTGTCAGCCGGTTGAACCCTTCGATGGCCCGCGCCACCTCCGGCGCACAGGCCGCGCCCTGCACCGCCACCGGCCAGATCAGCACCTTGCGCGGAAACCGCTCCCGCAAGCGATGCAGGATGTCCCGGATCACCGCCCCGGTGGGAGAGGTTACCACTCCGATGATCTCCGGCAGGTACGGCAAGGCCCGCTTCCGCGCCGGATCGAACAGCCCTTCCGCCTGCATCTGCGCCTTGCGCTTCTCCAGCATGGCCATGAGCGCACCCATGCCCGCGGGCCGGATGTCGTCGATGACGATCTGGTACTTGGACTGCCCCGGAAAGGTGGTCATCCGCCCGGTGGCGATCACCTCCATGCCTTCCTCCGGCAGGGTCTGCAGCCGGTCGGCCACGCCCTTCCACAGGATCCCCGAGATCACCGCGCGGTCGTCCTTCAGATCGAGATAGACATGCCCGGAGCGCGGCCGCGTCACCCGCCCGACCTCGCCGCGCACCCGCACGAAGCCGAACTCGCCCTCGATCATCCGCTTGACCGCGCCGGACAGCTCGGAAACCGAATACTCCGGTGTGTTCCCCGCCGGTTCGTCGTCCAGAAGATCCATTCGCCAGCGCTCCCTTGCCTCCAAAGCCCCCCGACCTTAAAGGAGCAGCGAAGAAGACAAAAGCGCCCCTCGTGCTTCTTTGGTCCCCAAATACCTCCGGGGTGCGGGGGTGGAACCCCCGGCGCGCAGCGCATGTCAAACACAGGAGCCCGCCCATGAACATCCTCATCCTCGGCAGCGGCGGCCGGGAACACGCGCTGGCCTGGGCCACGCTGCAGAACCCGAAATGCGACAAGCTCATCGTCGCGCCCGGCAACGCCGGGATCGCAATGATCGCGGAATGCGCGGCGCTGGACATCCTGGACGGCGGCGCGGTGGCGGAATTCGCGTTCGAAAACGCCATCGACCTGGTGATCATCGGCCCCGAAGCCCCGCTCGCCGCGGGCGTGGCCGACACGCTGCGCAGCGCCGGGTTCGCGGTCTTCGGCCCCTCCGCCGCCGCCGCGCGGCTGGAAGCGTCGAAATCCTTTACCAAGGAAATCTGCGACGCCGCCAAGGCGCCGACCGCCGCCTATGGCCATTTCACCGATGCCGAAACAGCCAAGGCGCACGTCCGCGCCAATGGTGCGCCCATCGTAGTCAAGGCGGACGGGCTTGCGGCGGGCAAGGGTGTGATCATTGCCGAAACCGTGGCAGAGGCCGAGGCGGCCATCGACGACATGTTCGGCGGCAGTTTCGGCAGCGCCGGGGCGGAAGTGGTCATCGAGGAGTTCATGACCGGCGAGGAGGCGTCCTTCTTCGTGCTGGTCGACGGAGAGACCTGCCTGCCCGTCGGCACCGCGCAGGACCACAAGCGTGTCGGCGACGGCGACACCGGCCCGAACACCGGCGGCATGGGCGCCTACAGCCCCGCCCCGATCATGGACGAGGCCGTCACGCAGAAGGCGCTCGAAGAAATCGTCCGACCGACCATGGCGGAAATGGCCCGGCGCGGGATGCCCTACCAGGGTGTTCTGTATGTCGGGTTGATGATCGAGAACGGACAGCCGCGCCTCGTGGAATACAACGTCCGCTTCGGCGATCCCGAATGCCAGGTGCTGATGCTGCGGCTCGGTGCGCAGGCGCTCGACCTGATGCAGGCCTGCGCCGAGGGGCGGCTGGCGGAGGCGCAGGTGACCTGGGCCGACGATCACGCGATGACGGTGGTGCTGGCTGCGAACGGGTATCCGGGCGACTACGCAAAAGGCTCGGTCATCAAGGGGCTCGACACCCTGCCGGAGGACAGCTTCCACATGATGTTCCACGCCGGGACCACGGAGCGGGACCGGCAGATCATCGCCTCCGGCGGCCGGGTGCTCAACGCCACGGCGCGCGGGGCGAGCCTGCAAGAGGCCCGCGACCGGGCCTATGCCATGGTGGACGCAACCAACTGGCCGGAGGGTTTCTGTCGCCGCGATATCGGCTGGCGTGCCTTGCAGTAAACGAGCGGCCCGGTGAGGAAACTTTCAGTCTGAAATTTTCCTCACCCTCCGCGCCGTCACGGCCTGTGGAATGACGCGAGCGTGCCGCCACCCACGAGGTGGTCCAGCAGTTGCGCCCGCCCGGTGCGGTCCATCCCGTTCAGTGCCTGCACCTCGTCAACCGTCAGGTCCCGCCGCTTGAACCCCTGCCGGTTCAGACACCGGTCCACCGCGTTGACCTCGCCCCCGTAGCGGATGTTGTCAGCGTTGGATGCCACGACAATCGGCCCGAGCAGAATGCCGCCGAACAGGATGCCGGAGACATAGCTCGCGGTCAGCGCGCTCTGCGCCCCCGCGGGGGCCTCCCGGCGGCAATGGTCCAGGGCGACACGCGCCGAGGCGAGGCTCTTGCCCGGCTGCACCGGCACCGACGGACCCGGCACGCTGGCGCATCCCGCCACCAGGGAAAGCATCGCCAGCCCCATGCCAATCCGGCGGTTTCCGTTTCCTGTCATCTGTCACCCTTTCCCGATCACCCGGGACCGCGCCCCGAACCAGACCAAACAACACACCGAAATTCCAATGCGTTATACCTGCGCTGGACCCTCGCCGAGCGCGGATGGAGTCGCAAGATCGCGGTCCGTCTTTCCCTTCGATGTGGCCCTTTTGCCGCGTTTCCCGCCGTGCCCCCGGGTGCCGCCGATCGGAGGCATCCGTGCCGATACGCACCACCGCGTTCCCACGTTGCCCGCCGGATTTCGCCGGGGCGCCGCAATCGGTCGCTTGCCGCCTTCCCTGCCCGCCCCGGGACGCTAAAGCTGGGGCAGTCCTAGCCGGAAAGGCCCGCCATGATCGTCGGCAAACGCAAGAGCACCTTCGCCCTGCTCTTTTCCCTGCGCGGCTCCGTGTTGCCGCACATCTATCCGCGTATCCTCGTGGTGATGGCCTTCGCCGCGCTGCTTGTCGCCATCGACCTGCACCTCGGCGGGCTGCAGCACACCGCCACCGGCACCTTCGCCGTCTTCGGCGTGGCGCTCTCGCTGTTCCTCGGCTTTCGCAACAACGCCGCCTACGAACGCTGGTGGGAGGCGCGGCGGCTCTGGGGCCAGCTGGTCGCCGACAGCCGGTCGCTGGCCCGGGAGTCGGCGCTGTTCCTGGACGATCCGGACGCCCGGCAGCAGGTCCTGCGACACACCCTCGCCTTCCTGCACCTGCACCGGCTGAACCTGCGCAAGCTGCCGCCCGACGATGCCGCCCGCCCTTGGATCACCGACGCGCTGCCCACCTCGGCGCACCCGCCCTGCGCGGCGCTCGACGCCATGGCAGAGGTCCTGCGGACCGAGCGGCAGGCCGATCGGCTCGACGGTTTCGGGGCCAAGGCACTGGACGAGCGCCTCTCCTCCCTCGCCCTCGCGCAGGCCGGGTGTGAGCGCATCGCCACGACGCCGCTGCCCTTCGTTTACTCGCTGCTCGTCTACCGCACCTCGGTGCTCTACTGCCTGCTGGTGCCGCTCGGGCTGGTCGAGGCCTCCGGCTGGCTGACACCGCTGATCGTCGGCATCATCGCCTATATCTTCTTCGGTCTGTCGGAGGTCACGGAGGAGTTGGAGAACCCCTTCGGCCAGACCGTCAACGGCCTGCCCCTCGACGCGCTCTGCCGGGTGGTGGAAATCGGCCTGATGCCGAAGCTCGGCCTGCCCGCGCCGGACCCGTTGCAGCCGGTCGACAGCTACCTGTCCTGACGGCTTAGGGCTGGATCACCGCGTCCTCGGTCACGATCAGGTCGAGCGGCTGGTCCGTGGGCTCAAGCGGCAGGTCGACTGCCTCCTGCGCCGCGAAGGCAAAGCCGATGGCCAGCGTCGGGCGCTTCGCCCGCAGCATCTCCAGCGTCCGGTCATAGAAGCCGCCGCCATACCCCAGACGCCCGCCGCCGCGCGAAAACGCCACCAGCGGTACGATCAGCACCTCTGGTTCTAAATACTCCGGCGTTGCCGGCACCCGGGCTCCGAACACGCCGTCCACCAGCTCGCAATCCGGCTCCCAGCGGGCGAACTTGAGCGGCTGACCCGCGCCGAGGATCACCGGCACGCCCACCGGGCCGTGCGCCGCCGCTTCCTCCATCGCCGCCTTCGGGTCGATCTCCGTGCGGATCGCCATGTAGCCCGAGAGCGGCACGCCGCGATACCCGGCCAGCACTTCGCTCAGCTTGCCCGCCTGCCCGGGCCGCGCCGTCAGGAATGCCTGCTTGCGCCGCGCAAAGGCCGCGGCCCGCGCCGCTTTCTTCTGCTCTTCCAACGCCATCCGTCCGTTCCTTAAAGCAGCACGACAACCGCGAGGCCAAGGAAGGCGAAGAAGCCCACCACGTCGGTCACCGTCGTCACGAAGGCCCCCGAGGCCAGCGCCGGGTCCACCCCGGCCTTTTCAAGAACCACGGGAATCACGATCCCCGCGAGCCCGGCCACGACCAGATTGATCACCATTGCGGCAGCGATAACCCCGCCAAGCGCCGGAGAGGCGAACCAGACGATCCCGACGATCCCCATGACCACCGCGAAAATCACCCCGTTGACGAGGCCCACCATGACCTCCCGCCGGATCACCCGCCAGAGGTTCGACGTCGTGAGGTCCTTCGTCGCCAGCGCCCGCACCGCCACCGTCAGGGACTGCGTCCCGGCGTTGCCGCCCATGGAGGCGACGATCGGCATCAGCACCGCCAGCGCCACCACCTGCGCGATGGCTGCCTCGAACTGCGCGATCACGCCGCTGGCGAGCACCGCCGTCACGAGGTTCACCGCCAGCCAGGGAAAGCGCCGCTTGGTGGTGTCGATGAAGTTGTCGGAGAGTGAGCTTTCCTCGCCCACACCGGCGAGGCGCAGGATGTCCTCCTCGTGCTCCTCGTCGAGCACCGCCATCGCGTCGTCGATGGTGATGACCCCCACCAGCCGCTCGTTCTCGTCCACCACCGGGGCGGAAATCAGGTGATACTGGTTGAAGGCATAGGCGACCTCACCCTCGTAACGGGTCACCGGAATGACATGGAAGGTCTCCGAGATCAGCGATTGCAGCATCACCTCGCGCCGCGCCGCCATGACTTTGCCAAGCGCGACATTGCCCACCGGGCGCAGCTTTGGATCGACCAGGATGATGTGGTAGAACTGCTCCGGCAGGTCGTCGGAGTTGCGCATGTAATCAATGGCTTCGCCCACGTTCCAGTGCTCGGGGGCCATCACCACCTCGCGCTGCATCAGGCGACCGGCGGAGAACTCCGGGTAGGTCAGCGATTGCTGCACCGCTACCCGGTCGCTGTCCTCCAGAACCTCGAGGATCGCTTCCTTCTGCGGATCGTCCAGATCCTCCAGCAGGTCGACCACATCGTCGGAATCCAGCTCCCGGACCGCGTCCGCCAGAACCTCGGGATTGAGGATGCGAATGACTTCCTCGCGGATCGATTCGTCGAGTTCGGTCAGGATCTCGCCGTCGAATTCCTTGCCGTAGAGCTTGATCAGCCGCATCCGGTCGAAGGCGTTGATCTGCTCGAGCATGTCGGCGATGTCGGCCTGATGCAGCGGTTCGAGCAGTTCGACCAGCTTGTCGCGGTCGTCTATGTCGACGGCATAGAGGATCTGCGCGACGGCCTTGCGGTCCAGCGCATAAGCATCGTCGTCATCGGTTTCGGCTTCAGGGGTGTGGGCTTCGGTCTCGTCCAGCATCCCGGCCTCCTGTTGATCTTGTTCTTGGGACCGGCGACGGCCCGCCCGGTGATTTGGCTCTAAACTAGGGCAAGGTTTCGGGGAGAAACAGGGCAAAGCGGCAATTTACCTTTGGGTTTTCCAGCCCTACTCTGCCCGTCGCCCAAACCGGAGGCCGCTCATGTCATCGCCCACCCTGCACCTTGGCCAGACCCTGCGTTTCGAAGGCGATCCCTTCGTTCTCGGACCCGAGGCGGCGGTGCACGAGCAAAGAGGAGCGGTTCTGGTTGCGGACGGGCGGATCGCCGATGTCGGCACCGCCGAGGCGCTGACTGCGCGCCACCCGCAGGCGGCGCGGGTGGACCATGGCGCGGGGCTGATCCTGCCCGGCTTCATCGACGCGCACGCGCATTACCCGCAGACCGCGATGATTGCGAGCTGGGGCAAACGGCTGATCGACTGGCTGAACAGCTACACCTTTCCGGAGGAAATGCGTTTTGCCGATCCGGCCTATGCCGCTGAAATTTCGGGGCGATACCTCGACATCCTGCTGGCGAACGGCACCACCTCCGTCTGTTCCTACTGCACCATCCATCCTGGCTCCGTCGAGGCACTGTTTACCGCCGCCGAAGCGCGGGGCATGCGGGTCTTCGCGGGCAAGACCTGCATGGACCGCCCCGGGACCACTCCGGACGGTCTGCGCGACACGGCGCAGTCGGCCTATGACGACAGCAAGACGCTGCTGACGCGCTGGCACCGGCGCGGGCGGGCGTCTTATGTGATCACACCGCGCTTCTCCCCCACCTCGACCCCGGAGCAACTGGAAGTGCTGGGAGCACTCTGGGCCGAACACCCGGACTGCCTGATGCAAACGCACCTGTCGGAGCAGACCGACGAAATCGCATGGGTCAAGTCGCTCTACCCGCAGGCGCGGGATTATCTCGACACCTACGAGGTTTATGGGCTGCTGGGCGAGCGCGGCCTCTACGGCCACGCCATCCACCTCGAGCCGCGCGAAAAGGACCGGCTGCGCGAGGTGGGCGCGGCACTGATCCACTGTCCAACGTCCAACACCTTCATCGGCTCGGGCCTGTTTGACATGGCCGGCCTGAAAGCCACGGGCCTGAGCGTCGGCCTCGCCACGGACACCGGGGGAGGCTCGTCCTTCTCCATGCTGCGCACCATGGCAGCAGCCTACGAGATCGGGCAACTCCGGGGCACGCCCCTGCACCCGTCGCAGCTGATCTGGCTGGCGACACAAGGCTCGGCGCAGGCCTTGCACGCGGCCGACCGGATCGGCGACCTCGCTGTCGGCATGGAAGCCGACCTGACCGTGCTCGACCTCGCCTCCACCCCCGCCATCGCCCAACGCAGCGCCGTGGCGCAGGACCTGTGGGAAGCGCTCTTTCCGACGATCATGATGGGCGACGACCGCGCCATTGCGGCAACCGTCGTCGCGGGGCGAATGGTTCAGGGCTGAGGAGTTTCGGGGGCGCTGGTGCGCCCCGACGGGGAGTGCACGTCTGCGGCGCACGCGGGGCTGGCCTGGCGGTTCAGCAGTTCGACCGGCCCAGCAGCAGCACCCAGATATCCCCGGTTGCACGGACGAGCCCGTACTCCTGAACCTCCGGTGAGAGCAGGTTTTCACGCTCGCCCGGGGAACGCGCCCAGCCGCCGAGCACTTCCGTCACGCTTGTCCCGCCCTGCGCGATGTTTTCCGCAACATGGCAAGCCTCGTAACCCTCGCGCCTGACGCGGGCCATGGTTTCGGACCCGTCGCTGCCGACATGGCCAAGGAAGCCCTGCTGCGCCATGTCCACCGCATGCGCCATGGCCGCCTGTTCCAATGCCGTGGACGGAACAACCGGACCCAGCCCGTTTTCCGACCGGATACCGTTCAGCAACTGCCGCACCTGCTGAGCCGCCACGTCCAATGGCAGCAACACCAGCATCAGGCACAGCGTCAATGCAGGTCCTGCGCGCATTCTTGTCCTCTAGATCGTCTCGGCCAGCCGCAAGGCTAGGCGATTCTGCTTAACAATTGCCTCAGAAAGGTCGAACGTCGCGATCTGAAAATCGCGAACCACCGGACGCCCCTCAACCAGAAGGTGCCGCACGCGGCGCGGGCCGGCAAGCAGAATCGCGGCCTTGTCCCAGCTTCCGGCGGCCTCGATGCCGCTGACATCCCAGAGCGCGAGATCCGCACGTTTCCCCACTGTGATCTGCCCGCAATCGGGCCGCCCAAGCACCTCGGCGCCGCCCCGCGTCGCGATCCAAAGCGCCTCGCGCGCACTCATGGCATCGGCCCCGCGCGACACCCTTTGCAGCAGCATCGCCTGCCGGGCCTCGTCGATCAGCAAACCGGCGTCGTTGGAGGCCGATCCGTCGACGCCGAGGCCCACCTTGACCCCCGCATCACGCATCTGCCGCACCGGCGCTATGCCGCTGCCAAGCCGGCAGTTGGAGCAGGGGCAGTGCGCCACGCCGGTTCCGCTTTTCGAAAACAGATCAATCTCTTGCGCGTCGAGTTTCACGCAATGGGCGTGCCAGACATCGTCCCCGGTCCAGCCCAGGTCCTCGGCGTATTGCCCCGGGCGGCAGCCGAACTGCGCCTCCGAATAGGCGATGTCCTCGTCATTCTCGGCAAGGTGCGTGTGCAGCATCACGCCCTTGTCCCGCGCCAGCAAAGCCGCGTCCCGCATCAACTCCCGGCTGACCGAAAACGGCGAACAGGGGGCGACGCCGACCCGCACCATCGCGCCCTCCCGCGCATCGTGGAAGCGGTCGATCACGCGGATACAGTCCTCGAGGATCGCCGCCTCCTTTTCCACCAAAGAATCCGGCGGCAGGCCCCCGTCCGACTCCCCGATGCTCATCGCGCCGCGCGTCGGATGGAAGCGCAGACCGACCTCGTGAGCGGCATGGATCGTGTCATCGAGACTCGCGCCCCCCGGGTAAAGATACAAATGATCGGAACTCATGGAGCAGCCCGACAGCGCCAGTTCCGCCAGCCCTATCTGTGCCGAGACATACATCTCTTCCGGGCCAAACCGCGCCCAGATCGGATAAAGCGTCTTCAGCCAGCCGAACAGCAGCGCGTCCTGCCCCCCCGGGACAGCGCGCGTCAGGGTCTGGTAGAGATGGTGATGGGTGTTCACGAGGCCCGGCGTGACAACGCATTCGGAGGCTTCGATCACCGCGCCGCTGCTTTCGAGCCCGCGTCCGATTTCGGCGATCTTGCCGTCCTTCACCCGGATATCGACGCCGGACAACTCCTGTCCCGCGTCGTTCATGGTCAGCACAGTCTGTGCGTTCTTGACAAGGATTTCAGACATATAATCTCTCTCCTGACCCTTTTCGAGAGAGAGAGACCTCCGGGGCGCCGGAAAAGGGAAGTACGCACCCCGGGGCCAGTTTATCCCGATGCGTTCAGCAATTCCAGCGCCGCGGCATGCACCGCCGGATTCGCCGCCGCCAGGGCCCGCCCGCCGCCATGCGCCGGACCGCCCTGCCAGTCGGTCACGAGACCGCCCGCCGCCTCGATCACCGCGATGGGGGCCTGGATGTCGTAGGCGTTCAACCCGGCCTCGATCACGAGATCAATCTGCCCGGCCGCGAGCAGCGCGTAGGCGTAGCAGTCCATGCCATAGCGCGTCAGCTTTGCGCGCGCCGACACGCGCCGGAACGCGGCGGCGTCCTCCGCCGTACCGACCTCCGGGAAGGTGGTGAAAAGGATTGCATCTTCAATGGCTTGCGTCTGGCGCGCCCGCAAGGGTCCGGTGCCTCGCGGCCCGGTCCAGACCGCTTGGCCCAGCCCGCCGGTGAACCGCTCGCCGGTGTAGGGCTGGTCGATCACGCCAAGAACCGGGCCATGGGCGTCGGAGACGGCGATCAGCACACCCCATGTCGGCGTGCCGGAGATAAAGCCGCGCGTGCCGTCGATGGGGTCGAGCACCCAGGTCAGCCCGGAGGCCCCATCGGAAAAGCCGAATTCCTCGCCGAGGATCGCGTCCATCGGACGGCGTTCGGACAGCACCGCGCGCATCGCCTCCTCGGCGGCGCGATCGGCTACGGTCACGGGATCGAACCCGCCTTCGAGCTTGTTTTCGGATGTCAGACCCGGAATGCGAAAATGCGGCAGGATTTCCATCCCGGCCGCATCGGCAAGTGCATGAGCGGTTTCTACCAACTCACGCGCCAAGATCTCGTTCAGGGCCATCATGCTCCCTCCGGTGCTCGGATTTCACCCAGAGCTACCGCAGGGGGCGACGCGGCTCAAGCCACGTCGGACAGGACACGCGCCAGTTCGAACAGGCGGCGGCGCTGGTTCTCGGGGATCGCGTAGTAGGAGCGCACAAGGTCCAGAGCTTCCTTGTCGCCGAGGATGTCCGCCGGGACGCTCTCGGACTTGGCGGCTTCGCCCTCTTCCGCCTCGATCCCCTCGAAGAAGAAGCTGACCGGCACCACGAGGGCATCGGCGATGTCCCAAAGGCGGGATGCGCTGACGCGGTTCGCCCCGGTTTCGTACTTCTGGATTTGCTGGAACTTGATCCCAACATGTTCAGCGAGCTGTTGCTGTGTCATACCGACCAGCCACCGACGGTGGCGGATGCGCTTGCCCACATGAACGTCTACCGGATGCGCCATTTTTCAAGTCCTATTCTATTTTCGCCCGACCAACCCACCGGCACGGCAAGACAGTTAGCCCGAGGGCTGGTCCAATCGCGCCTTACACGGAATTATCCGCATTTCAGTACATCATACAACTATAACAAATCAAGAAGGAAGAACCTGCGATGATGGTAAACTTGCGCTCAATTCGCTGTTAAGTTGCATGAACCGCCGTCATATATACCTTTTGAAAACAGGTATACCCACTTGAATATATGCCCTGTATGCGGAAACTCCCCCGAAAGAAACGGAGACCTCATGCGCGCACTTTACCTCACGTCACACGATTCCCCCCCCACCCTGACGGAGCGTCCGGAACCCGTTCCGGGGCGTGGCGAGATCCGCCTGAGAATCGCTTCATGTGGTTTGAATTTTGCGGATTTATTGATGCTGAAGGGCACCTACCAGGACACGCCGCCGCTGCCCTTCATCATGGGCATGGAGGTCGCCGGGACGGTCGATGCGCTGGGGGACGGCGTGAGCGGATTCGCCCCCGGTGACCGGGTTGCCGTCTATGGCGGTCAAGGGGGCCTTGCGGAAACAGGTTGTTTTTCCGCGGACCGGGCGGTTCACCTGCCGGACTCGATGGATTTCACAACCGCAGCGGCATTTCAGATCGCCTATGGCACGAGTCACCTTGCGCTTGACCACCGGGCCCGCCTGCAACCCGGGGAGACCCTTCTGGTGCTTGGCGCTGCCGGCGGTGTCGGCCTGACGGCGGTGGAGATCGGCAAGCTGATGAGGGCGCGGGTCGTCGCCTGTGCCCGTGGCGCCGACAAGCTCCAGGTCGCCCGCCAAGCCGGCGCCGACCACCTGATCGACGCCGCCACACAGGACATCCGTGCGGAGATGAAGGCGCTCGGCGGCTGTGACGTGGTCTATGACGCTGTCGGCGGCGAGCAGTTCACCGCAGCCTTCCGCTCCTGCAAACCCGAGGGTCGCATCCTGACCATCGGCTTCGCCTCTGGCGAGGTGCCGCAGATCAAGGCGAACCACCTGCTGGTGAAGAACCTCTCGGTCATGGGCCTCTACTGGGGCGGCTACCTCGCCTTCAAACCCAAGGTCCTGACGGACTCCCTCGCGCAATTGCTCAAATGGCATGCCGAGGGCCGCCTGCATCCGCACGTCAGCCACGTCCTGCCGCTCGATCAGGCACTCGACGGCATGGAGTTGATGCGCAGCCGCAAGTCCACCGGCAAGATCGTCATCACCCTCTGAACGCACCCGTGAGGCCGGGCGCAGTGTCCTTCGAAGGACATTGCGAGACCCGCCGACGGGTCCTGGCCCGGTCCTACGCCTTGTCCTTCGCCCAGACCATGTCGATCATCGCCTGCGTGCCGCGCGAGAACTCCAGCGGACAGGGATAGTCCACGCCGTCCAGAACGCTCGCGTTGAACGCCTCGACCTGGTGGACATAGTGATTGTCCGCCGGGAAGCGCCATTCGACAGTCTCGAAACCCATCCGGTACAGCTCGATCCGCGCCTCGCCGTAGACCTGCGCATTGAATGGCGCGGTGAGCCGGATCAGCCCCTTCTCGCCGTGGAAGGTCACATCCTGCCAGGGCATCATCCGCATCGACACCACGCCGGTGTAATGGAACGACGGGAACCGCGCGGTGATGTGGCTCCACACGTCCACGCCGTTCTCGCGCTCGATCTGCGTACTCAGGATCGCTTCCGGTTCCTCGCCCGTGACAAAGCGGGTCGCGCCGTAGATATACACCCCGATGTCCGGGATCGCGCCGCCGCCGGTCTCCGGCCTGTTGCGGATGTTGCCGGTTTCCGCCCTGTTGTCATAGGAGAACGCTCCCGACACCCGCACCAGCTTGCCGATCTCGCCGCCCTGCACCAGCTCCCGCGCCTTGTGCCACTGGGGATGGTGCACGATCATGTAGGCCTCGGCGGCCAGCACGCGCTGTGCATCGCGGGCCGCGATCAGCGGATCGAAGCCTTCCGCCGTCATCGCCAGCGGCTTCTCCACCAACACGTGCTTGCCCGCCGCCACCGCCTTCAGCGCAAACGGCACATGCAGGTGATTGGGCAGCGGGATGTAGATCGCATCCACGTCCGGATCGGAGATCAGCGCCGCGTAGTCGTCGTCGGAGGGCAGCACCCGCAGCCCCGGCACCCGCTCGACGAAGGGCGCCGCCTTCTCCGCACTGGACGTCGCCAGCGCCACCAGTTCCCCGCGCCGCGCCATGTGGATCGCCGGACCCATGTGCTCGCGGGCGAACTTCGCCGCCCCCATGATGCCCCAACGCACGTGATCTGCCATTGCCTTGCCTCCCCGGATGTTACCGCTCGCACCCTGCCGCCCCGGGCCGGGGCCTGCAAGCCCCGAGACACGAAAAACCCCCGCGCCATCGCTGGCCCGGGGGTCGGGAGGGAAAACTCGTTACCAGTTCGAGGCAGCGCCCGTCACGCTTCGGTCAACAGGCCCTGCTTGGAGGCAAGCTCGCGCATCCGGTTCTGCAACTTCTCGAAGGCTCGGACCTCGATCTGCCGGATACGCTCGCGGCTCACGTCGTAGACGCTCGACAGGTCCTCCAACGTCACCGGCTGATCCGCCAGACGGCGCTGGGTCAGGATGTCCTTCTCTCGCTCGTTCAGCACTTCCATCGCTTGCACCAGCAGCGCCCGCCGCGCGTCCAGCTCGTCGCGCTCGGCATAATCGCCCGCCTGGTCGGCATCCTCGTCTTCCAGCCAGTCCTGCCATTGCATGGTGCCCTCGCCCTCGCTGCCGACGGTGGCATTGAGCGAGGCGTCGCCGCCGGACATGCGGCGGTTCATGCTGATGACCTCGTCCTCGGTCACGCCGAGGTCGGTGGCGATGCGCGCGACGTGTTCCGGACGAAGGTCACCCTCCTCCAGCGCACCGATCCGCGCCTTCGCCTTGCGCAGGTTGAAGAACAGCTTCTTCTGCGCCGAGGTCGTGCCGAGCTTCACCAGGGACCACGATCGCAGGATATATTCCTGGATCGACGCCCGGATCCACCACATGGCATAAGTGGCCAGCCGGAAACCCTTTTCCGGGTCGAAGCGCTTGACCGCCTGCATCAGGCCGACGTTCGCCTCCGAGATCACCTCCGCCTGCGGCAGGCCGTAGCCACGATAGCCCATGGCGATCTTCGCCGCGAGCCGCAGGTGCGACGTGACCATCCGGTGCGCCGCCTCGGTGTCCTCGTTCTCGACCCAGCGCTTGGCCAGCATGTATTCCTCTTCCGGTTCGAGCAGCGGGAACTTGCGGATTTCCTGCAAGTACCGGCTCAGACCCGCTTCCGGCGACGGGGCCGGCAGATTGGCATAGTTGCTCATGTTACTCTCCCTCATGGGCCGCCGAATGTTACGGCGCTTAACATCCAGATGGGAAGCCCGGTGCGGGGTTTCAACCCTTCCCGGTGTTTCCGTTAACATTTGTCACGCCGGCCCGTATCGGCCGGGGCAAGTCCTCTGCGCTGGTGCCCGATCCGGGCCGAAAAACGGTGACGTTTCCCTACCTGCGCAGTCGTTACAACGGGGTTACGCGAAAACTCCGTCGATTGATCCCATGTTTCATCGTTTTCACGGAGCTTTGCATCCTTGAAATCCATGCATACCCGTATGCGCACCATGCCAAATTGGCCAATTACCATACATCCTCGCATGACCTAAAGTCAACCATACCGACACAGCCGCCGAAAGGTCTCAAAGATGCACACGACCACCGCCCTGCCGCACAGTCCCGCTTTCGCCCTGCCCCGCACCGCCGGGGCACTCTATGTCCTCATCATCCTGTGCGGGCTGAGTGCCGAACTGCTGCTGCGCGGTCCGATCCTCGGCTCCGCCGAGACCCTCGCCGCGCATCTGCCGACCTTCCGCCTGTCGCTGCTCGCCGACCTCGCGATGATCCTTGCCGACGTTGCGTTGGCGCTGATCTTCTTCACCCTGCTCCGGCCTGTCTCCGAACCCCTCGCCCGTGCCGCGATGGTGCTGCGCCTGATGCAGGCGGCGCTGATCGCCATGGGCCTCGTGCTGCTGGCCGGGGTGCCTCTGGCGCTGGAGACACAGCCGGACACCGCCATGCTCCTCACCCGGATGCACGGGATCGGCTATGACATCGGCCTGATCTTCTTCGGGCTGAACAGCCTCATCATGGCCTGGCTTTTGTGCAAGGCGGCGGGCGTGCCGCAGGTCATCCTCGCCGGGATCGGCCTTTCGGGCCTCGTCTACATCGCGGGCGGCCTGACCCGCCTCGCCGCACCGGCGCTCACCGAACCGATGCAGATCGCCTATGTCATCCCGATGCTGTCAGAGAGCGCGCTCGCACTCTGGCTGCTGATCGCCGGACGGATCACGCGCCCCTGAGCACGGCCAGAAGGTCGGCCATATCCTCCGGCAGAGGCGCCTGGAACAGCATCGCCTCGCCGCTCACCGGATGCACGAAACCCAGTTCCGCCGCGTGCAGCGCCTGCCGGTCGAAGCCGCTCGCCGCCGCCATGGCCGCCTCGCTCAGGGCCTTCGCCGAGAGCTTGCGCCGCCCGCCGTAGACCGGATCGCCGATCAGACCGTGCCCGGCATGGGCCATGTGCACGCGGATCTGATGCGTCCGGCCAGTCTCCAGACGGCATTCGACGAGGCTGAGCGTCGGCGGGGTGCCGAAGACCTCCAGCACCCGGGCATGGGTGATCGCATGCCGCCCCTGCCCGTCGAAATACACCGCCTGCTTCTGCCGGTCGGTCTTGTGCCGGGCGAGGCCGCTTGTGATGGTGATCTCGCCACCCGCCCCCGCCGAGACGCCGCGCGTCCCGAGCAGACGCGGATCGCCCCGGTCTGGCACCCCATGCACCAGCGCCAGATAGGCCCGCTGCGCGGTGTGTTTCTCGAACTGTTTCGCCAGACCGTGATGCGCCTTGTCCGACTTCGCCACCACCAGCAGCCCGCTGGTGTCCTTGTCGATCCGGTGCACGATGCCCGGACGCTTCTCCCCACCGACGCCGGATAGATCACCATCGAAATGGTGCAGCAAAGCATTGACCAACGTGCCGTCGGGCGTGCCCGGCGCGGGATGCACCACCATGCCCGCCGGCTTGTTCACCACGATCAGCGCATCATCATCATGGACGATGTCGAGCGGGATCGCCTGCGGCGTGACGTCATACTCCTGCGCCTGAGGCACGTCGATGTCGATCACATCGCCCTCCGCCACGGCGGCCTTGGGGTTGTCCAGCACCACGCCGTCGCGCGTCACCGCCCCCTCGGCGATCAGCCGGGCCAGCCGGGTGCGCGACAGCGACGCTTCCTCTGGCACATCCCGGGCAAGCGCCTTATCAAGACGCGGCGGCGGGTTGGCCGCGATCGTGACGGAAATCTGTGCCATGCCTGCTCCTGTCGACCCCGAGGACACCTTGCCGGAACCGCCGCAGCTGCGCTTCCTGCGGCTGCTCGTGACGGTGCTCACGGCGGTGATGATCGCCGGGATCGTGCTGATCCTTGTCCTGATCTGGTCCCGCTATAGCAACGCCCGCGCCCCGCTGCCAGAGGTGATCACCCTGCCGTCCGGCGCCGTGGCCACGGCCTATACGCAAGGGTCGGACTGGTACGCGGTCGTGACGGAAGGCAATCAGATCCTGATCTTCGACAGGGCCACGGGGAAACTCAGGCAGACTTTGGAGATTGCTCCGGCGGAGTGAAAATTTTGTCGGGGCAAAATTTTGCTACGGGGGCTTTGCCCCCGGAACCCCCAGGTATTTTTGGACCAAAGAAGTCTGGGCGCTGCGCCTTTATCCGATGTAGCCGAATTGTCTGGGCAGCCAGAGGACGATGTCCGGCACGAGGATCAGCGCCAGAAGGGCGAAGAGCAGGACCGCGAGAAAGGGCAGGACTTCGCGGATGATCTCGGCCAGCGGGATCCGGGTCACGGCGTTGATGACGAAGAGCAGGATGCCGTAGGGCGGCGTGATCAGGCCGATCATGCAGTTGACCACCGCCACGACGCCGAAATGCACCAGGTCGATGCCAAGCTCGCGGCAGGCGGGCAGGAACAGCGGGATGATGACGAGGATGATCGTTGTCGCATCGAGCACGCAGCCAAGCAGCAGCAGCAGCAGGTTGACCGCCAGCAGGAACATCAGCGGCGAGACGTCGAGGCCAACGAGATAGCCCGCCATCAGGTTCGGGATGTTCTCCGACGCCACGATGTAATTGAGGATCAGCGCGCCGCCGATGACGAGGCCGACCGCCGCCGAGGAGCGGGCGCTCTCAACCAGAATTTCGTAGAAAGCCCGGAGCGAGAGAGCGCGGTAGAAGAAAGCCGCCAGCAGCAGCGCATAGAAGGCGGCGACGGCGGCGGCTTCGGTTGGGGTCGTGACGCCGCCATAGATGCCGTAGAGCAGGATCGCCGGCATGAGCAGCGCCGGGAAGGCGCGGACAGTGAGCTGCGGCAGTTCCGTCAGCGGCACCGGGTCCTCGGTGCCGAATTGCCGGATATGCGAGAGCCACCAGTTCATCCCCATGAGCACCACGCCCATGAACAGCCCCGGCATGATGCCACCGAGGAAGAGGTAGCCGATGGAGGTGTTGGACACGAGGGCATAAAGCACCATCGGGATCGACGGCGGGATGATCGGGCCGATGGTCGCGGAGGCGGCGGTGATCGCGGCGGCATAGCCGCGCGTGTAATGGCCGGACTTGACCATCATCTCGATGATGATCTTGCCGATGCCCGCCGCATCCGCCACCGCCGAACCACTCATCCCCGAGAAGATCAGCGAGGCGACCACGTTGACGTGGCCCAGCCCGCCCTTGAACCGGCCCACCAGACCGATGCAGAAGCGCAAGAGCCGGTCGGAAATCGTCCCGGCGTTCATGATATTCGCCGCGACGATGAACAGCGGCACGGCGAGCAGGATGAAGCTCTGGTAGAGCCCGTCCATCAGCACCTTGCCCGCGAGGCCGATGCTCTGGCCCGCCATGAACAGGTAGACGAAGGACGACAGCAGGATCGAATAGGCGATCGGCGTGCCGATGGCCGCAAGGCCGACCAGCGCGATCAGGCAGAGGGTGAATTCGAGGCTCATTTCTCCGTCCCCTCGCCCGGCTGGTCGAAATCGTGCAGGTCAGTTTCGGCACCGAACCGCGCCGCATGAAAGGCGCGATACGCATAGCGCAGCGACACCGCGACGAGGAAGAAGGCGTAGACCGAATAGATGTCGCGCATCCGGATCCAGTCTCCGAAAACCGCCGAGAGCGTGGCCGTCTTCTTTAGCCGCAGCACGTAGAACTTCTCCCAGGTCGGCCCCAGCGACCACAGCAGCCCGGCGCAGATCAGCACCCCGGCCACCACCGCGAACCCCTTGCGCAGGGCTGGATTCACCGACAGGTAAAGCAGATCGAAGGTCACGTGATCGCGCTCGCGCACGATGGTCGCATTGCCCCAGAACACGATCCAGACCCAAAGCAAGAGGCAGAATTCCAGCGTCCAGCCATAGCGCGAGGGATCGAACAGCGGCACCGCCTCCGCGATCCACTCCAGCCGCGCGGTATAGCGCACCGCCACCTGGAGGATGAACGTGCCGAACATCAGCGCCATCATCAGCGCGGCGAACCCTTCGGCCACCGCCTTTGCCCCGTGTATCGCCTTTTGCATGCCCGCCTCCGATTGCGAAGAAGGCCCCGGGACCGGGGCCTTCAGCGGTCGATGAGGTCCCGGGTCAGGCCCGGGACAGCGTTCCGTCAGTTGCCGAGCGCGTTGATCTTCTCGAGCACACCTTCAGGCCAGCTGGCCGCGAATTCGGAACCGACATATTCGTTCTGCACATGCTCGCGGAACGCCTTCAGGTCCGGCTCGTAGATCTCCAGACCCTGCTCCTTGAGGAAGGAGACCAGATCTTCTTCCTTGGCCAGCTGCTTCTCCCGCCCGGACTGCGCGGCATCATCCGCAGCCTTCTGCACCGCGGCCTGCTGCTCGGCGGTCAGCTTGTCCCAGACCTCCTTCGAGAAGGCGATGTAGTTCAGGTCGACGAGGTGCGAGGTCAACGCGATCTGCTTGGTCACCTCGTAGAACTTCGCGTCCACCACCGTCGGCAGCGGGTTGTCCTGACCATCGACGGAGCCCGTCGACAGCGCCGTGTAGACCTCGGTGAAGGACATCGGCGTCGGGTTCGCGCCAAGCGCCTTGCCGAGGAACTGCCACGCATCCGAACCCGGCATCCGCAGGTTCACACCGGCCAGATCCGCCGGGGTCATCACCGTCAGCTCCTCCTTGGACTGGCGCAGGTTCACGTGACGGCGGCCGAGGTACATCACCGACAGCAGCTTCACGCCCAGCTCGTCCTCGACCTTCTGCTTGAACGGGTCCATCAGCGGATCATTGAACACACGGACCTGGTGCGCCGCGTCCTGATGCACATAACCCGTTGCGAAGATGGAGAACTCCGGGAAGAACGTCGCCAGTTCCTGCGCCGAGGCGATGGACATTTCGAGGTCCCCGGAGGCAATCGCCTCCAGCTCGGAACCCTGCGCGATCAGCGATCCGTTGTAATGCGGCTCGTAGGTGGCGAACTCGGCCACGGCGGGGCCGAAGACCTCGGCGAGCGCGACGGAACGCTGGTCGGTCTCGGAGGCCGGGGTGGACATGCGCAGGGTGATCTTCTCCTGCGCAAAGGCGCCGCCCGTCAGCGAAGCGGAGAGCGCGAGCGCGCTGAGCGAGGCCAGCGCGAGGCGGCGGGTGATGGTCGTCATGATGTCTCCTCCCAGAGAGCAGGTTTTGCCGATCTTGTCGTCGGCGGTTTGGGTATGCCGACCCGCAGGCTAGCAAGCGAAATCCAGGGACGCAACGGCGCTCGGGAGCGTCTGCCCGCCAACCCGGCCTCCCCGGTCAGCGTCGCGCCACGGGCCGTGCGAAATCTGGTATACCATTATGCGTCGACCCGCGTCTTGGCAACCCGCGCGGACGCCGCGGCCCGTAGGCTTGCCGATGTTTTCCCGTCAAATCCCCCGCAGGCAGGCGCAGACTCAGCCCAGCAGCGCCCGGGCCTGCCGGAACGACAACAGCCGCCGGCTCTCTTCGTCCCACAGGTGCAGCCGCGCATTGGCGAAACTCTCGGCGACCGTCATCCGGTTGCTGTCTTCCAGCACCTTGTGGTCCCGCAGCACCTCGGTCAGCCGATAGAACGGAATCCGGCTGTACAGGTGGTGTACATGGTGAATGCCGATATTGCCGCTCAGCCACTGCAGCGCCTTCGGCAGGACGTAATGGGACGATCCTTCCAGCGCCGCTTCGTGCAATTGCCAGTCGTGCTCCTGCTCCCAATGCGTCGTCTCGAACTGGTGCTGCACGTAGAACAGCCAGACCCCGACCGTCGCCGCGAGCAGCGTCGAGGGCACGAAGATGTACAGGATCGGAGCCCAGCCGCCGACCCACCAGATCGCCGCCAGCAAGGTCAGCAGCGCCGCGTTGGTCAGCATCGCGCTGATCCAGTACCGCCGCCCGTCCATCAGCCCGTAGGGCACCCGGTTCTGCACGAAAAAGATGTAACCCGGCCCCAGGCAGAACAGCACCAGCGGGCTGCGGTAGACCCGGTACATCAGCCGCGCCATCGGCGAGAGCGCCCGGTATTCCGCCACGGTCAGCGTGTGAATGTCGCCGAGCCCGCGCCGCCCGAGGTTGCCCGCGCCGCTGTGGTGGATCGAATGCGACCGCCGCCAGACATCGTAGGGCGTCAGCGTCACCACGCCGAGCACCCGCCCGAGCCAGTCGCCAAGCGCCCGGCTGCTGAAGAACGCGCCGTGTCCGCAATCGTGCTGAATGATGAACAACCGCAGCAGGAATCCCGAAATCGGCACCGAAAGCAGGACGCTGAGCACCGGACTCACCGCCAGAGCGGCCCAGGCGAGCGCCCAGAGTCCGAGGAACGGCACGAGCGTCACCGCCAGTTCGAAGGCGCTCCGGCCCGGTTTCGGATCGCGATAGGCCGCGAGGATCTTGACCCAGTCCTTTGCCGAGCGGAGCTGCGGCACCGGGCGCGTTGTCTCAGTTGTATCGAGCATCTGCCTGCTTTTAGTCGTTGTCAGCGGTCCTCATAGCCCAGGAACCCCGTTCCGCAAACGATCCATTTGGATAAGCGCAAACGAAATGTCCAATCGGCGGATATGCCGCAGGTGCCCGCTCCGGCGCCGCACCGGCTCGCCGCCGAGTCTGGAGCAAAACCTTTAAGGATGCCTTTCCCTCCGCCGGAAACCCGCGCGATCCCAGCTCCGTGCGACCCGGTCCCGAGCCTCCGAAAACCCGTCCGAAGCCTCTGCTGGCCGCTCCGATACACCGCCGCAGGTGGAGCTTCCGGCCCGAACACGATCCCGCACCCCGCTTTCTTCTCTTTGAAAATACTCAAAAATAACGGGCCTCCTGGCCCGTTCCGCGGGCCGCAGGCCCGCGCTGGTCGCCCTGCGCCAGCAGGGCGAAACACCTCGATCCCGCGCCTTGCCCCGCCTCACGCGCCCCAGCCACCCGCGCCATCGGGATCGCGCAGCCCGTGCAGCCGACGCGCCGCGTGATGCGCGAACTTGCGCACCATCTTCGTGCGTCGCGCCGCCGCCAGCTTCGCCTCCGGTGCCATCCGCACCACTTCCGCGCCGTATCCGTCCGCAAGGATCAACCCGGTCTCCTCCGGCAAGAGCTCCACCGGAAAATCGCCATCCACCGCCCAGAAAAAGCGGTCGCAATAGGGCAGATATCCCTGCCACTTGCCGTCGCCCATGTAATCGGCCCGGCACGATTTGCACTCGACGACCCACAATTCTCCCTTCGGGCCAAGCGCCATGACGTCAACCCGGAGACCGCGCTCCGGAACGAACTCCTCGATCACCGCAAAGCCGAGACTGGCAAGATGACGGCACACACCCCGCGCCAGAAGCTGGCCGGGCATCAGGGACGGGGGCATGGACACAGGCGAAACCATGCCCAAATCTTATGAACATTCCGTGAACAAACGCAAGCCCTGCGCGCAAGCACCTTTCAAACCCCTGAATTTCCCTTACCTTCCCCCGCAGACAGCGAAGAGGACCCCATGGCCAAACCCCATCTGACCCGCAGCGAGGCGCGCGGCGTGCGCCATGCCCGCGAACTCGAAGGCCATCTGACCTGGCTCGACAGCTTCTCCGGCACCGCGCTCGGCGTGCTCTCCGTCGCCTCGGGCATCTACACCTACCTCGGCGTCTCCTCGCTGCTCGACCAGAACGGGGCCATGTCGGTCTTTGCCGCCATCGCCTATTCGGTCGCTGTCTCCGTCGGCATCTTCGTCTTCTGGTCCTACCTCATGCGGCTCTTCCCCGCCGTGCGCACCACCCGCTCCCGCATGGGCCTTCTCGGCGCCATGGGCCTCGGCTCCCTCGCCATCATCGCCATGTCGAGCTGGCTCAACGCCGCCGCCCTCGCCGGCTCCGCCGCCGTCGAGCAGCACCTCGCCGAGACCGTGCAGGACTACCAGGCCTCGCTCGAACGCGCCCATGAGATCGCCCTCTCCGGGCAGGCGCTCGAACGCGACGTCGCCCGCGTGCGCCAATCCTTCGAGGATCTCTCCGAGCAGGAGGCCGCGGGCAGCCTTTCCGGTCTTGCCGGGCGTGGCGCGGTGTTCCGGGTCCTGCGCCAGAAATCCGCCGAGCTTTCCGCGCTCGAAACCCAGATCGCCGCCCAGACCCCGCTCGTCGAAAGCGCCTTTACCGAAGGCAACACCATCCTCAGCCGCATGCGCGCCCTCACCGTCGAACAAGGCCCGGTCGAGGCCCGCTCCGTCGAATTCTCCGAAGCCGCCGTGCGCCTGCAGGGCCTCATCACCCAGCTCCGCCAACTCTCCGTCGCGCAGCTGGTCGAACGCGCCGCGCAGGACCTCTCCGCCTCCGTTGTCCTGCCGGAACTCGACGGCCGCACCGACGCGAACCGCGCCGATCAGACCTCCACCATCAACTCCGTCCTCGACGTGCTCGCCGCCCGCGCCACGACCCTTGCCCAGGCGGCGCAGGCGGTCGGCTCCCTGACGCCCCCGGCGGAAGTCACCTACACGCCTATCTCCTCTGCCGACGCGGTCATCCTCTACGCCCGCAACTTCGTTCCCTCCTGGGCCGGGGCCATTGCCATCGACCTCTTGCCCGGCGTCCTCGTCCTGATCCTCGCCATCACCCATGGTGCCATCCGCGAAGGCCGTGAGGGCGCCGCGATCGAGGACACCCTGACCCTTGCCGAACTGCGCGCCGCCGTCACCGCGCTGCGCGATGTCGAAGGGGCGCTGGACGAGCGGCCCGAGGCCCACCTCCCGGAGCCACCGGCCCCCGAGACCGTCGCCACGCCCCGTCCCGAGACCGCGCCGAAGGACCCGAAGGACAACGTCTCACCGCTCAAGAGCACGCCGACATGAAGGCTTCCACCGTCGCCCGCACCCTTTCCGCCGTGCTGGTCTTTCAGCTTGGCATCGGGGCCTTCCTGGTGATTTCGGACATGCAATCCGGCGGCTTCCGCCTCCCCGGCCTCACCAGTCCGACCGCCCCGCGCCTCACCGAACCCGTGCGCCCCGGCGACCAGACCCGCCGCTTCAACCCGGGCCGCGACCGCCCGGCCGTCCGCCCCGCGCGCGATCCGGGCGAGTTGCCGGAGCGCCTGACCCTCACCTTCGAGAACCGCGCATACCGCCTCGAAGGCGGCATCGCGCCGGACGACGCCCCCCGCATCATCGCACAGCTGGAGAAAGCCGATCCGCCCGTCGACACCCTCGTCGTGCAATCCCCAGGTGGCTCGGTCCGCGACGCGCTCGACATCGGTCGCCACCTGCGCAGCGCCGGCATCGCCACGCGCATGCTTCCCGGCGAGTACTGCTTCTCCGCCTGCCCCTACCTGCTGGCGGGGGGCATCACCCGCGACATCCCCGACGACGCCGCCGTCGGCGTCCACCAACATTCCTTCGGCGAAAACACCCTCCTGCCCGCCTTCCTCGCCGTCGAGGACATCCAGCGCGGGCAGGCGGAGGTCATGGACTACCTCGACGCCATGGGCATCGACCCCCGCGTCATGCGCCACGCCCTCGCCACGCCCGCCGACGAGATCTACATCCTGCTGCCCGAGGAACTCACCCGCTACGGCTTCACGCAAAATTCCACGCAGTAACCCCTTGCCAGAGCCGCGCCCCGCGCCTACCTCTGGCACTGGCGGGTTCTGCCCTTCCTGTGAACCGATCCATTCCGGTGGCCTTAAGCAAATCCGAGGGAGCTGGCTCTGGCGAGACCGTGGTCTCGTTACCTGGCGCCCACCTGTATATACAGGTCCTCGGGAATGCACGATCTCCACGTTTGCGGTGGTTCCCGTCAGAGTTTGCGCAGGCAAAGTCTGACCGTGCGCGTGCATCCCTTTCCACACGCCGCCATATCGCTTACATCACCCGCCAGCCCAACAAAAAACGCGGCTCCCTCCCGGAAACCGCGCCCTGACCGTGAGCAGACTTTTGGTCCAAAAATCTCCTCACCCCTTCCGCCGCAACACATCCCGCTTCGGCCGGGCCGGCACCGCCACGGGCACCGCCTGCCGCACCACATCGCGCCTTCCCCCGGCGGGCGGCTCGCCCTCACCCATGCGCATCACCGCAATGCCGAACTGCACACCCGCAAAGACGATCCCGTTGAACACCCAGAGCATCACAACCGCGACCATTCCGCCCGGGCTATGCGTCACCAGATGCCACAACCCCGCCACATCGAGCCAGAGCAGCGCGCCCACGAAAAGCGCCGACAGCCCGAAGCCGGCAATCACCTGACGAATATACAGCTTGATCAGTTCCGGCATGGCAGTGCCTCCAACACATTCCGATACTCGAATAATAATCCACCGCAGCAGGAAAGCAAGACCGCCTGTTGCCGCAGGCTAGTTGACTCAACTTTGTTGACTCAACCAGTGCATCATGAGAAAGTTGAGTCAACGCCCCTTCTCGGAGAGATTCCTAAAATGACGGTGATACTATGGATGAACTTGATTGGCTCTGGCGCAGTGTTTATTGCTAGCGCACTGGCGCTTCTTTACTTCTACGGATGGCTATAAAACTTGACAGAACTGAGTTCTGAACAAACTGCTGGCCTTTCCTTTGGCCAACTAGTCAGGAAATTGCGCCGCGAACGCGGCTGGACTCTGAGTGACCTCGCTGATCGCGTGTACGGCAACAAATCTCGAAAGGAGATGGTTTCTCGCATTGAAAATTCCAAAGTCGAAAACCCGACTAGGGAAACACGTATCGCATACGCCAAAGCTTTCGAAATTTCGCCAACAGTTACACTTGAAGCAAGCACTGAGCCGTTGCTCACGCTCACCCTCGCCCAATTCGAGGCCAAACAACGCGACCTCCGCGACGAGATCACCGCCCAACTCGAACAGGCCCACGCCGAGGACCGGGCCAAACTCCAAGCCCAGCTTGACGAAGTCAACGCCCGCCTCGCCGAGCCGCAAAAGGCCCTCATTGCCGCCAACATACGCATTAAAGACCTGCAGGACCGCCTTTCCCGCGAAGCCTACCGCTTCGACCCGGAGCGCATCGAAGAGGCCAGAGCCGCCCTTGCGGACCTCGACTATTCCAAGGCCGAAGAGCTTTTCGCGCAGGTCAGCGCCGACGCAGGGATCGCTATCCAAGCTGCCGCGCGCGCCGAATTTGGCCTTGGAGAGATCGCCGAAGCCCGCGTCGACTGGGCCAAAGCCGCAGAGCATTACCGCCGCGCGGCGGAGCTGGATACAAGCTTTGAGACGCTTGCCAAAGCTGTTGAGTTCACATGGCATGCTGGCGAATACGCACTTGCCTTGCCGTTTTCAGAACTCGCTCTGAAGCGAGCCCAAACGGATACGAAGGAACACTTTGCATCCGCCCTCAACGATCACGCCAACTTGCTAGCGTCCATGGGCCGCTATGACGAGGCGGAGCCGCTCTGCCGCCAAGCCATCGCCATCGACAAGGCCACGCTGGGCGAGAGCCATCCGGACTATGCCAGAGACCTGAACAACCTCGCGGGTCTGCTCCGCGACATGGGCCGCTATGACGAGGCGGAGCCGCTCTGCCGCCAAGCCATCGCCATCGACAAGGCCACGCTGGGCGAGAGCCATCCGGACTATGCCAGAGACCTGAACAACCTCGCGGACCTGCTCCGCGCCATGGGCCGCTATGACGAGGCGGAGCCGCTCTGCCGCCAAGCCATCGCCATCGACAAGGCCACGCTGGGCGAGAGCCATCCGGACTATGCCAGAGACCTGAACAACCTCGCGGACCTGCTCCGCGCCATGGGCCGCTATGACGAGGCGGAGCCGCTCTGCCGCCAAGCCATCGCCATCGACAAGGCCACGCTGGGCGAGAGCCATCCGGACTATGCCAGAGACCTGAACAACCTCGCGGACCTGCTCCGCGCCATGGGCCGCTATGACGAGGCGGAGCCGCTCTGCCGCCAAGCCATCGCCATCGACAAGGCCACGCTGGGCGAGAGCCATCCGGACTATGCCAGAGACCTGAACAACCTCGCGGACCTGCTCCGCGACATGGGCCGCTATGACGAGGCGGAGCCGCTCTGCCGCCAAGCCATCGCCATCGACAAGGCCACGCTGGGCGAGAGCCATCCGGACTACGCCACCGACCTGAACAACCTCGCGGTGCTTTATGCCAACATGGCGCGTTTCGATGCGGCGATCCCGCTTATTGAGGAGGCGTTGCGCATTCGCGAGGCCGCTCTTCCTGCCGCGCATCCCGACCTTCAACAAACCCGGGAAAGCCTGGCCAACATGAAGGCTGCGATGGCCGGAGCCGAGTAGGGTGGGTTTCCATCTCATCCCCCAAAATTAACCAAATAATCCGCAGATTTCCGTTTTCGGCCTCCGCCGGGGCGGTCCCGGAGGGCAATCCGTACGAAACTCGGCTCTTTTTGTACCAAACAGCAAAAAAGGCCCCCGCAGAGGCCCCGATCGCGCACCCTAATCTGTACGAAAAAACCGGCGTTTTGCACCGACTTTGTGCAAATCCCGGATGCAACGGGGCACCGGGCGCCCCGTCAACCCCCAGCGGACGGTCCGTTAAAACGCCTCGGGACGGGCTTCGCGGGCCATGTGGTCGAGCACCGCGTTGACGAATTTCGCCTCTTTCCCGTCCGGGAAAAACGCCTGCGCCACGTCGAGATATTCCACGATCACCACCTTCGGCGGCGTCTCCAGCGCGACCATCTCGGCCCCCGCCGCGCGGAACAAGGCCCGCAGAACCGGGTCGATCCGGGCGATGGGCCATTTGGCCACGAGGGCCCGGTCGGTCATCTGGTCGATCTTCGCCTGATAGCTGACAGCCTCTTCCAAGACCTTGGAAAACAAGGAAACATCGCCCTCGAGCATTTCCTCGCCCTCGATCTGCTCGACGCCGAAGCGGTGGTCGAGGAACTCGTCCCGCACCCGGTCGAGGCCCGCGTCGCCCTGCTCCATCTGGAACAGCGCCTGCACGGCGTAGAGGCGCGAGGCGCTCTTCATCCTGCGTTTGTCATTGCCGGAGGGCTTCATGCGATGTCGGACCCCTTGCCGCCTGCCACCTGGTACTCCTCGCGGTGCGGCACGAATCCTACGCCCTTCCGCGAAGCGCCCCACCTACGGCCAAGCGCAATCAGATGCAAGGCCGCCGCCGCCGCCCCCCCGCCTTTGTTCTGCCCCGCGGCCTCGGCGCGGACGACAGCTTGTTCAATGTTTTCAACGGTCAAGATGCCGTTGCCGATGCACAGCCCCTGCAGTCCGAGTAGCGTCAGGCCACGCGACGAATCATTGCAGACGGTCTCGTAATGCGTCGTCTCGCCCCGCACCACACAGCCCAGCGCGACATAGCCGTCAAAGTTGCTCATCCGCTCCGCAATCCCGATCGCCGTCGGGATCTCCAGCGCGCCCGGCACTTCCACGGTTTCATGGAAGCCCCCCGCCGCCTCGATCTCGGCAATCGCCCCTTGGAGAAGCTGGTCTGCGATTTCCTTGTAATACGGGGAGACGACGATCAACACCTTGACAGGCTTGTCGAATTTCGGCCGCTCGAGCGTGTGGTGGGTTACGTTTGCCGCCATCATCCAAGCTCCGAAATCTTGCGCGTATCGACGATTTCCAGCCCGTAGGCCTCAAGGCCGACGATCTTTGGCTTCTGCGAATTGGTCAGCAACACCAGCTTCGACAGCCCCAGCGAGGACAGAATCTGCGCCCCAAGCCCGTATTGCCGCAGTGTCTTCGGCGAGACGTCGTCATGGGCATCGAGCTTCATCGCAGTGTCACGCAAGAGCACGACCACGCCGCGCCCCTCCTCCGCAATCGCCCGCATGGCATGGGAAAACTCCGCCGCGCGGCCCTTTTGTCCGGTGCCGACCACGTCGAGCATCGGGTCCAGCGCGTGCATCCGCACCAGCACCGGCTCCGACGTCGAAATATCGCCCTTGATCAAGGCGATATGTTCGTCGCCATGGGTTTCATCAACATAGATCTTCATCGCCCACTCACCGCCGAACTCGCTGGTGATGGTCTCTTCCTTGCGCACGCGCACGAGGTTGTCATGGCGGCGGCGGTACTTGATGAGGTCGGAGATCGTGCCGATCTTCAGCCCGTGTTTCTGAGCGAAGGCGACGAGCTCCGGCAGACGGGCCATGCTGCCGTCGTCGTTCATGATCTCGCAGATCACCCCCGCCGGGTTCAGCCCTGCCAGACGCGAGACATCGACCGCCGCTTCCGTGTGTCCAGCCCGCACAAGCACCCCGCCGTCCCGCGCACGCAGCGGGAAGACATGCCCCGGCGTCGCGATATCTGCCGCGCCCTTTGAGGCATCGACGGCCACGGAAATGGTCAACGCACGGTCCGCCGCGGAAATGCCGGTGGAGACCCCTTCCCGCGCCTCGATGGAGGTGGTGAAAGCGGTCTCATGCCGCGAGGAATTGTTGGTGGACATGAGCTGCAAACCAAGCTCGTCGATCCGCTTCGAGGTCATCGACAGGCAGATCAGTCCCCGGCCGTACAGCGCCATGAAGTTGATGACATCCGGCGTCGCCCATTGCGCGGGAATGACGAGATCGCCCTCGTTCTCGCGGTCCTCATGGTCGACGAGGATGAACATCCGCCCGTTGCGGGCATCCTCGATGATCTCCTCGATGGAAGAAATCGCGTCGCGCAGGGAATCCTCCACCGCGCCCGGGGTCTCGTAATCCGCCATGGGACCTCCAACATCCAAGTCTGCCTGCCAGATACGCCAAGGCCCGTGCAAAGGCCAGAGCGGATGCGCCCTGCCATGGCGCACAGGCGACATGCGTCAGTCGAAGATGTCCTCGATCAGGTCGAAGGCCTCCTCGAACAGCGACCGCCCGAGGCTCTTTTTCTTCTTGCGCGGCTTCCTTGCCTTTTTGGGCACAGCCCCCCAGGGCGCCTGTCCGGGCCGCGCCGGATGCACCGGCTTCGGCGTGTCCGTCTTCAGGGCCTTCATCTCGTGCAACGGGGCACCGCAACTCGAACAGGCCAGTTCATGGCGCTCACGATCGAGGACAAGCGCGGCGCGGGTGCCGCAGTAGCTGCAAGTGGCGATTTTCACGGTCATGCGAGGGACTTGGGCAGCCCGGGCAACGTTTTCAACCCGCAGTCAATCCCACTCACCCCAATCCCGCCGGTTGCTTCGCCTGTACCAAGGCAGGTCCAGCTCATCGGATCGCTCGAAAGCCGGAAGGACCTCCTCGATCAGGAAGGTCAGCACCCGGCTCTTGCGATACCACGTCTCGTGCCAAGGTTTGCGCACCTTGCGCGGGCGCAGATCCGGCCTCGGCTCCGCGATCATGTCCGCCGCGATGGCACCGCAGGCAAGGCAGGTCAGCGCCTTCCGCCCGGTGCCGATCTCGCCGAAGGCGAGCCGCCCGCCGCAACCATTGCAAACCGCTCTTCGCCTGTTCATCGTTTCCCCTGCCACGGTCATGCCCCCGCTAGCAGGTGATCATGGCAAGAAAAGGGTCAGACCGTCTCGCGCACCGCATAAAGCGCCACCGCCGCCGCGTTCGACACGTTCAGCGAGCCGAAGGCCCCGGCCGCCTCGATCCGCACCAGCTTGTCGACGGTCTCCCGGGTCTTCTCGCGCAATCCCGGCCCCTCGGCTCCGAGCACAAGCGCAATCGCCCGGTCCCGCAAACCCTCCACCGCCTGGTCGATGGTCTCCTCCGCCTCGCCATCGAGGCCGAGCACGAGGTAACCCATCTTCTGCAGGGCCACGATGCTGTCCGCGAGGTTCTTCTCCCGCAGGTAGGGCTGCCGCTCCAGCGCCCCGGACGCCGTCTTGGCCAGGGCCCCCGTCTCCGGCGCCGCGTGATGGCGCATGCCGACCACGGCCCGCGCGCCGAACACCTCCGCCGAGCGCAGGATCGCGCCGACGTTATGCGGATCGCTCACCCGGTCGAGGAGAATCATCCGCGCCGGCCCCTCGCCCAGCGCCACATCCTCCAGAGTTCCCCAGTGCAAGGGCTTCACCTCCAGCGCCGCGCCCTGATGCACGGACTGCGGGTCGATCGGCGCCTTGAAGGCGCGGGGGTCATGGATTTCGGGCTCGACCCCCGCCTCCTTGACGGCATCCTCCAGCTTCGCTGCCGCGTTCGGCGTCAGAATCAGCCTCAGCTTTTCGCGCCGCGGGTTCAGCAGCGCATCGCGCACCGCGTGCAGGCCGAAAAGCCAGACCGTCTCGGCCGCGCTGGCCTTCTTTGCCTGCTCTTTCTCCACCACCCACTTCGGTTTCTTCGCCATGATGCGCACCCTTTTCCTGTCCGCGCCTGTTCGCACGGAGCGCGGCGCAGGGGCAAGGATTTTTCCTGTTGACGGCGGTTGGCGAGGCCATTAAACGCCCCCTCACGCCGGAGCGATCCGGTGCCCGGTGGGCGACAGGCCGCAAGGTGTGGCAGGGGACTGTAACTCCCTCGAGGCGACTCACGCCTGGTTCGATTCCAGGGTCGCCCACCATTCTTTCTCTCAGACTGACCGTAGAGACGACGCGCACGCGCGCCGCCAGAAGGCGGCGTGTCTCGCCGCGTCGTGCCGGACGGTGAGCAGATTTTTAGCCTAAAAATCTTCTCACCCTCCCTGCCGGGCCGCCATTCGCGCCGCCCTGTCTTGACCCTCCCCGCGCCCGCCGATACCCCGATGGCATCAAAGGACGTGCCATGACGACGATCACCGACAGCCACTGCCACCTCGATTTTCCCGCCTTCGACGAAAACCGCGAGGCGGTCATCCAGAGGGCGCTCGACGCCGGCGTCCACCGCATGGTGACGATCTGCACCAAACCGCCGAGCGAACCGACCGTGCGGGCAATTGCCGAACAGCACGATCCGATCTTCTACGCCTACGGCATCCATCCGATGAGCGTGACGAAACAGCCGCTGGTCTCGGTCGAGCACCTTGTCGAGGTGTCCCGCCATCCCAAGATGGTCGGCATCGGTGAGACCGGCCTCGATTACCACTACACCGCCGACAGCGCCGCGTTGCAAAAGACCTCCCTGCGCATCCACATCGAGGCGGCGCAGGAAACCGGCCTGCCGCTGATCATCCACGCCCGCGCCGCGGACGAAGACATGGCCCGCATCCTGACGGAGGGCTATCGCGCAAAGCCCTACAGCTGCGTCATGCACTGCTTCTCCTCCTCCGCCGAACTGGCCCGGGCCGCGCTGGACCTGAACTTCTATCTCTCCATGTCCGGCATCGCCGCCTTCCCCAAATCGCAAGACCTGCGCGACATCTTCGCCGCCGCACCGCTCGACCGTATTCTTGTGGAAACCGACAGCCCCTATCTCGCGCCGCCGCCGCACCGGGGCCGCGACAACGAGCCGTCCTATGTCGTGCATACGGCAAAGGTCGGTGCGCAGGTGTTCGGCCTGTCCTACGAGGACTTCGCGAAAGCCACCGAAGCCAACTTCGACCGCCTCTTCGCCAAGGCCGCCGCCTGGTCCGCCGCGAGCGTCGCCGGATGACCGACCTGCGCTTCACTATCCTCGGTTGCGGATCATCCGGTGGCGTGCCGCGCCTCGGCGGCCATTGGGGCGACTGCGACCCGAACAATCCGAAGAACCGCCGCCGGCGCTGCTCCCTGCTGGTGGAACGGGAAAGTCCCGATGGCACCACGCGCCTGCTGATCGACACCGGTCCCGACATGCGCGACCAGCTGCTCTCAGCGGGCGTAGGCACCCTTGACGGGGTCGCCTGGACCCACAGCCACGCCGACCATCTGCACGGCCTCGACGACCTGCGGCAGGTGGTCTTCAACATGCGCGGGCGGCTGAACGTCTGGGCCGACGGCGACACACAGAACGAGCTGATCTCCCGCTTCGGCTATGCCTTTGTGCAACCCGAAGGCTCGCCCTACCCGCCGATCTTGAACCTGCACACGATTGAGGGCCCCTTCCAGATCGACGGCCCCGGCGGCCCGATCCCGCTGATCCCTTTCCGCGTGAACCACGGCAGCATCGACGCCCTCGGCTTCCGCATCGGCCGCCTCGCCTACCTGCCGGACGTGATCCACATCCCCGACGCGGTCTGGCCCGTGCTGGAAGATCTCGACTGCTGGATCGTGGACGCCCTGCGCCGCACACCGCACCCGACCCATGCCCACCTTGCCCTGGCGCTGGAATGGATCGACCGGGCCAGGCCGAAAACCGCGGTGCTCACCAACATGCACATCGACCTCGATTACGACACCGTCCGCGCCGAGACCCCCACCCATATCGAGCCCGCCTATGACGGGATGATCCTGACCCACCGCCTCTGACCGCCCGGGGCCATCGACACCGCCCCTGTTTCCTCTTGCCGACAAATATCCCCGCCGGAGGCATCGGACCTCTGCCCAAGGCGCCGCCGCTCCGGACACGGGCGCCATGCGAAAGCCAAGCCCATGCAAGCCCTGCTCGACGTTGTCCTTCCCGTCTTCCTGGTTATCGGCGCGGGGTATCTCGCGGTCTGGAAAGGCGGCTTTTCGGACAGCGGCGTCGACGGGCTGATGAAATTCACCCAGAGCTTCGCCTTCCCGTGCCTGCTCTTCCGCGCCATCTGGACGCTCGACCTCGGGCCGGATTTCAACCCCTGGCTGCTGGTCTCCTTCTATACCGGCTCGCTCACCGGCTTTGTCACCGGCCTGCTGGGCGCGCGGCATGTCTTCAAGCGGGACTGGGAAGACAGCATCGCCATCGGGTTTTGCTGCCTCTTCGCCAACTCCCTGATGATCGGCCTCGCGGTGACCGAGCGCGCCTATGGTGCCGGGGCGCTCGAGGCCAATTACGTCATCGTCGCGGTGCATTCGCCCTTTTGCTACGCCATCGGCATCACCGCGATGGAGATCGCCCGCGCACGCGCCAGCGGCTCGCCGGCCCGGACCCTGCCGCGCACCGTGTTGACGGCAATGTTCCGCAATGCGCTGGTCATCGGCATCGGCCTCGGGGTGATCGCCAATCTCACGGACCTGAGCCTGCCCACGCCGGTCACCGGCGCACTCGACCTCGTGATCCGCGCCGCCCTGCCCGCCGCCCTGTTCGGCATGGGCGGGGTCCTCTGCCGCTACAAGCCGCAGGGCGACTTCCGGGTGATCGGATTCATCTGCGCCGTCTCGCTGGTGCTGCACCCGGCGATCACCTGGACGCTGGGAACGCTGACGGGCCTGTCGACGTCGGCTTTCCGCTCTGCCGTGATCACTGCGGCGATGGCGCCGGGGATCAATACCTATGTCTTTGCCAGCATGTATGGCCGCGCCCAGCGCGTCGCGGCGTCCAGCGTGCTGATCGCGACAGCGCTGTCGGTGCTGACAGTCTGGGTCTGGCTGTCGATCCTGCCCTGAGCGGGGTGCGGGGCGGAACCCCGCCCTACGATCCCTAGCGTTTGTCCGTCGGCGCCCGGATCGGGTAAAGGTCGGTCCAGGCGAGTATTTGGAAAGAGAAGAATCGGGGACGCGCTTTGCCGATCCGGGGCGCATCCTCGCCCAGCGGCCCCGCGGTCTCGTAGGGCGGGGCTTTGCCCCGCGCCCCGCACAAGAGGGGTTTCCTCTTCCGGCGCATGCCCGTACTGCTGTCCCGCACCGCAGGAGACCTCCCGATGACGCAAAGCCAGGCGCCCGCCCAGACCACGCTCGGCATTCTGTTCATGCTGGCCTTCTGCATTCTTGCGCCGATGATGGATTCCTTTGCCAAGGCAACGCCGCACGAGGTGCCTGTCTCGCAGATCCTCGCCGCGCGCTTCACAATCCAGGTGGTCCTGCTCTATCCCGTGGCGCTCATTGCCGGGCTCGCCATGGGCGTGACACTCCGGGACAGCGGGCTGCACCTGGCCCGGGCAGCGGCGCTGCTGGCCTCCACCGCCTGCTTCTTCACGGCCATCCGGGCCA
Organism: Tropicibacter sp. S64; assembly: GCF_049803835.1. Lineage (NCBI taxonomy): Bacteria > Pseudomonadati > Pseudomonadota > Alphaproteobacteria > Rhodobacterales > Roseobacteraceae > Tropicibacter > Tropicibacter sp. S64. Next base: position 212,554 of record NZ_JBNAGK010000003.1, on the reverse strand, counting down.
TGCCCATCGCCGATGCCATTGCGATCTTCTTCGTCGAGCCGTTCATCCTGACACTTCTCGGCGCGCTGTTCCTCGGCGAGCCGGTGGGCTGGCGCCGGGTGGCCGCCTCGGCTGTCGGTTTCTCCGGTGCGCTGCTGGTGATCCGGCCGAGCTTCTCCGATCTGGGCGCCGTCGCCTTCCTGCCGCTCGGCACCGCCTTCCTCTTCGCCATCTACATGCTGCTGACCCGCGCCATGAGCCAGCGTCTCAATCCCATCGTCCTGCAGGCCCACACCGCCCTCGCGGCGTCGATCATGATTGTTCCGCCGCTCTGGATCATGGATGGCAGCGGGGTGGCGCTGATGGACCCGGTCTGGCCCGAGGGCAAGGCGGTCTGGACGCTCGCCGGCCTTGGTATCGTCGCGACGCTGTCGCACCTGATGCTGACCAAGGCGCTGCGTCTTGCCCCCGCCGGTCTGGTCGCGCCGCTGCAATATCTGGAGATCGTCGGGGCCGCCGTCATCGGTTACTTCGCCTTCGGGGATTTCCCCACACCGCTGACCTTCGTCGGCATCGGCATCATCGTCGCCTCGGGTCTCTACATCATCCACCGCGAGCGGGCGCTGGAGCGCGCCGCCCGCCGCCCCCTGCCCCCGGTCTGAGCAGCGCACGCGGAACGCAGCCCCGCCCTACCCGCCATAGCGCCAGATCGTAGGGCGGGGTTTCACCCCGCACGCCCGCACGCTACCGTCACGCCCATGCACATCGACCGCCCCCTCCTCGGCCTCGGCCTCATGCTCGGTTTCTGCGCTCTGGCCCCGTTCGGCGACGCGCTCGCAAAGCTGCTCGGTCCGGAGATGGCCGTCGGTCAGCTCGTGCTCCTGCGCTTCGCGCTTCAGGCGCTTATCCTGCTGCCGCTCGCCACGCTCACCCGACGCCCCCTGCGCATGGACCGACGGACCGCCTTGCTCGTCCTCGTCCGCACGCTCCTGCACATTGCCGGCATCGCCCTTGTCTTCACCTCGCTGCTCTACCTGCCGCTCGCCGATGCCATCGCCATCGCCTACGTCATGCCGTTCCTCTCGCTCCTCATGGGCCATTACATCCTGCATGAAGAGGTCGGCCTGCGACGGCTCCTCGCCTGCACCGTCGGCTTCGCCGGAACGCTCCTCGTCATCCAGCCCGCCTTTGCCGAGGTCGGCTGGCCCGCGCTGCTGCCGCTCGGCGTGGCCTTCACCTTTGCCGCCTTCATGCTGGTCACCCGCCAGATCGCGCCGCGCACCGATCCCATCGGCATGCAGGCAGTCTCCGCGCTCATGGCCATTGCCCTGATCGGCCCGGCCATGCTCCTGTCCGACACGACCGCGCTGACCTGGACGCCGCCCAGCGCACGCGGCTGGGGACTGGTCCTCGCCATGGGCCTCGCCGGGACTTTCGCGCATCTGCTGATGACCTGGGCGCTGCGCTACGCGCCCTCCGCCACCCTCGCCCCGATGCAATACCTGGAAATCCCCATCGCCACCGCAATCGGCTGGGCGATCTTCGGCGATCTGCCGGGGCCGCTGGCGACGCTGGGCATCGCCATCACCATCGGCGCGGGCCTCTACGTCATCCTGCGCGAGCGGGCCATCCATCCGCGTGCGCCAGCCCGTCCACCAGCACCCCGAGGCACGCCACCGGCAGCATGAGCAGCATGCGCGGCGCATCGACCCACAGCCGGACGGGGCCGACCGCCTCGTTCGACGTGCCGACACGCCCCGCGGGCGTCATCGCGATCCCGTCGATCGGCCAGCGCAGCCCCTCAGACCGCCCTGTCACCGGCCCCATCGGATAGAGCGACACCCGCTCGCCCTCGGGCACCGCGACCGTCAGACAAGGCGGCACCAGCGTGACCACATCCTCCGCCCCGACCAGCACGCAGCGCCGCTCCGGATGGCGGCAGAGCACCGTCAGAACCGCCATCTGGTGGTCCAGCCGCCCGCCCAGGAACCCGTGCGCCAGCACCAGGGGCGCCGAAATGTTGCGTAAAGCCTTATCGAAATCGGTGCTGTCCTGCTCTGCGATCCTGTGCAAGACTCCCGGGGGCAGCCCCGCCTGGCGGTCCGGCGACAGGGAATCCATGTCGCCAATCACCGCGTCGGGCATGATGCCCATGTCCAGCAGCGCCGCCGCCCCGCCGTCCGCCGCCACGACGGCGCAGACGTCACCAATCGCCGCGGCCAGCGCGCTTTGTTTCGCCTCGCCGCCGCCAACGAGCAGCACAGGGCCGGATGCGTGAACAATTTCGGAATTCATGTCAAATTAATGGCAGTTTGCGAAACAGACCACAATCCGGTCATGAAATGATACCCTGCAGGGCACAGATTCGGTCAGCTTTCGTCCTTTACAGCGTGGTAAACACTCTGTTGCAGAACGAATGAAAGTGAGCAGCACAATGGTGAGTTCGAGCAAGATTCTGACGGTCTCCTACGGCACCTTCTCCTGTACGGCAGAAGGATTCGAGGATCCATTGGCCGTCGTGAAGGAAACCACGCATTTCTTCCGCGGCGTCGTGGGCGAGGACCGGTTCTTTGGCGCCGAGCCACCGCAATTCGACGCCGAACTGGCCACCGAGCTGATGCGGGCCCAGATCGCCGCCGAGGAGAAGGACGGCAAGCTGCTGCTTCGCCCGGCGCTGACCGCCGCCTCCTCCGGGGCCATGGCCGCCGCACTGAGCGCTGGCCCCGCCCGGGCACAGGCCGCCGAGCCACAGCTGCCCGACGATGACACCATCGAAGCCGCAGCCGCCGAAATGGAAGCGCGCTATGCCGCCGAGACCGAGGCGCAGGCCGAAGCTCTCGACGCGCACGACGATACCGGGAGCCAGCCCGAAACAGAGGCCGAGACCGACCGGATCATGCAGGCCGACGATCTGGCCGAGGCGGACGCGCCCGTTGCCGCGGACAATGTCGACGTCATCGCCGGGACGGACAGCACCGAATATGACGAGGCTGCCCCCGCTGCGGCCCCCGACATCGACACCGCCTTCCTCGCCGGAATGGCCGCTGACAGCATCGCCGCCATCGCCGAGGACACCGCCGAGGTGGAGCCGGCCAGCGGACATGGCACCTTTGCCTTCAACGGCTTCATGCCGGACAGCGCCGCCACGCCGGTCATGCCCGCCCGCCGGTTCTCGGACCCGGGCAGCATCGCCGCGAAGCTGGACCGCATCCGCGCCGTGGTCGCCGACCTGCCGCAGGACACCAGCGACGACGTCGACGAAGACGAGTATGAGGACATCGCGGCCACCGACGGTGAAACCGGCGATGCCGCGCTCGACGACATCCTTGGCGCGCTCGACCTCGATACCGCCGATCACGAAGACGCGGCCTTCCCGGAAGCCCGTACCGACCGTGACACCGCCACGGACGCAGAATTCGACCTCTCCGCACTGACCGCCGAAGTGCAGCAGGACGAAGAGGACGACCTCGACCTGGTGGCCGGGGCGGAGACCGATTCCGACGATTTCGACCTCTCCGATCTGGCCGAGGAAGGCGACGACGAAGACGATTTCGACCTCTCCGCGCTGATGGCCGGACAGGAGGACGACGAGGACGAAGACCCGCTTGCCGCGCTGGTCACACCAACGCAGTCCGCGCCGACCGGGAGCGCCCCGAAAGGCAGCACCGTCGACGCCTGGGACGAGGACGCCGGCAGCGACAGCGCCAAGGCGGACGACTGGGATTGGGACGATGCGGATGAGGACGAGGCCATCGCAATCGCCAACGCCGCCCAGGAGGACGACGAGGACGACGAGGACGACGAGGATTTCTCCGCCCCCGAGGCCATTGCTCCGCCGCCTCCGCCGCCCGCCGCAACCCGTCCCGCACCGCTGCGTGCGCGAGTCGTCAAGGTGAAGCGCGCCGCGTTCGAAAAGGCCGTTTCCGCCGGCCGGCTGGAGGAGGTCACCGACGAGGACGACGCGGAGGCCCCCGCGCCGCTGCCGATGGCCTCGACAAGCACGCTGAGCCAGGACGAGGAGGATGAACTCGCCCGCGAACTCGCCGCCGTGAAGGCCGAACTTGCCGGAGACTTCGACGAGGACGACTGGGGCGACGAGGACGACCACGCAATCGAAGACACCCGTCCCGCGGCCTACGCAGGCGACGACGAAGACGAGGAAGAAATCGCCCCGGCCGCCGCCGCCGCCACCAAACCGCAGGCCGCCGACGATTGGGACGACGAGGACGACGATCTCGACTGGGACGACACGGATGACGAAGCCGAGGCACCCGCCCCGCTGCGCCCCGCCGCGTCCATGACCCCGCCTCCGCCGCCTGCCGCCGACAGCTGGGACGACGAGGATGACTGGGATGACGAGGACGACTGGGACGCGCCGAAGACCGCCGCCACCAGCCCCGCCCCGCTGCGCCTCGACAACCCGCTGGGCGGGACCTCGGCGAACCTGCCGGACGAAGCGACCATGGGCAGCAACATCCGCTCCGCCATCGAGGACGTGCGCAAGGCCGTCAAGATGTCGAGCCCGGGCCGCGTGATGCTGACCGAGAAGGCCGTGGAGGACAACGACACCTCGCGCATCCTCGACCAGACCAACGAGGAACTGGAGGAGCCGGAAGGCAACCGCCGCCGCAGCGCGATTGCCCACCTGCGCGCCGCCGTCGCCGCCACGAAGGCCGACAAGCTGCTGGGCCGCAAGCCCGCGCAGCAGGCCGAGGAGGAGATGGAAAACTACCGCGACGATCTCGCCAATGCCGTGCGCCCGCGCCGTCCGCAATCGACCGCGATCCGTTCGGAGCGTCCGAAGAACGCAGAGGCCCCGGCCACGCAGCGCCCCGCGCCGCTCAAGCTGGTGGCCGAACAGCGGGTCGAAGACGTCCCCGCCGCGCCGGTCCGGCCGCGCCGCATCAGTGCGGAGGACCGCCCGGTGTCGCAGACCTCGCGCCAGACGGTGACCCACACGCCGGAAGCCCCGGTTTCAGACAGCGACTTCGCCGCCTATGCCGACCAGGTCGGCGCGCGGGACCTGTCGGAGCTGCTCGAGGCGGCGGCGGCCTACATGTCCTTCGTCGAAGGCCGAGACCAGTTCTCGCGCCCGCAGCTGATGTCCACCGTGCGCCTGGCCGAGGACACCGAGAGCAGCCGCGAGGATCGCCTGCGCAGCTTCGGCCAGCTGCTGCGCGAGGGCAAGATCGAGAAGACTTCCGGCGGGCGCTTCACCGCCTCCGACCGCATCAGCTTCAAGCCGAAGCGCGTCGCGGGCTGATCCGCTTTCATCAGAGCAAAAGCGAAAGGGCGGCCCGCAACGGCCGCCCTTTCAGGTTTCAAGACGGTCTTTGACGCAAATTCTGGGCAAACCGCCTTTTTCTTGACCTGCGGATGAAAACTTGGAACGGTTCAGGACCCTATTTCGAAAGGACCCGTTGATGCGTTCCGCTGTTCTTCTCGGCACCGCCGCCCTTCTCGCCGCCAGCGCGGCCCAGTCCGCGACCACCGGCTACACCAGCCGTCCCGGTTTTGAGGCCGCCCTCGGGGCCTACACGATTGACACGCTCGGGGACCTGACCTCCGGTCCGGGCACGTCCCTGTCCCGGACCGACTACACGCTCACCGGCGATTTCTACCGCTGCGTGACAGTGTCCGATTGCGGTGACAACAGCGCCGGATCGGGCGGCATCGGCTTCGAGTATCCGGGGTACCTGTGGCAATACACGGCCCACACCTTTACATTCGCCAGCGCGATCACCGGCTTCGGCATGGATTTCGGCAACAATTCACCCTACGAGATGACCCTGGAGATCGGCGACCAGATCTTCTCCGCCATCCCGAGCTTCAGCAAGTCCTTCTTCGGCATCCTCTCGGACACGCCGTTCACCTCCCTCACCGTCAACGTGCAGGAGTTCGGCCTCGCCTTTACCCGAGTCCTGGCGGACAACTACACCTATAGCGCCATTCCCGCCTCCCAGGTGCCTCTGCCCGCGACCGGCCTCCTGCTGCTTGGTGCCGCAGCGGCCCTGAGCGGACTGCGCCGCAAACGCGTCTGACGATGGACCAAAACGCGAAACGGCGCCCCGGAGCGGGACGCCGTTTTGTTGCGCAAACGACGGGACGGCGGGCGGGGCGCCTTCCGGGCAAGGCCCGGAACAGCGGCGCAGGCCGTCAGCGGGTCTTGTCGTCTTCCTCCGGATCGGGCTGGCCGACGCCAAGGAACACCGACCGAAACGGCAGCATCCACAAAAAGCCCAGCACCACGAAGGTGACCAGTTCCACCACCATCGGCGGCCCGCCGGTGATCCGCCGCAGCCAGTCCGCAACCGTCACCGCCACGATGATGTAGAGCGGCAGTCCGATCAGCAGGATCACCAACGACCAGCGCTTGCGTGCCTTGTAACTCAGTGCCATCACGTCCTCCGCAGGGTGCCGGGGCACAGCCCCGGCCTACATCAGGCTCCGCCCCGACGTAAGGGCGGACACCAGGCCATCAGTCCGCAAACGGATCGGTCACCAGGATCGTATCGTCGCGTTCCGGCGAGGTCGAGAGCAGCGCCACCGGGCAGCCGATCAACTCCTCGATCCGCCGCACGTATTTGACCGCCGCGCCGGGCAGGTCCGCCCAGCTGCGCGCGCCTTCCGTCGACTCGCTCCAGCCCTCCAGCTCCTCGTAGACCGGCACACAGCGCGCCTGCTGCTCCGAGGCGAACGGCAGGTAATCCAGCCGCTTGCCGTCGAGTTCATAACCGACGCAGATCTTCAGCGTCTCGAACCCGTCGAGCACGTCGAGCTTGGTCAGCGAGATTCCGTGCACCCCGGAGGTCGCGCAGGTCTGGCGCACCAGCGCCGCATCGAACCAGCCGCAGCGCCGCTTGCGGCCCGTGGTGGTGCCAAACTCATGGCCGCGCTCGCCCAGCCGGTCGCCATCCGCATCGAAGAGCTCCGACGGGAACGGCCCCTCGCCCACCCGCGTGGTATAGGCCTTCACGATGCCGAGCACGTAGTCGATCGCTCCCGGCCCCATACCGGTGCCCGCCGCCGCCTGCCCGGCGATCACATTCGAGGACGTCACGAAGGGATAGGTGCCGAAGTCGATGTCCAGCAAGGCCCCCTGCGCGCCCTCGAACAGGATGCGCGTGCCCGCCTTGCGCTTCTCGCTCAGCACCTTCCAGACCGGCGCGGCGTATTCCAGCACCTTGGGCGCGATTTCCTTGAGCGCCGCCATCAACGCCGCCCGGTCCACCGGCGCGATCCCGAGTCCCTTGCGCAACGGGTCGTGGTGCTGCAGCGCCCGGTCCACGCGTGCCTCCAGCGTCGCGGCGTCAGCGAGATCCGCCACCCGGATGGCCCGCCGCCCGACCTTGTCCTCGTAACACGGCCCGATCCCGCGGCCGGTGGTGCCGATCTTCGTGTCCTTGGAGGCGGCTTCCTCGCGGGCGCGGTCCAGTTCGCCGTGAATAGGAAGGATCAGCGGCGTGTTTTCCGCGATCATCAGCGTCTCCGGGCTGATCTCGACACCCTGCGCACGGATCGTCTCGATCTCCTTCACCAGGTGCCAGGGGTCGAGGACCACACCGTTGCCGATCACCGACAGCTTGCCCGGACGCACGACACCCGACGGCAGCGCATGCAGCTTGTACACGGTGCCATCCACCACCAGCGTATGGCCCGCGTTGTGGCCGCCCTGGAAGCGGCAGATCACATCGGCACGGCTCGACAGCCAGTCCACGATCTTGCCCTTGCCCTCGTCGCCCCACTGGGCGCCCACGACAACCACATTTGCCATTTTTCAAGCCTTTCAGGTGATGACCTCAAACCCGGCTCCCTATATAGGTGGTCGAAACGGATCGAAACCGAAAAAATGTCACGGCAGAAAGGCCGCGCGGGGTTGCATGCTGAGATGGGCCAAAACCGGAGACTATGACGTGCTCGGCCGTCTGATGTTCGATGCCATCCACGCCACCCCGAGCCCGTACACCCCCGCCCAACGCCGCGCCTGGCTGTCGGAAGCCCATGCCGGAAGCCGCTGGGCCGCCCGGCTCGCGGCGCAGCGGGTTGCTGTACTGGACACAGGCCGTCCACAGGGGTTCGCAACGCTGCGCGCGGACGGCTACGTGGACATGATCTTCCTCGCGCCGCAGTTGCGCAATCAGGGCCATTTCCGCAGGCTGATGACCATGCTGATCGAGGACGCGCGGCGCCAGAAGATGCCGGAACTCACCACCCATGCCAGCCTCGCCGCGCAAGGACCGTTCCTGTCGATGGGATTCGAGGTCATCCGGCACGAGACGGTCTCGCGCGATGGCCAGTCCCTGAGCCGGGCCCACATGCGCAAGACCCTTGGTCCGCTCCCCGCTGCCCTGCTGCCCCAGGCCGAGGCCCAACGTCCGGAACACACATGAGCTTCTTTCTGCGCTGGCTGTTCGCCCTGCTTTTGCTGACCGCCACCTACAACCCGACTCCGTGGAACTATGTCCGCTGGGCCTCCCGCCATGGGCAGGACCAGATGCCGCTCGCGGTGCTGCTGGGACTGGTGCTGTTCGTCGGCTACGTGATCTACCTGCGCGCCACCCTGCGCTCCATCGGCGCCTTTGGCGTGGCATTGGTCTTGGCGCTGGTGGGCGCACTACTGTGGGTGTTGTTCGACTATGGTCTCTTCGACCTGTCCGACCCGAAACTGGTGACCTGGATCGGCATCCTGGCGCTCTCGCTTGTGCTCGGCGTCGGGCTGTCGTGGTCGATCATCCGCAGGGCCTTGTCCGGCCAGGTCGACATGGACGATGTCGAGGACAACTGAGGCTGCACGGACCGGAGGGATTGCGCCGCGCTGTGCGCGTCGCCCGGAGGCGGGCGCGTCCTGACGGCCGCGCCCGCCGTGCCCCCTCTCAAGCATCGCGCCCGTTGGCGACATGCGTCATTTTTTGAGTATTTGAGAAGAGAAGAAAGGGACGACGTGGCGCTCCATAGCTCACACGGGCGACCGGGGTGGCGCGACCTGCGTTTGTCAGAAGCCGCGTCCCCCGTTTCTTCTCTTCTCAAATACTCCAATGCAAGGCTTCAATCGCACCCGCGGTCAAAGCTTGAAAACCGACGCCGGTGGGACGGCGGGCGGGGCGATTTTGCCGCCTGAGGCGCAAAGAGCGCCGAACAGGCGTCCCGCCGCCATTGCCGGGTTGCGCCCTCTCGCGGCTTCCCCTACATACCCGCCAATCCTCGAACCGAAGGCACGCGCCCCATGGAAAACGTCATTCTGATCGTCCACCTGCTTCTTGCACTCGGCCTCATCGGCGTCGTGCTGCTCCAGCGCTCCGAAGGCGGCGGCCTTGGCATGGGTGGCGGTGGCGGTGCCATGAGCCAACGGTCAGCAGCAACGGCCATGGGCAAGCTGACGTGGATTCTGGCGGCCGGTTTCATTGTCACCTCGCTGACGCTGACGATCTTCTCTGCCCAGAACGCCGCCGGGAGCTCGATCCTCGATCGCCTCGGCAACGCGCCCGCCAGCGCGGAGACAACCGATGGGACGTCCGCGCCGGTCGACACCAACGAACTGTTGCCGCCGCCCTCCGCGGGCGATGCCGGCACAGACGAGACCGCGCCGCTGACGCCGCGCGCAGACTGACCCCGTCCCGACGGGGCCGCAACAACACCTTGAACACACCCTTCGGACCGCAACAGCATCTTGCGGTCCGCTGGACAAATCCGTTCGAATCCTGTAAAGGTCAAATCCCGTGATACTGCGCGCCGCAAGGCTCCGCAGATGTCCAGAATTTGGCGTTTCTTCGGACTCACCAGACGCACGACACGACAAAAAACTCACGGGGCTCCGCGCATGGCACGTTTCATTTTCATCACCGGCGGTGTGGTTTCTTCGCTTGGCAAGGGCCTCGCCTCGGCCGCGCTCGGTGCACTTCTCCAGGCGCGGGGCTTCTCCGTGCGCCTGCGCAAGCTCGATCCCTATCTGAACGTCGATCCCGGCACCATGTCGCCCTTCGAACATGGTGAGGTCTTCGTCACCGATGACGGCGCCGAGACCGACCTCGACCTCGGCCATTACGAGCGTTTCACCGGCGTGCCCGCGCGCATGACCGATTCCATCTCCTCGGGCCGCATCTACACCAACGTGCTGGAGAAGGAGCGCCGCGGCGACTACCTCGGCAAGACCATTCAGGTCATTCCGCACGTCACCAACGAGATAAAGGACTTCATTCGCATCGGCGAGGATGAGGTCGACTTCATGCTCTGCGAGATCGGCGGCACCGTCGGCGACATCGAGGGCCTGCCCTTCTTCGAGGCCATCCGCCAGTTCTCCCAGGACAAGCCCCGCGGCCAGTGCATCTTCATGCACCTGACGCTGCTGCCCTACATCAAGGCCTCCGGCGAGCTGAAGACCAAGCCGACGCAGCACTCCGTCAAGGAGCTGCGCTCCATCGGTCTCGCCCCGGACATCCTCGTCTGCCGCTCCGAAGGGCCGATTCCCGCCAAGGAGCGCGAGAAGCTCGCCCTCTTCTGCAACGTCCGCCCCGACGCGGTCATCGCCGCGCAGGACCTGAGCACGATCTACGACGCCCCCCTCGCCTACCACCGCGAGGGCATGGACCAGGCCGTGCTCGACGCCTTCGGCATCACCCCGGCACCCAAGCCGAACCTGTCGAAGTGGGAGGACGTCTCCGACCGCATCCACAACCCCGAGGGCGAGATCACCGTCGCCATCGTCGGCAAGTACGTCCAGCTCGAAGACGCCTACAAGTCCATCGCAGAGGCCCTGACCCACGGCGGCATGGCGAACCGCGTCAAGGTCAACGTCGAGTGGGTCGACGCCGAGATCTTCGAGCGCGAGGACCCGGCGCCGCATCTCGAGAAGTTCGACGCCATCCTCGTCCCCGGCGGCTTCGGCGAGCGCGGCACGGAAGGCAAGATCAAGGCGGCGCAATACGCCCGCGAGCACAAGATTCCCTATCTCGGCATCTGCCTCGGCATGCAGATGGCCGTCATCGAGGCCGCGCGCAACGTCGCCGGCGTCGCCCGTGCCGGCTCCGAGGAGTTCGACCACGAGGCCGGCGAAAAGCGCTTCGAGCCGGTGGTCTATCACCTCAAGGAATGGGTGCAGGGCAACCAGAAGGTCTCGCGTAAGGTCACGGACGCGAAGGGTGGCACCATGCGCCTCGGCGCCTATGACGCGGTGCTCAAGGAAGGCTCGAAGGTCGCCGAGGTCTACGGCTCCTGCGCCATCGACGAGCGCCACCGTCACCGCTACGAGGTCGACATCAAGTACCGCGACCAACTCGAAGAGGCCGGCATGCGTTTCTCCGGCATGTCCCCGGACGGCTCCCTGCCGGAAATCGTCGAATGGCCGGACCACCCGTGGTTCATCGGCGTACAATTCCACCCGGAACTGAAATCGAAACCCTTTGACCCGCACCCGCTTTTCAGGGATTTTGTAAGGGCGGCGAAAGAGGTGTCGCGGTTGGTTTAGAAAGGGATTGCCTTGGATGCTCGCGAAATTGTTGCTTTAAGCGACTGGTTTAGAACTAACGTCGTTCCAGCATTGAAGCACTACAATGCTCTGAATACGGTGCTTCAACACAACTCCCAGCAAGCCAACAAACAACCGGTTCGAGAACCACTAAATGCACTGGTGGAAAGTCTTACAGACTTGCCAATGGCTGAACTGACGATCAACCAAACACGACTATTGGAACAGCTTGACGCGCTTCACCTTCTCGGAGCGTCGGGAGCACGTCACGTCAAAAGCGTCCTCACGTCCAGCGACTTTGATCCTGCGTCCGCCGCTTCAGATTCTCAAGCAGACGAGCAAGCTTTGCGAGAAGTGGAGAACAAGTTAAGACAAGCGGCGTCTGCGCTTAAGGAGATCGATCTTGATTTTCAATCCGTTACGTCTCAAGTCGGCAAGGGCTTTGCCCTTGTGGTCTTCAAGGACCAAGCATCAATCTCCAACATAGCCGACTTCAAAAAATGGGCGAACGACTGGTACGAGATTGGCAGAGGCTTAGCAGTCTGCTCGGGCGACAGGCCGGAGGATATCCGCGTTGAAGGTGCACAGAACGGTTCGATAATTCTGTACCTTTCAATGGGGGTGTTGGCGACCAGCCTTCTGGCGCGAATGACAAAACACTTGGCCTCGATCGCCAAGGAAATTATCCAGGTGCAACTGGCTAGAGATAGTCTCGACAGGCAACGCTTGCTGACTCAAACAATCCGAGATGACTTGGATAAACAGCGCGAGAAAATTGAGAAAGAAGGCGTTTCGAACGTGTTCGAAGAAGCGAAGAAGCTTCTAGGCGACCAGTTGAAACCGGAACAAGAAGCCGTCTTGAAAAAGGCTGTCACAAAATTTTCAGCCTTTTATACCGCCGGTGGCGAAGTTGAGTTGATCTCAAATTTCTCGGACACGGATGCTCAGGCATCAGATAGTGCAAGCGTACCTATCGAAATTAGCGATCTAAACTCCGAGATAGCTGAGTTGAGGGAACTTCGAGAGGAAATCCGGCTTCTTGGCAATATTAGCCAAATTGATGATTGAACTTTTCGGGCGCCAAGCGCCCGCCTTACCCAGTAACGGAAGCCCCGGGTTATCAAACCCCTAACAAAATTTTCCCCGAACCCTGCATTTTTCCGAACCGCACCCGAACCGGCCACCTCCCCTCCCCCCAAATCCGTACGAAACTCGACCCTTTTTGTACCAAACCCCCAAAGCGCCCCCGGAAGGCCCAAATCCAAAGGGGGGTAATCTGTACGAAAATCGGTATCTTTTGTACCAAACTCCGAGCAAAACACGCTCTTGCAAGCCGTTGCGCCCCCCCTTACGCAGCCTTCATGCTTTCTTATCAACACGCCTACCACGCCGGGAACCTGGCCGATGTCCACAAGCATGCGCTCTTGGCGCAGGCGCTGGATTATCTCACCCAAAAGAACAAGCCGCTGACCTATCTGGAGACCCACGCCGGGCGCGGGCTTTATGATCTGACCAGCGCGGAGGCGCAGAAGACCGGCGAGGCGGCGCAGGGGATTTCATTTGTGAGCCAATGGTTTGGCAAGGATCACCCCTACACGCGGGCGCTGCACGCGATCCGCGAAAAGCGTGGCCCGAACGCCTACCCCGGCTCCCCGCTCATTGCGCAAACGCTTTTGCGCGAGAGCGACCGCCTGCATCTGGCGGAGTTGCACCCGCAGGAGCACGCCGCGCTTGAGTTCACCATGAGCGCGGCAGGAAATGCCAAGGTTTATCAACAAGATGGCTTTGCCCTTGCCCAAAGCCTCTGCCCCCCCGACCCGCGCCGCGGACTGATTCTCATCGACCCCAGTTGGGAGCTGAAGGAAGACTACGCCAGGATGCCGCGATTCGTGGACACGCTTGCGAAGAAGTGGAACGTCGGAATCGTCATGATCTGGTATCCCATCTTGACCGAACCCCAACATAAGCCGATGATTGCGGCGATACGGCAGAGCCAAAGCGAGGCCCTGATCCATGAAGTGACCTTCCCGCCGGCACGGAAAGGCCACCGCATGGTCGGTTCCGGAATGGTTGTGCTCAACCCTCCCTGGGGGCTCGCCGACCACGCGCAAGCCCTGACGAAACGCTTCAAATCCCTGTAAAAAAAGGGAAATAATGACCATGTTCGAGCACCTCAAAACCTTCTTCTCGGCCAAGACCCCGCCGAAGAAACCGCTGCCCGAGCCGGACGCCCGCCTCGCCCTCGGCACGCTTCTCGTGCGCGTCGCCATGGCGGACGGCGCTTATCTCTTTGAAGAGGTTGAGGAAATAGACCTGATCCTCAGTCAGGCTTACGGTTTGAAGCCGCTTGAAGCCGCGAAGATGCGCGCGACCTGTGAACAACTCGCCCTGCATATCAAGGACGACCGCGCCATGGCTGAACGTGTCCGCGCCGCCGTAGACTACGAACATCGCCTCACCAAGGTGGCCGCGCTTTGGTCCGTGGTCATGGCCGACGGCGTAAATGATGAGCGGGAACAAGCACTTGTGGAGCTGATTGAAGACACGCTCGGCATCGACCGCTCCGACAGCGAGGCCGCCCGCGCCGAGGCCAGCATCCCGTAAGGCCGAAACTTGCCGAAACCCGGCAAGCCTGCGAAAACACGTTGGAAAAATCGGGATTTATGTGTAACGCAGGCACATGTTTGCCGATTTTCTCAGACGTCTCACGACACCGGACCCCGCCCCGCTCGATCGGGCCGACGCCCGGCTCGCCCTGACAGCGCTCCTTGTCCGCGTGGCCCGCTCCGATGGCAGCTATGATGCTGAGGAGAAAGACAAAATAGACCGTATCATAGCGGCCCGCTACGACCTGTCGCCGTTCGAGACGGCCGATCTGAGGACCCGTTCAGAAAGCCTTGAGGCAGAGGCCCCCGACACCGTCCGCTTCACCCGCGCCATCAAGGACGCCGTGCCCTACGACGAACGTATTGCCGTGATCGAAGCGCTCTGGCAGGTCGTCCTCGCCGACGGCCATCGCGAGGCGGAGGAGGACGCGCTGCTGCGGCTGGTCTCGAACCTGCTGGGCATTCCCGATCTCGACAGCGCTCTCGCACGGCAAAGGGTTGAAAAGAGATGATATCTTCGCTTCCCATGTATGACCGCGCGGAATTGCAACCCGCCAATGACGCGCTTTGGTCGCTGGTTCGGGAGCACCTTGGCTTCGGTCCCGAGACGCTTGACCGCGAGATCGGCCTCTGGGAAGGCTGGGAGCATCCCGATCTGGTGCTTGGACAGACCTGCAACCTGCCGTACCGCACGCGTCTGCACGGCAAAGTCCATGTCGTCGGCCATCCGGATTTCGACCTGCCGCATTGTCCGCCGGGCACCTACAATTCCGTTCTGATTGCACGGCAGGACGATCCCCGATCGCTCGAAGAGCTGTTGCGTGCCCGGGTGGTCATCAACCAGGATCACAGCCAATCCGGCCACCTGAGCCTTTGGGATCATGCGGACCCTCTCGGAATAAAGCCCAACATAACTGCGGAAAGCGGCGGGCACGTCGCCTCCGTCCGGATGATCGCCGACGGGGATGGCGACATTGCCGCCATCGACGCACACACGTGGAGGGTAATCCGTCGCTACGACCCGCACAGCAGCACGCTGCGCGAGATCGTCCGCACACGCCCGACGCCGGCGACGCCTTACATCTGTAGCCTGAGCCACGATCCGGTCCGTATCCGCGAAGCCCTGGCCCATGCCATCGCCGCGCTGCCCCTCGTCCATCGCATTGCGCTGAATCTGAAGGGCGTGGTGCAGCGGCCCGTGTCGGAGATGATGGCCCTGCCGCATCCGCCGCATCTGATGGCAACCGCCTGACGCAGCGTCGGAAAAGCCGATTTCCCGATTGCATCGCGGGCCTGCTTTGCGCCAAGCTGCCGGGCAACCCAGCACCGCGAAAGGCCCGCCCGTGACCGACAGCCCCGTCATCGAGATCCGCAATCTGCACAAGGCCTACGGCAGTCTGGAAGTCCTCAAAGGCGTTGATATCACAGCAAGAAAAGGCGACGTGGTCTCGCTGATCGGCTCGTCCGGGTCCGGCAAGTCGACGTTACTTCGGTGCTGCAACCTGCTCGAGGACAGCCAGCAGGGCGACATCCTGTTCAAGGGCGAGCCGGTGCTCTGGCACGGGTCCGGGCATGGCCGCCGCCCTGCCGATCCCAAGCAGGTTCTCCGTATCCGGACGAATTTGTCCATGGTGTTCCAGCAGTTCAATCTTTGGGCGCACATGACGATCCTGCAGAATGTCATGGAGGCGCCAGTCACGGTGCTGGGACGGGATCGGGCCGAGGTGGAGGCCGCCGCGCGCAAGTATCTCGACAAGGTCGGCATTGGCGACAAGTGCGACAACTACCCGGCGCAGCTGTCCGGCGGGCAGCAGCAGCGTGCCGCCATCGCGCGGGGCCTGTGCATGGAGCCGGAAGCGCTGCTCTTCGACGAGCCGACCAGTGCGCTGGACCCGGAACTGGAACAGGAAGTCATCCGGGTCATCCAGTCGCTGGCCGAGGAAGGGCGAACCATGCTGATCGTGACCCACGACATGAAGATGGCCGCCGACGTCTCCGATCACGTCGTCTTCCTGCACCAGGGGCTGATCGAGGAGGAAGGCCCGCCGGATCGGCTTTTCGGCAATCCGCAGTCCGAACGGCTCAAGGGCTTTCTCTCGGCAACGTCGCACATTTGATCAAACGCCTGTTTGTCCAGCAGCGTGACCCGACGCCCCTCTTGTATTCGACGCTTTTTCGCATAACCCTGCCGGCATCAAATCCGCCGGGTAACGCGCGGATGGATCCAACAGGGAGACTACCGATGAAGAACCTTCTGCTTTGCACCGCCGTTCTGGCGCTCGGTGCCGGTGCGGCCTTTGCCGAAAGCCATTCCGTCGTCCGCATGGGCACCGAAGGCGCCTACCCTCCGTATAACTTCATCAATGACAAGGGCGAGGTCGACGGCTTCGAACGCGAACTCGGCGACGAGCTTTGCGCCCGTGCCAGCCTGACCTGCGAGTGGGTCACCAACGATTGGGACTCGATCATCCCGAACCTCGTGTCGGGCAACTACGACACCATCATCGCAGGCATGTCGATCACCGACGAGCGCAAGGAGCAGATCGACTTCACCCAGAACTACACCCAGCCGGACCCCTCCGCCTTCCTCGCGCTGGCCGGCGGCTCGCCTGACCTCATGGGCGGCGTGATCGCGGCGCAGACCGGCACGATCCAGGCGTCCTACGTGGCGGAGAGCGGCGCGACGCTGCTCGAATTCGCCACGCCGGACGAAACCATCGCGGCGGTACGCAACGGCGAAGCCGACGCGGTGCTGGCGGACAAGGCCTACCTCGATCCGATCGCGGCGGAGAACGACGACCTCGAGTTCACGGGTGAGAACGTTCTGATCGGCGGCGGCGTGGGCATGGGCCTGCGCAAGTCCGACACCGAGTTGAAGGACAAGTTCGACGCGGCCATCCAGTCCATGAAGGACGACGGCACGCTGAACGCGATGATCACCAAATGGGAGATCGGCGAGACCTTCTGAGGCTTGCTCGCCTGTGAACCAGGAAAAGCTGCGCGGCGGTGCTGCGCAGCTTTTTCATTGACGTTGTGTCACATGGATTGGCACGCTGTCGTCATTCGTTTTCAACCGAAAGGAATAGCCATGTTACGTTTCGTCGCTGCCGCCCTTTTTGCGGCCTTCGCGGTCCCGGCTTCCGCCGCCATCGTGACCCCGACAACCGCCACCACCAGCACCAATTTCAGCTTCACCTACCGCGGAGCCAACACCATCAACGGTTCCGGCCTGTCTACGGTCGGCGATCCGGCCGCGACGCACGCGCCCTATTCCAGCACCACAAATGGCAATCATTGGACCACCGCCAACGGCGATGTGGCCAGCGCCTGGATCCGGTGGGGGTTTTCCAGCCTCGTCGACTTCGGCGGCCTCTATATCTGGAACCATCAGTCCACCTTTCCAGGGCTTGCAGACAACGGCGGTTACGAGCCGATCACCTTCGATCTGTCGGTTTCGGACGACACCACGACACTGGCCAGCTGGAGCGGTCTGAGCCTGGCACCAGACACCAACCTCAGCCAGGCTTTCTCACTGACCACCCCGATCTCCGGCGTCAGGTTTGTGACGTTTACGGTGGTGGAGACGCAAAACCCGTTTACCCCTTACACCGGGCTTGCGGAGGTGCTGATCTCGGATACGGCAATCGCGGGCGCGACGGCGCTCTCCCCGGTCCCGTTGCCCGCATCCGGCTTGCTGCTTCTCGCGGCACTGGGCGGCGCGGGCCTGGCACGGCGGCGCAGGACGTGAGGAAAATCCGGCAAGGGTCTTGCGTGAAAGGCGATTTTTCGCGCACAGTCGCCTGATCCAGACACAAGAGCGAAGCCGGACACCCCTTGTTCTCCCATTGCACCGATCCCGCCAGCCTTGACGGACTTGCCTGGCTGTCGTGCTACCTGACCACGGGCAAGCACCTGTCGATCTACTGGTCCGTGGGTACGGTGCTGCTTCTGCTCGCCATCACTGCCCCGGTGGCGCTGCTTTTCGGCTTCGGCGGGGCCGCGGCCGCGCGCTCGCATATCGCCCCGCTGCGCTGGCTCGGCAAGGCCTATATCGCGGTGGTGCGCGGCGTGCCGGACATCGCGTTCTTCCTGTTCTTCGTCATCGCCCTCGACCAGTTCTTCGAATGGATACGGCACAAGGTGAAATGCCCCGACTGGGACATGCCAATCCGGCAGGGCAACGATTTTGTCGTCTGCCCGGAGGCCAAGCTGCCGCTGGGCAATGCGGCGCAATCGGTGCATGAGACCTACGGCTTCCTGCTGGCCGTGCTGACCTTCGCCATCGTCTTCGGAGCCTTCGCCGCCAACGTGCTGTTCGGCGCGATGAAGGCGGTGCCCCGGGCGCAAATGGAGACGGCGGAGGCCTATGGCATGAGCCACCGGCAGGCGTTCTGGCGGATCATGGTGCCGCAGATGTGGGTCTATGCCCTGCCGGGACTCTCGAACCTGTGGATGGTGCTGATCAAGGCGACACCGCTGCTATTCCTGCTGGGGGTTGAAGACATCGTCTATTGGGCGCGGGAGTTGGGCGGGTCAAAGACGGCGCGGTTCACGGACTATCCACACGGCGATTGGCGAATGTGGTATTTCCTTGCGCTGCTGATTTTCTACCTCGCCTTCACGCGGGTCTCCGAGGTCGTGCTGGGCCGGATCATGAAACGCCTGACGCACGGGCAGGCGACGGCGGGCGGCGAAGCGCAGAGGAAGGCGGCATGACGTTGTCCGAGCGCGTGAAAATTTTGCCGGGACAAAATTTTGGTTGGGGGCTCTGCCCCCGTCCTGCGGACTCCCCTGGAGGTATTTGGGAAGAGAAGAAACACGGGGGGCTGCGTGAACATGGCTGACGTGAGTTGCCTTGAGACCATCGCCGACTATGGCCTGCGCTCGCTGGGGATCGGCGAGAGGCTTCTGCCGCGCGAGGGCTATACGCTCTGCCAGCAGATCACGCTGATCGGCTCCGGGATGATCTGGAACATCTACTTCGGTCTGCTGGCGCTGGTCTCCGGCTTCTTCCTCGCCACGGCGGCGGCGCTCGGCAAGGCCTCCGCCAACCCGGCTCTGCGCAAACCCGCGGAATGGTTCATCTTCGTCTTCCGCGGCAGC
This sequence comes from Tropicibacter sp. S64, assembly GCF_049803835.1. Lineage (NCBI taxonomy): Bacteria > Pseudomonadati > Pseudomonadota > Alphaproteobacteria > Rhodobacterales > Roseobacteraceae > Tropicibacter > Tropicibacter sp. S64. The sequence goes on along the minus strand of NZ_JBNAGK010000003.1, from coordinate 193,405 downwards.
CCGCTGTTCATCCAGTTTTTCTTTGCCTACTTCCTGTTCCTCAGCCTGAAGGGCGTTTCGTCCTTTTTCGATCCGTTCACTTCGGCCTGGCTCGGGGCGCTGATCGTCCTGTTCCTGAACACCGCGGCCTACAGCGCCGAGATCTTCCACGGGGCGCTGCTGTCGATTCCCCGGGGCGACCTCGAAGCCGCCGACGCCTATGGTTTCAGCGGCTGGACCAAGTTCCGGCGGATCACCTGGCCGACGATGCTGCGGCTCGCATGGCCTGCCTATACCAACGAGGCGATCTTCCTGTTCCATGCCACGACGCTCGTCTATTTCTCCGGCTTCCCGGCATTCCAGCAACGCGGCGATGCGCTCTATTATGCCAACTACTTTGCCGACAAGACTTTCAACCCGTTCATCCCTTACCCGATCCTGGCCGGATTCTTCATCCTTTTGACCCTGACGGTCATCGGCAGTTTCGGCCTCGTGAACCGGCGTCTGAACCGGCATCTGCCGCAGGATGTGCGGCGCAAGCTGAAGCTGCGTCCCAACCTGCTGCGCTGACATCCGAAGGTTACGTTGGGTCACCAGCGCAAGATGGTTGCCGACCCTCGGCCCTTTTCTTAAAGTCGCACCTACGACACTGATTTAAAGGGCCAAATTTCATGAAGACTCTGCTCGCGATCGGTGCACTCATCGGCTTTTCCGCTGCCGCAGAGGCGGCCACCTACAGCGTAACCTTCAGTTTTGCCAACCGCCCCGGTCTTAGCGGCGAAGCGCAAGTGACCGGCATTGCGCGTGGCCTGACGCTCGGCGTCACCGGCGTCCAGGCAAGCAGCGTGCAGATCACCGGCTATGACGTGTCCGGCACACCGAGCGCCTTCGGGCTTGGTGAGTACGTCCTGCCCGGCGCGGTCCGGATGAACTACTGGACACTGGACGCCCTCGGCACCGTGCTGACGGCCCGGTTCATCTCGAACCAGACCGACGCGACCCCGTCCGTCAGCCCGGCTTACGGGCTCGCCATGACAAACGACAACACCCCTTACGGCAGGCCGGCGTCCAGCATCTTTGCCGACGTGCCGAGCAACACCTCTCCGAACGCCTACACCAACGCCAATCTGACCTTTGCCCAAGCGGTGGAGGAGACCTCCACCGTGCCGCTGCCCGCAGCCGGTTGGCTGATGGTCGCCGGGCTCGGCTTCCTCACGGCGCTGAGGCGGCGCCGGGCCTGATATCCGGAAAGCTGTCTTCAGCAGCATCGGTCCCGCGCCTTGGCTGTCGCGGGACATCTTTTTGGGCGCAACAAGTTTTCGCAACTGCAATGTCTTGCCCGAGAGCTTTTCTTCCGTCCCTTCGCGACGGCCTCACGGCAACTGCGGGACCGATCTACAAAGCGCGCTCGCTGCAATTTTCAACGCCGGAATGCGCCGCGACGGGTTTTGTCCGAGTGCCTTGAACACCGCCCTTGCCAGCCGCAAAAGCGGGCGCTACAAATTTGATCAAATTATCCGCTCCCTTGAAAGAAGGTTCCCATGACTGCCCCCTCAGACTGGCTGCGCAAGAATCCCTCGGTGCGCACCATCCGTGTTGCCGCCTGTGATCTCAACGGCGTGCCGCGCGGCAAGCGCATTCCCGCACGGTTCGCGGACAAGGCAGTCCAGGGGGGCACACGGTTTCCGATGTCGGCGCTGAACCTCGATATCTGGGGCGAGGACATCGACGACAGCCCGCTGGTGTTCGAAACCGGCGACCGCGACGGGGTGCTCTGGCCGACGGAACGGGGCTTCGTGCCCATGCCCTGGCTCGACTCGCCCTCCGCCTTGCTGCCGATCTGGATGTTCCACGAGGACGGCCGACCGTTCGACGGCGATCCGCGCCATGCGCTGGCCCGCGTCGTCAAGCGATACAAGGACAAAGGGCTGACCCCGGTGGCGGCGGTCGAGCTCGAATTCTTCCTGATCGACGACAGCACCCGTAACCTGCAGGTGCCGGCCTCGCCGCGTACGGGCAAGCGGCGCAAGGCGGCGGAAATCCTGTCGATCCGGGCGCTTGACGCCTTCGACGCCTTCTTCACCGACCTCTACGAGGCCTGTGAGGCCATGGACATCCCGGCCGATACCGCGATCTCGGAGGCCGGTCTCGGTCAGTTCGAGATCAACCTGATGCACCAGTCCGACGCGCTCGCCGCCGCTGACGATGCCTGGCTGTTCAAGATGCTGGTCAAGGGGTTGGCGCGCCGGCATGGCTTTGCCGCATCCTTCATGGCCAAGCCCTACGAGGATTACGCGGGCAGCGGCATGCATGCGCATTTCTCCGTGCTGGACGCCCAGGGCAGGAACATCTTCGATGACGGCACGGAGAAAGGCACCGACAGGCTCCGGCATGCGGTGGCGGGCTGCGTCGATGCGCTGTACGACAGCACGCTGATCTTTGCACCGCACCAGAACAGCTATGACCGGCTCGTGCCCGAGGCGCATGCGCCGTCCGGCATCTGCTGGGCCTATGAAAACCGCACTGCGGCCATCCGCATCCCCTCCGGCGCGCCCGCCGCACGGCGGATCGAACATCGGGTGGCGGGCGGCGACGTGAACCCATATCTGGCGCTCGCGGCCATCCTTGGCGCGGCGATGAACGGCATGGACGACGAGGCGGAACCGCCGCAACCGATCACCGGCAATTCCTATGCGCAGGATCTGCCGCATATTCCGTCCGACTGGGGCACCGCGATCGAGGCCTTCGAAGCGTCGCAGATCATGCCGCGCATCTTTCCGGAGAACCTCATCCGCAACCTGCTTTTGACGAAGAAGCAGGAACTCCATTATATGGCGGAACTGACTGGCGCGGAGCAGGTTGAAATCTACCTCGATACGGTGTGACCTGCCCCCGGCAACAATCCCGAACCTTGGGTGAACCATGAAAATCGGCATCTTGCAGACCGGCCTGCCGCCCGAAGACCTCAAGAAGGACTTCGGCAGCTACCCCGGCATGTTCGAAACCCTGCTGGCCGGGCGCGGCTTTGACTTCCAGAACTGGTCGGTGGTGGAGGGCGACTTCCCCGCCGGTCCGGACGACGCGGACGGCTGGCTGATCACCGGCTCACGGCACGGCGCCTATGAGGACCATCCCTGGATACCGCCATTGGAGGACCTGATCCGCGCCATCGTGGCGGCGGACAAGCCGCTTGTCGGTGTGTGTTTCGGACATCAGATCATCGCGCAGGCGCTTGGCGGCACGGTGGAGAAGTTCAAGGGCGGCTGGTCTGTCGGGCCGACGACCTATGCCTTCCCGGACGGACCGAAGACCATCCAGGCCTGGCATCAGGACCAGGTGACGGTGGCGCCGGAGGGGGCCGAGACCGTGGCCTCGTCCGACTTCTGCAAACACGCCGCCCTGCTCTACCCCGGCAAGGCCTACACCGTGCAGCCCCACCCCGAATACGGCGACGGTTTCATCGAAGGTCTCATCGAGACTCGCGGCAAGGGTGTTGTCCCCGACCCGCTGCTGGCGCAGGCCCGCGCCCGGATGGGCACGCCGCTCGACCGCGGTGCCCTCGCCGACCAGTTCGCGCGGTTCTTCCAGACAAGGAGCCTCTCATGAGCGACGACTTTCTCGACCAACTCCCCGAGGCCGCCCGCGCCTATCTCGAAGGGCGGCGGCTCGACGAGGTGGAATGCGTGATCTCCGACTTCCCCGGAATCGCCCGGGGAAAGGCCGTGCCCGCGACGAAATTCGCGCGGCAGAAGCACTTTCACCTGCCCGACTCGATCTTCTTCCAGACCATCACCGGCGACTGGTCCGAAGAGGCGGCGGAGGATGTCGGGTTTCTCGAACGGGACATGATCCTGCGGCCCGACATGAGCACGGCCACCGCCGCGCCCTGGACCGGCGACTGGACGCTGCAGGTGATCCACGACGCCTTTGACCGCAAGGGAAAGCCGGTGCCGTTCAGCCCGCGCAACGTGCTGCGGCGGGTGGTCGGGCTGTACGAGGCGCAGGGCTGGACGCCCATCGTGGCGCCGGAGATGGAATTCTACCTCGTCGCCCGCAACCTCGACCCGGCCAAGGAAATCCTGCCGATGATGGGCCGGTCCGGGCGCCCGGCGGCGGCGCGGCAGGCTTATTCCATGACCGCCGTGGACGAGTTCGGCCCGGTGATCGACGACATCTACGATTTTGCCGAGGCGCAGGGCTTCGAGATCGACGGCATCACGCAGGAAGGCGGCGCGGGTCAGCTGGAGATCAACCTGATCCATGGCGATCCCGTCCGGCTGGCAGACGAGATCTTCTACTTCAAGCGGCTGATCCGCGAGGCGGCGCTGCGGCACGATTGCTTTGCCACCTTCATGGCCAAACCCATCGCGGACGAACCGGGCAGTGCCATGCACATCCACCACTCGATCCTCGACAAGAAAACCGGGGAGAATATCTTCGCCGGCCCGCAAGGGGGCGAGACGGATGCGTTCTTCCACTTCATCGGCGGGCTGCAGACGCATCTGCCCTCCGCGATCGCGGTGCTCGCGCCTTATGTGAATTCGTATCGTCGGTATGTGAAAGACCACGCCGCGCCGATCAACCTCGAGTGGGGGCGGGACAACCGCACCACGGGCATCCGCATCCCGATTTCCGACCCGAAATCGCGGCGGGTGGAGAACCGGCTGGCGGGGATGGACTGCAACCCCTATCTCGGCATCGCGGCCTCGCTGGCCTGCGGCTATCTCGGGCTGATGGAGGAGCGCTGGCCGTCCAAGCAGCTCAAGGGCGATGCTTATGAAGGCGAGGGCGATATCCCGCGGGTGCTGGGACAGGCGCTGGAGCAGTTCGAAGAAGCGACGGCGCTGCACGAGGTCCTCGGCAAGGAATTCGCGCAGGTCTACATCGGGGTGAAGCATTCCGAATACGACGAGTTCCTCCAGGTGATCAGCCCCTGGGAGCGCGAGCATCTGCTGCTGAACGTGTGACCCATGCTCTCCATCGGGGCTCCGCCAACGGGTGCCCGGGGCGCCTCCCCGGGGAGTGCTTGCATAGAGACGAAAGACGGGGGACATCCGTAGTGAACCTGCTCCATGCCAATGATGTCAGGGGCGCGTACCCCGCAAGCTGGTACGCCGAGACCGCACCGGCGCCGGAGCGGTTCGCGCCGCTCAAAGGTGCGGCGCGGGCAGATGTCTGCGTGGTCGGTGGCGGCTATACCGGGCTGTCGGCGGCCTTGCACCTGGCCGAAGCCGGGCTGGACGTGGTGTTGCTGGAAGCGCAGCGCGTGGGGTTCGGCGCGTCGGGGCGCAACGGCGGGCAGCTTGGGTCCGGGCAGCGGCTGGATCAGCAGAAGCTGGAAACACTCGTGGGCCGGGACCGGGCCCGGCAATTCTGGGATCTCGGCGAGGAGGCCAAGGCCCTCGTCAAGGCACTCGTGGCACGCCACGAGATCGACTGTCACCTGAAGGATGGCGTCGCCTGGTCCGGCACGTCGGCAGCCTCGGTCCGTGACCTGCATGGCTACGCGGATCACATGGCCCGCCAGTACGGCTACGACATGGAGGTACTGGACGCAGAGGCGTTCCACGCGCTGTGCCCCTCGCCCGCCTACAAGGGCGGCATCCTGGACATGGGCGCGGCGCACCTGCATCCGCTGGCCCTTGCGCTCGGCCTCGCCAAGGCCGCGCGGGCTGCCGGGGTGCGTATCCACGAGCGCTCCGAAGTGCATGACATCCAGCACGGCACCCCCGTCCGGATCGCGACAAACGGCGGCCATGTTCAAGCCGACCACCTGATCCTCGCCTGCAACGGCTATCTCGGGGGACTCGCGCCACGGGTGGCCTCCCGTGTCATGCCGATCAACAATTTCGTCGTCGCCACCGAGCCCCTCGGGGCGCGGGCCAGCGAGGTGCTGACCCGCGATGTGGCCGTTGCGGACGATCTCTTCGTGGTGAACTACTTCCGTCTCAGCCACGACGGGCGGCTGCTGTTCGGTGGCGGCGAAAGTTACGGCTACAAGTTCCCGAAGGACATCCGGGCGGTTGTCCGCAAGCCGCTTCTGCAGATCTTTCCGCAGCTGGCGGACGTCAGGCTCGATTATGCCTGGGGCGGCACGCTGGCCATCACCATGAAGCGCCTGCCGCATCTCGCACGGCTCGCGCCCAACGTGCTGACCGCCTCCGGCTATTCCGGGCACGGCGTCGGCAACGCCGTGCAGGCCGGCAAACTGATGGCCGAGGCGGTCAAGGGCCAGAGCGCCGGGTTCGACGCCTTCTCCGCCCTGCCCTGCCCGCGCTTTCCCGGTGGACCGGGCTTCCGTACGCCGCTGCTCGCCCTTGCCATGAGCTGGTTCGCGCTGCGCGACCGGCTCGGCCTGTAACGGTCTGGTAAAAGCGTTTCCCATTCGCCACGCGGCCTCGTGACGCCTCGTCCGGTGCGCGAAAACACTTGGCCTGCGCCTGCGGGTATTTTACATTTTCGAAAACGACTATTCGGGAAATTGAAAATCATGACGCCGAACATGCATGATGCCGAGAGCATCCCCGAGGCCGCCCGCGCCGAGATCGACCGGCTTCTCGCTTCCGGCGACCTGTTTCGCTACACCGCTCCGCAGGACGCGCCGGTCGCCCTGCTGGAGCGGGAGTTCGCGGCGGAGATGGGCGTGAAATACGCGCTGGCGGTCAGCAGCTGCTCCGCCGCGCTGTTCCTCTCGCTCAAGGCACTGGATCTGCCCCGCGGAGCCCGCGTCCTCATCCCCGGGTTCACCTTCGCCGCGGTCCCTTCGGCGGTGGTGCATGCGGACTGCGTGCCGGTTCTCTGCGAGGTCGGCGAAAATTACCGCATTGATATCAGCGACTTCGAGGACAAACTTGACAGCGTTCAGGCGGTGATCGTCAGCCACATGCGCGGCCATACCTCCGACATGGACGCCATCATGGCGCTCTGCGACGCGCGGGGCATCCCGGTAATCGAGGACGCGGCGCATTCGCTCGGCACGCTCTGGGACGGGCGCAAGATCGGGACCATCGGGAAAATCGGGTGCTTCAGCTTCCAGAGCTACAAGCTGCTGAACGCGGGCGAAGGCGGCATCCTGATTACCGATGACGCGGACCTGGTCGCCCGTGCTGTCATCATGTCCGGGGCCTACGAGCACATGTGGCAGAAGCACCTGACCCATGGCGACAACTCGGCGGCGCTTGAAGAGGCCCTGGCACGCTGGCAGAACAAGCTGCCACTGTACAACCTTCGCCTTGGCAACCTCTCCGCCGCCGTGATCCGTCCGCAGATCGCCGAGATCCCGCGCCGGGTGCGGGACGGGCGGCGCAATCACGACCGCGTGGCGGCGGCGCTGGACCGCAGCCCATGGCTGTGCGTCCCGCCCAAGCTCGACCCGGAGGAGCGCGCACCGGATTCGCTGCAGTTCAACCTCGAAGGCATGAGCGACGACGAGGCCCGCGCCTTCGCCCGCCTGGCCGGGGAGAATGGCGTCAAGGTGCAGGTGTTCGGGATGAACACCGACAACGCGCGGGCCTTCTGGAACTGGCAATTCATGCCGGAGATGCCGGAGTTGCCGCGCACAAGGGCGATGCTGATGCGGGCCTGTGACACGCGTCTGCCCGCACGGCTGACCGAGGCCGACTGCGACTGGGTCTCGGCGGTTCTGGTCGAGGCTGCGGAGACGGTGATGGGACCGCTCAGGGCCTACGGGACGTGACGGCGGGCGGGATCCGGACTCTTTGAAAGAGTCCGGACCGATTTCTTTTCAAGAAATCGGCACTGCCGGACACTCAGTCCGAATTTCCTAAAAGGGCACGTCGTCCGCCGCGCAGACGTAGCGCGAGACCACCTTCTTCGTGCCTGCCTTGTCGAAACCCACTTCGAGCTTGTCCCCCTCGATGCCGACGATGGACCCGTAGCCGAACTTCTGGTGAAACACCCGTTCTCCGACCGTGTAAGCGCTCACCGCCGTCAGGTCGATCACCGTGTTGCGGCTCTCCTTCGGCTGGCTGACCGGGCGCTCACCTTGCCGGGATTGCAACCGCTTCCAGCCGGGCGAATTGTAGACATCCGCCGAGGCGACGCGACTCTCCATGCCCGAAGACATGCCCATGCCGCTGGAGGCCGCCGCGCCGTAGCCGCCGCCGTAGAGACCCGGCGGGGTCAGAACCTCCACATGCTCTTCGGGTAGTTCATCGACGAAACGCGACGGCATTTGCGACTGCCACTGACCGAAGACGCGGCGGTTGCCCGCGAAGGAAATCGTGCAGACTTCCTCCGCCCGGGTGATGCCGACATAGGCCAGACGCCGCTCTTCTTCCAATCCCTTGAGGCCGCTTTCGTCCATCGACCGCTGCGACGGAAACAGTCCGTCCTCCCAGCCCGGCAGGAAGACCGCGGGAAATTCCAGACCCTTGGCCGCGTGCAGCGTCATGATCGAGACCTTGGCCCCGCCATCGTCGCTGTCATTGTCCATGACCAGGCTGACGTGCTCAAGGAAGCCCTGAATATTCTCGAAGGATTCCAGCGCCTTGACCAGTTCCTTGAGGTTCTCCAGCCGCCCCGGCGCCTCCGGCGTCTTGTCGTTCTGCCACATCGCGGTGTAGCCGCTCTCGTCGAGGATGATCTGCGCCAGTTCGACGTGGGAGACCTCCGCCTCGCGCCGCTCGGGTCCAAGCTCCTCGATCACGTCGTCCTCGCCGCCCGCAGCCACGGTGGCGCGCATCAGGCGGCCCCAGCGGGCGATGCCGACGACAAACTCCGAGAGCGCCTTGGCGCCCTTGCCCTTGATGATTCCCTGTTCCACCGCCATCGCAGCGCCATCGAGCAGCGACACGCCGTTCTGCCGGGCCAGCTGCTGGATCGCCTGTTGCGCCTTGTCGCCAAGACCGCGTTTGGGCGTGTTGACCACCCGCTCGAAGGCCAGATCATCGGCGGGCGAGACCACCAGCCGGAAGTAGGCCATGGCGTCACGGATCTCCATCCGCTCGTAGAAGCGCGGGCCGCCGATCACCCGGTAAGGCAGACCAATCGTCAGAAACCGATCTTCAAATGCCCGCATCTGGTGCGATGCGCGGACGAGAATCGCCATGTCATCGAGGCTGAAAGGACGCAAGCCGCGCGTGCCGCGCTGCATCGCCTCGATCTCCTCGCCGACCCAGCGGGCCTCCTCGTCGCCATCCCAATGGCCGATCAGCCGGACTTTCTCGCCGTCCTCGGCTTCGGTCCAGAGTTCCTTGCCCAGACGGTTGGCATTGCCGCGAATGACGGAGGAGGCGGCGGCGAGGATATGCGGGGTCGAGCGGTAGTTCTGTTCGAGCCGGACCACATGGGCGCCGGGAAAATCCTTTTCGAAGCGCAGGATGTTGCCGACCTCCGCGCCGCGCCAGCCGTAGATCGACTGGTCGTCATCCCCGACGCAGCAGATGTTCCGGTGCCCCTGCGCCAGCAGCCGCAGCCAGAGGTACTGGGCGACGTTGGTGTCCTGATACTCGTCGACGAGGATGTAGCGGAACCAGCGCTGGTACTGGTCGAGCACGTCACCGTGCTGCTGGAAGATCGTGACCATGTGCAACAGCAGGTCGCCGAAATCGACCGCGTTCAGCTCGCGCAGGCGCTCCTGATACTGCGCGTAGAGTGCCGGCCCCTTCTGGTTGTAGGCATTGGCATCCGCTGCCGGAACCCGGTCCGGCGTCAGGGCGCGGTTTTTCCAGTCGTCGATCACCCCCGCCAGCTGCCGGGCGGGCCAGCGCTTGTCGTCGATGCCCGCCGCCTGCACCAACTGCTTGAGCAGGCGCAGCTGGTCGTCGGTGTCGAGAATGGTGAAATTCGACTTCAGGCCCACCAGTTCCGCGTGCCGCCGCAGCAGCTTGACGCAGATGGAGTGGAAGGTGCCGAGCCAGGGCATACCCTCGACCACCTGCCCGAGCATACCCGAAACCCGGTTCTTCATCTCACGCGCGGCCTTGTTCGTGAAGGTCACGGCGAGGATCTCGTTCGGCCGGGCACGGCCGGTGCTCAATAGATGCACGATGCGGGCGGTCAGCGCCTTGGTCTTGCCCGTCCCTGCCCCGGCCAGCATCAGGACCGGGCCATCCATGGCCTCCACCGCCTCCCGCTGCGCCGGATTGAGTCCATCGAGATAGGGCGCGGGCCGCACGGCCATGGCCCGTTGCGAGAGGGTGGCACCCTCGAAGGCGTCGAAATCATCGTAACTGCTCATGGTGCGATACTAGCGTGGCGGCGGGATGAGGGGAAGAGACGTTCACAGATTGTTCCGCCGGTTTCCCGGGTGCAGGGAAAATTTTGTCGGTGCAAAATTTTGTCCGGGGCGCTGCCCCGCCGCCTTCGGCGACTCCCCGGAGGTATTTGGAAAGAGAAGAAAGATGGACCCGCGCCATTGCGTCAGCGGTCGTGGATTCCCTTGCCTTGCAGGATCAACGGTGTAGCCTTTTCCACCCGCGCCGCACGCGTTTCGGTTTTCTTCGCCTCGCCGATCCGCAGCGCCCAGCTGCGGCGGCGCCCCGGTGTGAGGGAATCCCACGCCTCTGCCAGCGCCGGATCGGCTTCCAGGGCCTCGCCCAGTTCCTCGGGCAGGTCGAAATCATCCGGCGGCAAGTCGACCTTCGCGCCGGTTCGTTCGAGTTCGACGGCTTCCAACACGTAACCTTTGAGCACGCCGGCCCGTGCCCTGACCTGCGCGAGGTCGGTGACCTTGAAGAGGCGGGCGGCTCGGCTGTTGGCGCCCGGGGGTTCGAGAATGCCCTCCGGGTCCTCCAGCAGAGCGCCCTTGAAGAAGGACAGCGTGCAGAAATCCTTGAACGCGCCGATGATCGCGACGTTGCCGCCGTGGGCCGTGTAGACCGGCTGATGCCACTTCATCTCTTCGCGGACCGGGCAGCTTTCCATGATCGCACGGAGGGCGCGGCGTTCCGCCTGCCAGGGTCCGGGTTTCTCGAAATGGGCATCCAGTTTCGCCTTGATGTCGGTCATGCATGCCCCCTTCGCTTTCAGCGCCCCGTCAGCCTTTGCGCCGCCGTCCGGCCCAGCCCAGAGCCCCGAGCCCGAGAAGGCTAAGAAGCGCCGTGGCGGGAAGCGGCACACCGGCGGGCGGTGCGGTCCCGACTTCCACGGTGATCGTATCGAACGGCAGCGAGAAGACATAGCTTCCCGCGATCAGGTCCATGTCGGTCAATGTGCGGTTCTGGAAGAACGCGTTGCTGGTGAAGATCGTTCCGAAGGTATAGCCCTGCTCGATGTACACCACGGTATTGCCACCGGCCGCCGTACCGAACGTCATGCCGAACTCGGTTACTGTGCCGGAAGTGGCGGAGGTCATGGTGCTGCCGGTGCCGAAGCTCGTCGGGTTGCCGCTTCCGGTGAACTGATAGGCGTCCATCGACGGGCCGACGCCATCCTCGCCGAGGAGAAAGCTGTCCGGGCTGATAAAAGGCGCGCCGCCGGCCAGGTACTGCGACGCGGCGCCGGTCAGATCGAGCGATCCCGCGGCATAGGCGAGCACATCGGTGCCGTCCTCCCAGATGTTGACCAGCACCGCCGCCGAAGAGGCCGATGCACAGGCGGCGCAGAGTGTCGCCGCCGCGAGAGTTGCCTTGAGTGTCATGCCTGTCCCATTGGTTGTTGTCCCATTGAGGTCAGCATACCAGATAGTGCCATCCTGCCAATCACACGGTTTCCCCCGGCAAGCCACTGGACAAAACCGTTGCATCACAGCCAAATGCCGCCATGGATCTCGACCTCTCCTATCCCGCCGTCTCCGACCTCCGCCGCAAGGCCCGCAGGCGCATTCCGCATTTTGCCTTCGAGTATCTCGACAGTTCGACCGGGGCGGAATTGCAGTTCAGACGCAATCGCGATGCGCTCGATGCGGTGCTTTTCATGCCGGACATCCTGCCCGGAAAGGTCGACCCCGATTTCACCACCCGCTTTATGGGCACCGACTACAGCCGTCCCTTCGGCATCGCGCCGGTGGGCATGTCGGGGCTGATGTGGCCCGGGGCGGAGCGGATGCTGGCGGGGCACGCCCGGGCGCAGCGGATCCCCTACGGGCTGTCAACCGTCGCCACCCGTCTGCCGGAGGAGATCGGGCCGATTGCCGGGGATATGGGCTGGTATCAGATGTATTGTCCGGCCGATCCCGACATCCGCCGCGACATGCTGCGGAGGGCGAAGGAAAGCGGGTTTCAGAAGCTCATCCTGACCGTCGACGTGCCGGACGATTCGCGGCGGGAGAGGCAGCGTCGGGCCAAGCTGACCATGCCGCCGAAGATCACGCCGCGGGTGGTCTGGGAGGTGCTGACGCATCCGGAGTGGTCGCTGAAGACGCTGAAGACCGGCGCGCCTCGCATAGTGCTGCCAGAGAGTTACGTGGATTCGGACGATCCGCGGTCCAGCCTCGCGCACGCAGGGCACATCATTCGCGGCACGCCGGACTGGGACACGCTGAGGGCGCTGCGCGAGGAGTGGACGGGCGATCTGATCGTCAAGGGCGTCATGTGCCCGGACGCAGCGACGCGGCTGGTGACGGAAGGCGTGGACGCGATCTGGGTCTCGAACCATTCGGCCCGCCAGTTCGAGCCGGGCCCGGCCAGCATCACGGAACTGCCGAAGGTGCGCGCCGCCGTAGGGCCGGACTATCCGCTGATCTTCGACAGCGGCGTGGCCTCCGGCATGGACGTGCTGCGGGCGCTGGCGCTCGGCGCGAATTTCGTCATGCTGGGCCGCGCCTGGCATTACGCGGTTGCGGCGCTTGGCAGACAGGGCCCGGCGCATCTGACCCATATCCTGACGGATGACATGAAGCTGAACATGGCGCAGATGGGCACCCACGCCCTAGGCGACCTGCCCCGCCGATTGATCCGGGACTGAGGCGTCCACGTCCCGCCCCGACGGCACACGCCATGCGGAAAAGGCGAGGTCGCGAAAGCTGGCGAGGAAGGTGTTGAGCAGAACCGAGACTCGGCGGTCACCAAGGCCCAGGGCACCGTTTTCATGCGCCAGCTGGCGCAGGTCGCTGACGATGGCCATGTTCTCCGGCCCAAGCTGGGCGGGATCGGCATACCCCATGGTCCAGTCGCCGAACAGACGCTCCTGCACCACCGTCGTCCCGAGCTCGATGATCCCGTCGTGGCGTGGGTCGCGTTCGATCGCAGCGAAAAGCCCGGCGACAGCACCCGCCTCCCCCTCGATCACCTGGAAGAAACTGCGTTGATGATAGGCGAGGAATCCCGTCACCCCGATCCGCGCATTGTTCTCCCGCGCGGCCGCCAGCAGCACGTCGATGGCCGGAACGGACATGGGCGCCCGCGCATGGCTGATGTAGATCTTCCTGACCAGGGTCTGCCCGGACATCGGGGCCTCCATCGCAAAATCGCGTATTGTCGTAACCCGAAAACCTTTCAGTCGACTTAAGCGCCAAGCGGTCACGATGCGCCCGACACGCGGCTTGCATGTCCGCTTGTTATCGCTAACATGCCGCAATGCGGCATAGACTACCCAATTTCCCTAACTTACGCTCGGGGAAAAGACGCCCTATGCGACACTGAAACGGCCAGATCAAGGGACCCCCCGAATGACCAGCTTCAAGAAGATCCTCATTGCCAACCGCGGCGAGATTGCCATCCGCATCATGCGCGCCGCAAACGAGATGGGAAAAAAGACCGTCGCGGTCTATGCCGAAGAGGACAAGCTGGGGCTGCACCGTTTCAAGGCAGATGAAGCCTACCGGATCGGTGAGGGCCTCGGGCCCGTCGCGGCCTACCTGTCGATCCCGGAAATCATCCGCGTGGCGAAGGAGAGCGGCGCGGATGCGATCCATCCCGGCTATGGCCTGCTGTCGGAAAACCCCGATTTCGTCGATGCCTGCGTGAAGGCCGGCATCACCTTCATCGGTCCGAAGGCGGAGACGATGCGCGCGCTAGGCGACAAGGCCTCTGCCCGCAAGGTGGCGATTGCGGCGGGCGTGCCGGTGATCCCGGCGACGGAGGTTCTGGGCGACGATTTCGACGCGATCACGAAGGAGGCCGAGGAGATCGGCTTTCCGCTCATGCTCAAGGCCTCCTGGGGCGGTGGCGGGCGCGGCATGCGCCCGATCAACAACGCCAAGGAGTTGAAGGAAAAGGTGCTGGAAGGCCGCCGTGAGGCGGAGGCCGCCTTTGGCAACGGCGAGGGGTATCTCGAAAAGATGATCCTCCGCGCCCGCCACGTGGAGGTGCAGATCCTCGGCGACAGCGAGGGCAACATCTATCACCTCTACGAACGCGACTGCTCTGTTCAGCGCCGGAACCAGAAGGTCGTGGAGCGCGCCCCTGCCCCGTATCTATCCGAGGCGCAGCGCGAGGAAATCTGCGAGCTGGGCCGCAAGATCTGCGCCCATGTGAATTACGAATGCGCCGGGACCGTCGAATTCCTGATGGATATGGACACCGGCGCCTTCTACTTCATCGAGGTGAACCCGCGCGTGCAGGTGGAGCACACCGTCACCGAGGAAGTCACCGGCATCGACATCGTGCAGGCGCAGATCCTCATCGCCGAGGGCAAATCGCTCGCAGAAGCCACCGGCAAGGCCTCCCAGTATGACGTCCGCCTGACCGGCCATGCGCTGCAGACGCGGATCACCACCGAGGACCCGACCAACAATTTCATCCCCGACTATGGCCGCCTGACCGCCTATCGCTCCGCCACCGGCATGGGCATTCGCCTCGACGGCGGCACGGCCTACGCGGGCGGCGTCATCACGCGCTATTACGACTCTCTGCTGGTCAAGGTCACGGCGAAGGCCCCGACGCCGGAACAGGCGATCCGCCGCATGGACCGCGCTCTGCGCGAATTCCGCATCCGGGGGGTGACGACCAACATCGATTTCGTCATCAACCTCTTGAAACACCCCACGTTCCTGTCGAACCAGTACACCACGAAGTTCATCGACACGACGCCGGAACTGTTTGATTTCAAACAACGCCGCGACCGTGGCACCAAGGTCCTGACCTATATTGCCGACATCACGGTCAACGGCCATCCGGAGACCGCCGGACGCCCCAAGCCCGCCGCCGACCTCAAGCCCGCCCGTGCGCCACAACTGCGCACGGAAACCCCCGCCCCCGGGACAAAGACCCTGCTGGAGGAAAAGGGCCCGCAGGCCGTGGCGGACTGGATGCTCGCGCAGAAGCAGCTGCTGATCACCGACACGACAATGCGCGACGGGCACCAGTCCTTGCTGGCGACCCGGATGCGCTCCATCGACATGATCGGCGCGGCCCCGGCCTATGCCCACAACCTGCCGCAGCTCTTCTCCGTCGAATGCTGGGGCGGCGCGACCTTTGACGTGGCCTATCGCTTCTTGCAGGAATGCCCCTGGCAGCGCCTGCGCGATCTGCGCGCCCGCATGCCCAACATCATGACGCAGATGCTCCTGCGCGGGGCGAATGGCGTCGGCTACACCAACTACCCCGACAACGTGGTGCAGTTCTTCGTCAAACAGGCGGCGGAGACCGGCGTCGACGTTTTCCGCGTCTTCGACTCGCTGAACTGGGTGGAGAACATGCGCGTCGCCATGGATGCGGTGCTCGATACCGGCAAGGTTCTCGAAGGCACGATCTGCTACACCGGCGACATCCTCGATCCCGACCGCGCGAAGTATGACCTGAAATACTACGTCGCCATGGGCAAGGAACTGCGCGACGCGGGCGCCCATGTGCTGGGCCTCAAGGACATGGCCGGCCTGCTCAAGGCCTCCGCCGCAGGGACGCTGGTCAAGGCGCTCAAGGAAGAGGTCGGCCTGCCGATCCACTTCCACACCCACGACACCTCCGGCGCGGCGATCTCGACGATCATGGCGGCACAGGCGGCGGGCGTGGACGCGGTGGACGCAGCCATGGACAGCTTCTCCGGCAACACCTCTCAGCCGACCCTCGGATCGGTCGTCGAGGCCCTGCGCTTCACCGAACGCGACACCGGGCTCGACATCGCCGCGATCCGGGAAATCTCCAATTATTTCGAGGCGGTCCGCGGACAATACGCGGCGTTTGAATCCTCGCTTCAGGCCCCCGCCTCCGAGGTCTACCTGCATGAGATGCCCGGCGGCCAGTTCACCAACCTCAAGGCCCAGGCCCGCTCCATGGGCCTCGAAGAGCGCTGGCATGAGGTGGCGCAAACCTATGCCGACGTGAACCAGATGTTCGGTGACATCGTGAAGGTCACCCCCTCGTCGAAGGTCGTCGGGGACATGGCGCTGATGATGGTGAGCCAAGGCCTGACGCGGGCGCAGGTCGAGGACCCGAAGGTCGAGCTGTCCTTCCCGGATTCGGTCATCGACATGATGAAGGGCAGCCTCGGGCAGCCCCCGGGCGGCTGGCCGAAGGCGATCCAGAAGAAGATCCTCAAGGACGAGAAACCCTTCACCGAGCGTCCCGGCCTCAAGGCCGCGCCGGTGGACATCGAGGAAACCCGCAAGACGCTCTCGGAGCAGCTCGACGGGGCAGAGATCGACGATGAGGATCTGAACGGATATCTCATGTATCCCAAGGTCTTCACCGATTACCGCGCCCGGCACGAGATGTACGGCCCGGTGCGCACCCTGCCGACGCGGACCTTCTTCTACGGCATGGAGCCGGGCGAGGAGATCAGCGCCGAAATCGACCCGGGCAAGACGCTTGAAATCCTGCTGCAAGCGGTCGGCGATACCCAGGAAGACGGCAATGTGAAGGTGTTCTTCGAACTCAACGGCCAGCCGCGCACCATCCGCGTGCCCAACCGCAAGGCCGCGGCGAGCAGCGCCGCGCGGCCCAAGGCGGAACTGGGAAACCCGAACCACATCGGGGCGCCGATGCCCGGGGTCGTGGCCTCCGTCGCGGTACAGCCCGGCGTGGCGGTCAAGACCGGCGACCTGCTGCTGACCATCGAGGCGATGAAGATGGAGACCGGCCTGCACGCCGAGCGCGATGCCACGGTGAAGGCCGTGCATGTCCTGCCCGGCGGGCAGATCGACGCCAAGGACCTGCTGATCGAACTGGAGTGAGCCGGCGCAAGGCGCATTCCGGCAAACCCGAAGGCCCGCGCCAGTCCGGCGCGGGCCTTCGCATGCCGATACGGAAGACGTGAACAACCCTTAAACTCTTGCAAACCAACGCTCACACGCATGGGTTGCACAGGGGCTCAAAAAAGTGACGAGCGTCACATCCAGGGCCATAAATCGTCGTCTTTCTGCCAGCTTTTCGTTGCGACGCAGCAAAAGAGCCGGTAAATGAAGGATTAACAGGCAACCCTTGGGAACTCCGAGTTTATGAAACATTTCGTTCTTTCTGCGACCCTTGCGGTGTCCTTTGCAGCGACATCCTTCACCGCCGAAGCATCCACCGTTAACGGTGTCATGGATGCGACGGGCAATCGTGCCGATTCGACGCAGGTGCAGGCTGGCTCGACCCTGAACTTCTCCGGGTCCTTCCTGATGGGCGGCACGAGCGGTGAGTACGCAGGCTATACCTTCTCCGGTCTCGACAGCCTGATCTTCGGTACCGGCACGGTGAACAACGGCCAAACGATCACCGCTGGCAATGGCATCAATACCCTTACGTTCACGGTGACCGACACCGTCGTTGCCTCGATCAACACAAACGCGGGCACCACGGCGCCCGGCTGGAATCTCGCCGGTTACCTCAATGTTGCGTCCACCGGTCCGCTGGTCTCCAGCACTGCGAGCTTCTCGCTGGCCGGCACTAACGTCGATGGCATCGGCTACAGCATCTTCATTCAGACGCCGCCGGAAAACTTCACCCCGGAAGTGCCGCTGCCCGCCGGGCTGCCGCTGCTGGTCGGTGCGCTGGGTGGCCTGGCGCTGGTGCGTCGCCGCAAGGCCAAATCGGACGCCTGAGTCTCCGATCCCGTTGAATTCGAAAGGCCGGAGGGACCCCCTCCGGCCTTTTTCCTTGCCGGGGTTTCGCCATGCTAGAGCGTTTGCAGTCTAAACTGGCACAAAGAGCATCACCAATGTCGTGAAAGCGCGAAGCGCGGCAAAGTATTGGTGATCCATCAATGACCGGAAACGCTTTGACGCAGGGCGACCAATGCGCCTTCGGCGCATGCGGGGGCCCTGCCCCCGGACCCCCGAGGTATTTTCGGACCAAAGAAGACAGCGGCGCGCGGGACCTCGGGCGTGGGACATCCGGCATCAAAGCGGTCCGCGCAGAGAAAAACCGCCTCGGCCTGTTTCATCCGGGGCGGTTGTCTCGATGTCCGGCCGGGGCCGTTGGCCGCGTCAGGCGGCGTTGATGTTCGCGGCCTTCTCGCCGGGCTTTGCGGCGTTGGAGTCGATGAAGTCGAGCACCAGCGGGCGGATATTGTCCCGCCAGCTCTTGCCGGCGAAGATGCCATAGTGGCCGGCACCGGGCTCCACATGGCTCGCCTTCTTCGAGGCGGGCAGGCCGGTGCAGAGATCCAGCGCGGCGATGCACTGACCCGGCGCGGTGATGTCGTCCTTGTCGCCCTCGACGGTCTTTACCGCGACATTGGTGATCTTGCCCATGTCGACCTTGTGGCCGTCCACGACGAATTCGTTCTTTGCGATCTCGCACTTCTTGAAGATGCGCTCGACCGTGGAGAGGTAGAACTCCGCCGGCATGTCCATCACGGCGAGGTATTCGTCGTAGAAGCGGTTGTGCGCGTCATGGTCGGAGGCCTCACCGCGGATGACCCGCAGGATCTGGTCCTGGAAGGCCTTGGAATGGCGGTCGGCGTTCATGCTCATGAAGGAGGTGAGCTGCAGCAGGCCCGGGTAGACCAGCCGCCCGACGCCCTTGAACTTGAAGCCGACGCGCTGGATCATCGTTTCCTCGAGCTGGCCCATGGTCACGCGCGCGCCGAAGTCGGTCACATCGGTCGGCACCGCGTCCGGGTTGATCGGTCCGCCGATCAGCGTCAGCGTGCGCGGCTGCGCATCCGCGTCCATCTCCGCGAGATAGGCCGTGGCGGCAAGCGTCAGCGGCGCGGGCTGGCAGACGGCAACCACGTTGGTGTCCGGGCCCAGGTGGCGCATGAAGTCGACGAGGTAGAGGGTGTAATCCTCGATGTCGAACTTGCCCGCCGACACCGGGATGTCGCGCGCGTTGTGCCAGTCGGTGATGTAAACCTCGCAATTGGTGATCAGCGATTTCACCGTCGAGCGCAGCAGCGTGGCGTAGTGACCGGACATCGGCGCGACCAGCAGGATCTTGCGCGGCTGCTCCTCGCGGCCGGTCACGTTGAAGTGGATCAGGTTGCCGAAAGGCTTCTCCACAACCGTTTCGACGCTGACCAGGTGGTCCTTGCCGTCGTCGCAGGTGAAGGAATGGATGCCCCAGTCCGGCTTGACCACCATCCGCTCGAAGGCGCGCTCCGCCACCTGGCCCCAGGCCGCCATCCAGGCCAGGCCCGGATTCGGTACCGCGGCGAAGGCGGGGTAGGAGGCCATGGTCTTGGCCGTTGCACCGAGCCATTGGCTGGTGTTGCGGAAGGTTTCCATCATGTCGTAGGCGGCCATGTAACGCATGGAGGTACTCCTGTTTGTCCGACCTTTGGCAACGCACTGTCGCATAGGGCCATTTCGCCGCTTTGCCTCCCGTCAAAGGCGACGTTATCCTGAACCCGGACCATAGGGGGGAATCGTTAACATGGCAACGAACACAGAAGTCGCAGGCGAAAATCGTGAGCGGCTCGAGGCCAATCTCGCCCGGGTCGAGGAGCTGCAGCAGCGCCTCCTGGCCGCGATCTCCCGCCGGAAGCCGACTCCCCAGGCGCTGAACGGACCGGAAAACGAGCTGTATGCCAAGGCTGCGCAGGCCTATTGGCAGGAGTGGCTGCAGAACCCGGCGAAGGTTCTGGAGAACCAGGTGCAGTATTGGGGCAAGACGCTCACGCATTTTGTCGAAGCGCAACAGACGCTGGCCAAGGGGCAGCTCAAGGCGCCCGACGATCCCGGCCCGAAGGACAACCGTTTCAAGAATCCGCTGTGGGACAGCCACCCCTACTTCAACTTCGTCAAGCAGCAGTACCTGATCAATGCCGAGGCGATCCGCGAGGGCATTGCCGACCTTGACGGCATGGACCCGAAGGAGAAGCGCCGCCTGGCCTATTTCGCGCAGCAGATCACCGACATGTTCGCCCCCACGAATTTCCTGGCCACCAACCCGGACGCCCTGATGAAGGCGGTGGAGACCGAGGGCGAGAGCCTGGTGCGCGGGCTGGAGAACCTTGTCGCCGATCTGGAAGCCAACAATGGCGAGATGCTGGTGCGGCTTGCGGACGAGAGCGCCTTTTCCGTCGGCGAGAACATCGCCACGGCGCAGGGCGAGGTGATCTACCGCAACCGCATGATGGAGTTGATCCAGTACAGCCCCACCACGGATCAGGTGCACGAGACCCCGGTGGTGCTCTTCCCGCCCTGGATCAACAAGTTCTATATCCTCGACCTGAAACCACAGAACAGCCTGATCCGCTGGGTCGTCGATCAGGGGTACACCCTTTTCGTTGTCAGCTGGATCAACCCCGATGCGACCTACGCCGACATCGGGCTCGAGGAATACATCGAGGAAGGCTACCTCAAGGCGATGGAGGTGGTAAAGGACGTCTGCGAGACCGACCGGATCAACGCCGTGGGCTACTGCATCGCCGGCACGACCCTGTCGCTCGTGCTGTCGCTGCTGAAGAAGCGCGGCGACAAGTCGGTGAAATCCGCCACATTCTTCACTGCCCTGACCGACTTCTCCGATCAGGGCGAGTTCACGCCCTTTCTGCAGGAGGACTTCGCCGCCGGGATCGAACAGGAGATCGACCAGGAAGGCATCCTGCCGTCCTTCATCATGGCCCGCACCTTTTCGTACCTGCGCTCTAACGACCTGATCTACGGGCCGGCGATCCGGCATTACATGATGGGCGAGACCCCGCCGGCCTTCGACCTGCTGTACTGGAACGGCGACGGCGCCAACTTGCCGGGCAAGATGTTCAAGCAGTACCTGCGCGGCCTGTGCCAGCGCAACGAGTTCGCGGAAGGCACCTTCTCGCTGTTCGGCGAAACCCTGTCGGTCAAGGATGTCGACGTGCCGCTGATGTCCATCGCGACCGAGACCGACCACATCGCCGCCGCTCGCGATGTCTATCGGGGCGTGCAGATGATGGGCTCGAAGTCGAAAGCCTTCGTGCTCGGCGAGTCGGGTCATATTGCGGGCATCGTGAACCCGCCGTCGCGGGTGAAATACGGCCATTACCTGAACGACGACCTGTCGCTGTCCTTCGACGACTGGAAGGCCGGGGCGGACAAGCACGAAGGCTCCTGGTGGCCGCATTGGGAGGGCTGGCTGCGCAAGCGCTCGGGCAAGAAAGTGCCCGCCCGAACCCCCGGCGATTCGCCTTATAAGAGCCTGTGCCCGGCACCCGGCACCTATGTGGCGATCAAGGCGCGCGACCAAAACCGCTGAATATCAAGTGCTTGGCAGATTTTTCTGCGGTGCAGCAAAAAACCCTTGAAATGCCGCACCGCAGAATGCATATTCTCTTCAACAGCAGAACAGAGGGGTGGGCCCTCGCTGTAGACTAGAGGATGAATACAATGGCCAAAGCACAAGATTTCACCGGCATGTTCAAGGACATGATGGGCTCCTTCCCGGTTGACACCAAAGCGATGGAAGACGCCTTCAAGACCACCGCGACGATGAGCGAGAAGCTCTCCGCCGTGGCTCTGGAAGCCGCCGAGAAGTCGACCGAGATTTCCGCCAAGTGGACCAAGGACACCCTCGCCAAGATGGCCGAGATGTCCAAAGCCAAGGCAGAGCCGGCAGACTACGCCAAGTCGATGACCGACTTCGCCTCCGCACAGGCTGAAGTGGCCGCCGAGAACATGGCCGCCTTCGCCGAGATTGCGAAGAAGGTCCAGATGGACACCGTCGAGCTGATGATGGCCGCAGGCAAGGACTTCTCCGAAGACGCCACCGCCGCTGTCAAGAAAGCCACCGACGAGCTGACCGCGACCGCCAAGAAGGCCACCGCAGCAGCGAAGTAAACAAGACATCGCTCCCTCTCCTCCCCGGGAGCGATACCAGGATTTGCGCCTTCTCCTCCCATTTTTGGCGCAATATCCTAGGGCGGGTACCGCAAGGTATCCGCCCTTTTTTCCGTCGAAAAAGCCCCGACTTTTTCGAACACAGAGCGGAGTCACAATTTCGCCCGCAAAACTGTCGACGCCCGTCCCCGTGGGGCTCTTGCCCCTGAAGCCCGCGGCGTTTGCAATACCCCTCCCCCTGGCGCAACCCCGATTTCCTCGCAGGAAATCGGACCGAAGTCCTTCAAGGACTTCGGCGCCCGCCCGGCCCGGAAAATTTCCGCCAAAACCCGAAATTCCCTCTTGCACCCATCCGTCCCCAAGGCTAAATCCGCCGTCACCAACTGGTACGCGGGCGTAGCTCAGGGGTAGAGCATAACCTTGCCAAGGTTAGGGTCGGGCGTTCGAATCGCCTCGCCCGCTCCAGTTAGGGATCGGTTTCGGGATGCGCCGCCACCCAGCGGAAACGCCGAAACGATCCGATGAAAATGGTTTGCGGGCGTAGCTCAGGGGTAGAGCATAACCTTGCCAAGGTTAGGGTCGGGCGTTCGAATCGCCTCGCCCGCTCCATTTTCCTCCCACCCACGACGACACGGCAACAGGACGCGACACTCCGGTTCGCGCCCTCTTCCCCCCCTGGTCCTGCGCGCCTATAAGGCCCGCGAAAGCCAGGGAGATCGCCGATGCGCACCGCCACCGTCAGCCGCAAGACCACCGAGACGTCCATCGAGGTGACCCTCGATCTCGACGGCACCGGGGTCTATGACAACAAGACCGGCGTCGGGTTCTTCGATCATATGCTCGACCAGCTCTCGCGCCACTCGCTCATCGACATGACGATCCGGGCGCAGGGCGATCTGCACATCGACGATCACCACACGGTGGAAGATACCGGCATCGCCATCGGGCAGGCCCTGGTCAAGGCGCTTGGCGACAAGACCGGCATCCGCCGCTACGGCGAATGCCACCTGCCGATGGATGACACGCAGGTCCGCGCCGCGCTCGACCTGTCGAACCGGCCGTTCCTGGTCTGGGCTGTCGATTTCCCGACCCAGAAGATCGGCACCTTCGACACCGAACTGGTGCGCGAGTTTTTCCAGGCGCTGAGCACCCACGGCGGCATCACGCTGCACATCGACCGCCTGCATGGCATCAACAGCCACCACATCGCCGAAGCGGCGTTCAAGGCCGTCGCCCGGGCGCTGCGCATGGCGGTGGAGCCGGATCCGCGTGTGGCGGACAAGCTGCCCTCCACCAAGGGCGCGCTCTGAGACATCCTGCGGGACCGAGGGGCGCCGCCCCTCGGACTCCCCGGGATATTTGAAGCAATTGGAAACGGAGCGGTCGTGCCATGCTGACGGCGATCATCGACTATGAGAGCGGCAACCTGCATTCCGCCGAGAAGGCGTTCCAGAAGATGGCCCGCGAGGGCGGCGGCTCGGAGGTCGTGGTGACCACCGACCCCGATGTGGTCTCCAAAGCCGATCACATCGTGCTGCCCGGAGACGGGGCTTTCCCGGCCTGCGCGAAAGCGCTGCGGGCATCGGGCTGTTTCGACGCCATGGTCGAGGCCGTGGAGGGCCGCGGGCGGCCCTTTCTCGGGATCTGCGTCGGCATGCAGCTGATGGCCCGCAAGGGGCACGAGTACGAGGAGACCGAGGGGCTCGGGTGGATCGACGGCGAGGTGATGCACATCACCCCGAACGATCCGGCGTTGAAGGTGCCGCACATGGGCTGGAACGATCTGCAGATCGTGCGTCCGCACCCGGTTCTCGCCGGTCTGGAGACCGGCGATCACGCCTATTTCGTGCATTCCTACCAGATGCGCATGGCCGATCTGTCGCAGCGCATCGCCTTCGTGGATTACGGCGGCGACGTCACCGGCATCGTCGGGCGGGACAATGTCATCGGCCTGCAGTTTCACCCGGAGAAAAGCGCGGCCACCGGCCTGCGGATGATCGCCAACTTCCTGCAGTGGCGGCCCTGAACGCGGAAGGCCGGGCGCCCTGCCCGGCCGACCGACGCGATCACTGCACGCGAGTCCAGGTCTGGCTGGAGCAGAGCAACCCGCCGGCCACGCAGCCCTTGAGCTTCAACGAATTGCCGTTGACCTGCATCTTGCCGATGTAGACCTTGTTGTTCGACGGACGCCAGACGCTGCCCGCGTAGGCGCCGCCGCCCTGCGGAGCCATGTCGCGCACCAGCTGCTTGCCCTTGTTCGGCGAGGCGTATTCGCCGGAGGCGTTGAAGGTGCGGCTGATCACGCCGCAGAAATTGGGACCGCAGGGGGCAATGGTGATGTGGGCATAGCTGCCGTCATCCACTTCGGTCTTCCAGACGCCTTCCGCCGGATCGGCGGCGGCGGCGCCTGCCAGCAGGGCCAGCGCTGCGGCCATCAGTACACGTGTCATGAGTCTCTCCTCCTCGACTGTTGCGGCAGCTTGACGCGGCGGCGCGGGCGCAATCAAGCCTGACGTAACGACGGGGTGCGTCATGACGTGACGACGCAGCGCAGCATCCGAGGTTGCACCTGCCGCAACGTCAGAATAAGGGGCAGGAAAAGCCCCGTAAAAAGGACAAGAGACATGATCCTTTATCCCGCGATCGACCTCAAGGATGGCAAGGCCGTGCGCCTGCTGCGCGGCGACATGGACAAGGCCACCGTATTCAACGACGACCCCGCCGCGCAGGCGCTGGAGTTCGTGGCGGCGGGCTGCGAATGGTTGCACCTCGTCGACCTGAACGGGGCTTTCGCGGGCGAGCCGGTGAACGGCGCGGCGGTCGAGGCGATCCTGGCACAGACCAACACCCCGGCGCAACTCGGCGGCGGCATCCGTGACATGAAGACCATCGAGGCGTGGCTGGAAAAGGGACTCGCCCGTGTGATCCTGGGCACCGTGGCAGTAGAGAACCCGGCACTGGTGCGCGAGGCGGCAGCGGCCTTCCCGGGGCAGATCGCCGTGGGCATCGACGCGAAGGGCGGACGTGTCGCGACCAAGGGCTGGGCCGAGGTCACGGACGTGGACGCGGTGGAGCTTGCCAAGAGCTACGAGGATGCGGGCGTTGCCGCGATCATCTACACCGACATCAACCGCGATGGCGCAATGCAGGGCCCGAATGTCGAGGCAACGGCGGCGCTGGCGCGGGCTGTGACGATCCCGGTGATCGCCTCCGGCGGGGTGTCGTCGCTGAAGGATCTCAAGGCGCTGCGCGATTGCGGCGCCTCGCTCAACGGCGCGATTTCGGGGCGCGCGCTCTATGACGGGGCGCTGGACCTGAAAGAGGCGGTCAAGCTGCTGCGCGGCTGACAAGATCCGGCAGGCATTGCGCCGGGCCTTCGGCCCGTCGCCCGGGGGGGGGGGGGGGGGGGGGGGGGGGGGGGGGGGGGGGCCGGGCGCGCCCCCCCCCCCCCCCCCCCCACCCCCGCCCCCACACCCCCC
>NZ_JBNAGK010000003.1:0-167913 GCF_049803835.1 Tropicibacter sp. S64 | reverse complement strand
CTGTCTTTGTTGTGGCGTGGGATCTCGGGCGCCCCGGGTGGGGGGGCGGGCCCCCCCCCCCCCCCCCCCCCCCATGCCAGACCAACCGAAAACTGCGCCCGTCAGCCACGAGTGCCCCGCGCAATCCGGTCATTGCCCGACCTGACACCAGCGCGCCGCGCACAGCCGCGTGACATCAGCCGGGCTGCGACAACCGCGCACTTGCCTTGCGCCGGTTTCGGGCGTCCCCTGTGCTTCCGATCCACGCGCCGAGACGCTTGCCATGACTGTCCTCCGGACACCCTTTCCCGAAACCGCCAACCTCATGAGCCACGCCCACCCCGGCGACTTCGTCGACGGCTATGCCGTGCGCTCCGACCTGCCTCTGCATGAGGCACTGCGCCGGAGCCTGACCCTGCCGCTCTGGGCGAACCTGCTGCTGAGGCTGCGCAACCGGCTGGTTGCCCCGCTTGGCCTCAAGACCGGCGGCCATGACAGCCTCTTTCCCATAACCTACGACAGCGTCGACGAGATCAACCTCGGCATCGACGACCGGCACCTCGACTTCCGCATCGGGTTCGCCCGCGAGGGCGAGATGATCCATATGGCCACATGGGTGCGGCCGCACAGCCGCCTCGGCCGGGCCTACCTGACGCTGGTCATGCCGTTCCACATCCTGATCTCCCGCAACGCCCTGCGACGGCTGCAGGGCTGAGGCCCGACAAAAGCGCGAATCGGACACACTGGAGGCTTTCCTTCGCCCCCGCTTTCGCGCTACCTCCGGCCTATGTTGAAAACCCGCATCATCCCCTGTCTCGATGTCGCCGATGGCCGCGTGGTCAAGGGCGTGAACTTCGTCGACCTGCGCGACGCCGGTGATCCGGTGGACGCCGCCCGCGCCTATGACGCCGCCGGGGCGGACGAGATCTGTTTCCTCGACATCCACGCCACGCACGAGAACCGCGGCACCATGTTCGACGTGGTCACCCGTACCGCAGAGCAGTGCTTCATCCCGCTGACCGTCGGCGGCGGCGTACGGACCGTGGCGGACGTGCGCGCGCTGCTGCTGGCCGGAGCCGACAAGGTCTCGTTCAACTCCGCCGCCGTTGCGAACCCTGACGTGGTGGCCGAGGCCGCCGACCACTTCGGCTCGCAATGCATCGTCTGCGCCATTGACGCCAAGACCGTCGCCCCCGGCAAGTGGGAAATCTTCACCCATGGCGGGCGCAAGCCCACCGGCATCGACGCGGTGGAATTCGCCGTGATGATCGCCGCGAAGGGCGCGGGAGAGATCCTGCTGACCTCCATGGACCGCGACGGCACCAAATCCGGCTTCAACCTGCCCCTGACCCGCGCCATCGCCGATGCGGTGAATGTGCCGGTCATCGCCTCCGGCGGCGTCGGCACGCTCGATCACCTTGTCGAGGGCGTCACCGAAGGCCACGCCTCCGCCGTGCTCGCCGCCTCGATCTTCCACTTCGGCACCTTTACCATCGCTGAGGCCAAGGCGCATATGGCCGCCGCCGGCGTGCCCGTCCGCCTGTGACCGCGCAGGGCACCTCCGACGGCAGCAATGTCGTGGTGCGGGAGGGCGAGGCCGAACAAGGCGTGTGCAACTGCTGCGGCAAGCCCGTGACCGCCGTGACCGGCTATCTCGACGTGGGCCAGCTTTCCGCCGGCTGGTACACCGTCGCCGTCACCCATGACGCGCCGGATCACCTGCCGCTTCTGCGGCTCTACATCGGGGACTGGTCGCAGGACGCCACGCCCGGCGAACGCTGGGGCATCTGCATGGGGATCGACCGCGACGGCCCGCAGATCCGCGACTGGTCCGAGAAGGATCAGCGCGAGGCCGCCCCGGTCTTTACCCCGCTCAACCGGGCCCAGATCCTCGGCACGCCGATGGAGGCGCAGATCTGGACCCTGACGGATCGTATCCTGACCCGGGACAGCCGGCTGTGACGGAGGTGCGCTGGGAAGACATCTCCGTCGAAGAGACCGGCCCGGTCGAGAGAACGCAGTGCGACTGCTGCCGAGCCGAAACGCTTCAGGCAACCGGTGATCTGCAGTCCGGCGAGGAATGGCTCGGCTTCTTCAGCGTGCGTTGGTCCGACCCGCGCGGCGAGGACCACCCACCGCTGTTCACGGTCTATGTCGGGGACTGGTCCGAGGCTGGGACGCCCGACCAAAGATGGGCGATCCGCTCGTATTGGCGCGACACCGGCCTTGGCCTCGACGATTGGTCGTCCGAAGAACGCGCCGGGATCACCGGGTTCACACCGCTGGACCGCGCCGATCTTCTCGACACCCCCTTTGCCGCCACCTATTGGGCTATGATAGACGCCATCATCATGAAAGACGGCAGACTGGAGCATTTCCGCCAATGACCCTCGAGGACCTCGAACAGATCGTCGCCCAACGCGCCGCCGCCTCACCGGACGAGAGCTGGACCGCGAAACTCCTCGCCAAGGGACCGGAGAAATGCGCCGAAAAATTCGGCGAGGAAGCCATCGAGGCCATCATCGAGGCGATCAGGGACGACAAGGACAAGCTCGCCTCGGAGGCCGCTGACGTGCTCTTTCACCTCCTCGTCATGCTGAAATCCCGGGACATCCCCCTCGCCCGGGTCATGGACATCCTCGCGGCACGCCAATCGCAGTCCGGCCTGCAGGAAAAAGCGTCGCGCGGCTGACCCGGACGGAACCGACCGGCACCGCCGGGCATTGAACCCGGCAACCCCGGACGAGGCGAGACATGCAACTCTTCACCTGCCCCAGCTGCGGCCAACGCCTCTGGTTTCAGAACGCCATCTGCCAGTGCGGCCAGGCCGTGCGCTTCGACGTCGAGGCGCAGACCATGACGACCAGCACGCAGACCTGCCAGAACGGCGAGGCGATCGACTGCAACTGGCTCCCGACGCCCTCCGGCTTCTGCATGTCCTGCGCCATGACCGAGATCGTCCCGGACCTGCGCGAATCCGCGAACCTGCCGCATTGGCAGAAGACCGAAGCCGCCAAGCGCTGGATGCTCGCCAACCTCGCCCGCTGGGGGTGGTTCACCGAACGGGACACCGGCGCGCGGCCAACCTTCCGCATGCTGGCCGAGGATACCGCCACCGGGACGGAACAGGTGGTCATGGGCCATAACGCCGGTGAGATCACAATCAACGTGACCGAGGCCGACCCGGCGATCCGGGCGCAGCGCCGCGGCGACATGGGCGAGCTCTACCGCACCATGCTCGGCCACATGCGCCACGAAATGGCGCATTTCCTGTTCGAGCGCCTGTCGGAGCGCCCCGGCTTCCTGGACGGCTTCCGTGCCCTCTTCGGCGACGAACGGCAGGACTACGGCGCCGCTCTCGCGGCCCACTACGCTGCCCCCGCCCCGGCGGACGAACACCACATCACCAGCTACGCCACCGCCCACCCGCACGAGGATTGGGCCGAGACCGTGGCCCATCTGCTGCACCTCGTCGACCTGCTCGACAGTGCCCGCGCCGCCGGTCTGACGAGCGGCTCCGACCCCTACACGCAGACCGACACGGAGGCGCTCCTGACCCGCGCCATCGACTTCGGCCTCGCCGCCAACCACGTCAACCGGGCGCTGGATCTGGCCGATGTTTACCCGTTCATTCTACCGCAGGGCGTACGCACCAAGATGGCCTTCGCCCATAAGCATCTAGCCCCGCTCTCCAGCTGACACTGCACGGGAAACCGCTGCGATCTTTCTTGCTTTCACAAGGTAAACCACCCGTTAAATATCTCGATCAATTCAACACAATCGGATCGAACGGAATGATTCGCACGGCTCTTTCCTTCGCGGCGCTTGCCTGTGCCGCAACCACGGCGCAGGCCGTGCCCGTCACCTACAGCCTCAATTTCGATTTTCCCGGTGTGCAGTACTATTGCGTCGGATGCGGCGGCTCGACGACGCCCTGGGCCCCGCCGGGCGGCACCGTATCCGGCAGCATCACGCTGGACGCGAACAACACCGGAGCGTCGCAGGTGGTGGATTTCAACTTCACCAGCAGCATCCCGGAAATGATCGACGCCTACTTCTGGATGCCTGGGGAGACGCCGACCTACAGTTACGGCGACCCCTACGTCACGGTCGGCCTGTCCGGGAACACCTTCTCGTTCTCGAACTACTACGGCTACGCGGCCTCCGGGAACGGCACCGGCTGGCGGTCCTTCTTCTACATGACCGTCGCGGATCTCGGTGACATTGGCGGCCGGACGCTCGACGCCTCCTTCCAGGAACTCTACCAGTATTCGAGCATCGCCTCGACCGGCGGTTTCTACGGCACCGTCTATCGCCACGACAACCACGGCATCAACGTGGGTCCGGGCAATGGGTCCGCCTACGCTACCACGCTCACCGCCAACGTGCCGCTGCCGGCCGGTGGCCTGCTGCTGCTCGGTGGTCTCGTTGGGCTTGGCCTCGCCCGCCGCCGCAAGACGTCCTGACGCGTCTTCCGGGCCCCGAGGGGGTCCGGGTTGTCTTGCCGGGGCGTGTCCTTTGCGGCACCATCCCAAGCAAATGACAGCGTTAACCGGGAAATGCGCGCATTTGTGCGAAAAACACGATGGTATCGATACCACGGCAAAGGTGGTTCCGGAAATCTGTACGAAAATCGAGCCGAATCGTACTGATTGACCTCTCGACCAAAGCGTGGCCGCGGCTTCGGTCGCCCCGCCATGTCGTTTTCAGAGCTGGAAATGTCGGAAAATCTCAGCGCTCGATGCCTCAACCGCACCGTGCGCCGCATTACAGCGTCCCGCCTTTGCCTGAATCATTCTGCGACACAAATGTCCCGATAGCACCGCAGGTGCGACAGGGTATTTGTGGCTTAAGTATAAGGCGAGGCGCTTTAACCGGGGCGGAGTGACGGGGGGCGGTGCGCCTCTGGTGCAGCCAGACAGCGCGGCCCCGTTACAGCTTCGACGAGATTACGCCGGTGTTGAACCCACCCATGCGCAATTCGCCGAAAAGCCTTTGATATTCGATCTTCGGGCAGCGGTTCTGCACCACGTCCACCCCACGCGCCTCCGCCAGCGCCGCGGCCTCGGCATTTTCGACCCCGATCTGCATCCACACCGTCTTAAGCCCTTGAAAACACGCAAGAGCCTCCTCCACCACCGGCACCACATGCTCGGACCGGCGGAAGATGTCGACCATGTCCACATTCGCCGGACATTCCGACAGGGACGCTCTAACCGTTTGACCAAACAGCATTTTGCCGGTGTGACCCGGGTTCACCGGAATCACCGTGAAGCCTTTCAGCGCCAGGTATCGCGCCACGTAATAGCTCGGCCGGACGGGATTCATCGACACGCCGACAACCGCCACCACCTTGGTGCGGCTCAGGATGTCTTTCAGGAAGGTGTCGGAATAGCTCATGCGTGGTACTCTAAACCCTTTTCCCGCAAAGAAAAAGCGCCCGGGACAATACCCGGGCGCCAGTCACGGAACGAGGGACAGTGAAGGCGTCGCGGGGGTTCCGGCCCCGCGAACCTGATAGAAATATAGGCAGCAATGCCACAGTTGAAAGGGGACTCACCATTCTGTGATGATTTTCCTTGACGCGATGAAGATCATTCACCCGGAACGACGGGTTTCGGCATAACCCGTTGCAATGTAGCATGAAATGTCTCCGAAGGGTCCCGCCCCCGCGCCCGTGCATGGCGCAGCAGGAACAGTTTCGAGACACCGGACCATTGTCCCACGGAGGGCGCCTCCGGATCGCAGGGGAACCGCGCCTCCCACCCCTCCGGCAGCCCGACACCGCAGCGCTCCAGCCGCTCCAGCATCCAGACCAACGGGATGTTCGACAGGCCGCGCGCCTCGTTGAAGCCGCCAAGTTGCCCGCCGACATCCCCATGCGTCCCGGGAAACCAGACCTGCTCCATCTCCCCCGGCCAATCCGGCTTTTTCGTCCATAAAACAGGGGCATAGGCGAGCCGCTTCTCGTTGTAGGCCAGCGCCTGATACCCCCGCTTCACCGAGTTTCCAAGGTCGTGGCTGTGGAACCCGTGGCTGTCTCGGTAGAACCGCCAAAGCAGAGGCAACCGCA
Source organism: Tropicibacter sp. S64 (assembly GCF_049803835.1). Lineage (NCBI taxonomy): Bacteria > Pseudomonadati > Pseudomonadota > Alphaproteobacteria > Rhodobacterales > Roseobacteraceae > Tropicibacter > Tropicibacter sp. S64. The sequence goes on along the minus strand of NZ_JBNAGK010000003.1, from coordinate 161,861 downwards.
GACCAAGCGCCTTGACCGTATCCCAGACGCCAATCATCTCGATCGGCGCTTCTGCATGGCAGTACTGCCGCCGGAACGCCGCCGCCGCCTGCCCCTTCGGGTCGTACTGATACAGCCTGTAGGCCTGCCGGACGTTGCGCACGGTTGCATGTTTCGCCTGCACCAGCCCGACCAGGTCGATGACCCCGGCCAGCGAGCGCGCAGCATAGGCCCCGCGCGAATAGCCCATCAGGAATATCCGGTCCCCCTCCCGATATCGCGAGGCGAGATAGCCGTAAGCCCTTTGAATCTGCCGGTTTATCCCGCGTCCGACGATCACGTCATGGGTCGAGCGCCAGTCAGACCACTGCACGCCCGCCTCGTAATAGACATCGGCGCTGCGGGCCTCCGTCAGCAACCGATAGGTCAGCCCGGCGTTGGTCTCCTCACCCGGGGTGAGCGAAGACATGGTGCCGTCGAGAATGATGACATGATCAACGGCGCCGCGCCGTTTGGCATAAGACGTGTGGCCCCGGGCAAACGCCCGATGGAGCCATCCAAGGACCGTATTACTCAGCCGCGACCGCAACATTCCTCAACATCTCCCACACCCGCTGGGGCGTGAATGGCATATCAACCTGTTTGATCCCCCGCGCCCAGAGCGCGTCCTGCACCGCATTGCCCATGGCGGCCATCGCGCCCACCGTTCCGGCTTCGCCGCAGCCCTTCATGCCCATCGGGTTCGCCGTCGACGGCACTGGCTCCGTCTCAAACACGACCCACGGCATCACGTCCGCGCGCGGCATGCCGTAGTCCATGAAGGTCGCGGTCAGAAGCTGGCCCTGATCGTCGTAGACCACATGCTCGGTCAGCGCCTGTCCGAGACCCTGTGCCACACCGCCGTGGACCTGCCCCTCGGCCAGCATCGGATTGATGAGATTGCCGAAATCGTCAACCACGTGATAGCGGTCGCAAGTGACCTGCCCGGTCTCCGGGTCGATCTCCACCTCCGCCAGATGCGCGCCGTTGGGGAAGCTGCGCGCCGGCAACTGGTCCCGCACCTTCCAGACGAGCAAATCCGTGCGTCCGGCCTCCCGCGCCATCTGCGCGCCCTCCAGCAGGGTCGGCGTCAGGTTCGATCCCTCCGCCCGGAAACGCTCATCGTCGAAGGTGATGTCCTCCGCCGCCACGCCCATTTCGTCTGCGAGGAAGGCGGTGAACCCTTCGACGATCTTCGCCACCGCTGTCAGCGTCACGTTGGTCTGGGTCGTCACGGAGCGCGACCCGCCGGTGCCGCCGCCCTTGGCAATCAGGTCGGAATCGCCCTGGATCACCCGGATCCGATCGGCGGGAATGCCGGTCTGATCCGACAGGAACTGCGCAAAGACGGTCTCGTGCCCCTGCCCGTTCGACTGTGTCCCGACATAGATCAAAGCGCCACCATCCTCGGTAAAATCAATCTGTACGCCTTCGCTAGGATCGCCCAGAATGCTTTCGATATAGTAACACAGGCCAAGCCCCCGAAGTTTCCCCTGCTCCTCGGATTTTGATCGGCGGGCGGCGAATCCCGGCACGTCGGCCAGCCGTTCCGCATGCGCAAGAACGCGAGGAAAGTCTCCAACATCGTAGGTTTCTCCCGTAACCGTGTTGTACGGGAACTCCTTGACAAAATTGAGGCGGCGCAGCTCGAACGGGTCCATGTCCAGCTCGCGGGCGGCGCGGTCCATCATGCGTTCGAGCACGTAGATCGCCTCCGGCCGCCCCGCCCCGCGATAGGCGTCGACCTGCGTGGTGTTGGTCAGGATACCCTCGCAGCGAAGATAGGCGGTCTTGATGTCGTAGGTGCCGGTCAGCACACGGGCAAAGAGGTTCGACTGGATCGCCTGCGCAAAATTCGAGCAGTAGGCCCCGAGGTTCGAGATGTTGTGCACGCGGTAGGCCGTGATCCTGCCGTCCTTGTCGAAACCCATTTCCGCCATGGTCACAAGGTCGCGCCCTGCGTTGTCGCTGAGCATCGACTCGGTCCGCTCGCCGATCCAGCGCACCGGGCGGTTCAGCAGCCTGGCCGCCAGAGGCACGGTGAAATACTCGGGATACGGCATCCCCTTCATGCCGAATCCGCCGCCGACATCGGGATTGGTGACACGGATGGTCTCCTTGTCGACGGCGAAAACGCGGGCAAGTTCGTCCTGCATGCCCCAGACACCCTGCCCGTTCACCGCGAGATGCAGGCGGCCATCCACCACTTCGGCATAACAGCCGCGCGGTTCCATGGAGTTGACGATGATGCGGTTGTCGCCGATCTCCAGCCGCACCACGCGGTGGGATTTCTCCAGCGCTACATGCGTTGCCTCACCGTCGCCAATCGCCCAGTCGAAGGCGCGATTGTTGGGGGCCTCCTGCGGATGCAGAGGCTCGCCCGCCGGTGAAAGCTCCATATGCACCGGCAGCTCTTCATAGTCGAATTCAATCAGTTCCGCGGCATCCTTTGCCTGGTTCAGACTGTCCGCAACGATCAGCGCCACAGGCTCTCCGACGAAGCGCACGCGCTCCTCGGCGAGGAACGGACGGCGTGGTGCAGCGGCGGCGGTGCCGTCGCGGTTCTTCATGGTGGCGAAGGACATGCCCTCGGTGATGCCCTCATGCGCAAGGGTCTCGGCGGTCATCACAAGGTGCACGCCCTCGGCGGCGGCGGCCTCGGTGGTGTTCAGCCCCTTGATCGTCGCATGGGCGACGGGCGAGCGGAAATAATAGGCAAACAGCGCCCCTGCCGGCGCAATGTCATCGACGTAGCGACCCTGTCCCATAAGAAAACGGGTGTCCTCGACCCGCGTGACCGACTGGCTTTTTCCGAACTTGTCCATGGTATCCTCGCGCTGCATCCTGCGTGCCCGTGCGAGAGTAGTGGGCGGGGCGACGGTGTCCAGCCGTCAACCGGAACTATTCGAGGTCAATCGTGCGCGGCATCCCGTATCCGTTGAACCCGGTGCCAAGACAGAGGCTATAGGCCCCCATCCCGCGCACCAGAAGGCGGTCTCCTTCCGCCAGGTCTCGCGGCAGAGGAAGCGGCTCCGGCAGCCGGTCGAGGCTGTCGCAGGTGGGGCCAAAGACCACGCGCGGCGCGGGCGCGGCCCGGCGCGGGGCACCGTCGGGGGCCAGCACGGTGATCCGCTCAGGTGCGGGCAGATCGCGCCATTCCATCAGAGCGCCGTAAAGCCCGTCATCGAGGAAAACCGCCTCATCGCTGACGGCCTTGACGGTGAGCGCGAGGGTATAGGCCTCGGAAACCATGGCGCGGCCCGGCTCGCAGACGAGATCCGGACAGTCCGGACCGAAGGCACGGGTCGCGGTCTCGGCGATGGCAGTGAAGACACCCTGCAGATCCGGAGCTTTCGCCGTCCGGAACGCGGCGAAACCACCGCCGACGTTGAGCCGGTGCAGGCGCACGCCCGCTGCCAGCGCGACCTCTGCACAGGCCTCGATATACCGCCGCCAGGGCGCGGGATCGTCGCATTGGGTGCCGGGGTGGAAGGTCATGGACGGCACTCCACCGCGCTGCACGACGCGGCGCAGCAGCGCGGCGGCGGTGTCCGGATCGGCTCCGAACTTGGAGCCGAAGTCATAGGCCGCGCCTTTCACCGGCAATTTGAGCCGCACAGCGATCTCCTGCCCGGCGATGTCCCCGAGCTTGTCCAGTTCCGACGCCCGGTCGATGGACCAGGAGGCGATCCCGAAGCCCTTGGCAACCGCGATCTCGGACAGGGACCGGACCGGGTTGTGGTAATGCAGCTGCGCCGCGGGACAGACCGCACGAACCCGCTCCATCTCGTTCGGGGAGGCGACGTCGAAGGCGGTCATACCCGCCCGGCAGAGCGTCTGGAGCACCTGCGGCGCAGGGTTCGCCTTCACCGCGTAGGTGACCATGCCGGGGAAATTATCCCGAAAAAACAGGAACGTCTCCGTCAGCGCCCGGGAGGAAAAGAAAAACACCGGCCCGTCCGGGGCATTGTGTGTCAGCCAGGCGGCCGGGTCGGTCGTGAACTCGGGATGAATGCCCATCGCGCGTACTCCTGCTCGTTTCTTTCCAGAGTGCGGGCAGATGCGGCGAATTTCACTTGTCAGAACCGGCGATCTGATGGCTCATTCTGGGCAGATTGCCGGAGGACCCATGCAGATCGACGAAACAGACCGGGCGCTGATTGCCCTTCTCGCGGAGAATGCCCGCCTGCCGGTCGCGGACCTCGCCCGGCAACTCGGCATTGCGCGGACCACGGTGCAGGCGCGGATCGAACGCCTGCAGGCGAAGGGAATCTTGGCGGGCTTCACCATCCGGCGCGGCGCGGCGCTGAAGGCCATGCTGCGGGCGACGGTGCTGGTCTCGGTCGAGCCACGCTCGGGCCCGGCGGTTCTTGCGCGATTGAAGGCCATGCCTGTGGTGGAGCAGGTGCACACGACCTCGGGACGGGTGGACATGATCGTGACTCTCTCGGCGGAGAGCACCGAGGCGCTGGACGTGACACTCGACAAGATTGGCGATGTTCAGGGGGTGAAGAGTTCAGAGAGCCTGATCCACCTGAGTACCAAGGTTGACCGCGCGGGGTGAAAATTTTGTCGGGGCAAAATTTTGGTTCGGGGGCCTTGCCCCCGGATCCCCCAGGTATTTCTGGACCAAAGAAGACGGGGCCCCGTGCCTGCGTCAGGAGGTGCTTTCGTCTTCCTCGATGGCATAGGTCTTGAACAGGCCACCCTGCGTGATGAAGAAGACAATGATGGCGGCGGTCAGGCCGAAGGTCTTGAAATAGACCCAGGTTTCCGTGGACATGGTGCGCCAGATGATCTCGTTGAGGATCGCGAGGCCGAAGAACAGCAGCATGACGCGTTTGGTCAGGATCATCCAGCCCTCGTCCCGCAGCGGCATGACACCCTCCATGACCGAGCGCAGCCAGCTTTCGCCGCGCATCAGGCCGATCGCCAGCGCACCGCCGAACAGCAGGTAGATCAGCGTCGGTTTCATCTTGAAGAAGCGGTCGTCATTCAGCCAGACCGAAAGCCCGCCGAACACCACGATGAGCACGGCAGTCACCGCCTGCATGCGGCTCAGGTGGCCGGTGAGTTTCCACAGGATGGCGGTGGCCAGCAGGAACACCGGGATGAAGGCGGCGGTGACGATGATGAACCCGTCGTAAGCCGTGCCGCCGAGCGTGAAGGTCTCGTCCTTCAGCCAGATGTAGGCCCCGAAGAAGGCCAGGATCGGGCCCATTTCGAGCGCGGTCTTCAGGCCCGGGTTGATCTCTTTTTGCGGCATGGGATGGCTCCTTTGGACCCGAGATAGGCGCTTTATCCGGCAAACTCAACGATAACCGCGCCGAGCGCGATCAAGGCCATGAGAGCGATGCGGCGCGGGCCGACGGTTTCCTTGAGCGCCAGCCAGCCGATGAGCGCGGCGAAGACCGTGGAGGTCTCGCGCAGGACCGCCGCTTCGCCGACCTTGTCGAGGCGCGTGGCGAGCATGATGCCGCCGAAGCTGCAATAGGCGATCAGCCCGCCGATGACACCCCGGGCAAGCAGCGGCGCCAGAGCCGGACGATCTGCCATGGCACGATACCGCAGCGCGGCGAGGACCGGCATGACGAGGCCGTCGGTCATGAAGAACCACGCGAGGAAGGTAAAGGGGTTCTGCGTCGCACGGATGCCGTAGGCGTCGTATGTCGTGTAGAGCGCCACGAGGAGGCCGGTGGCAAAGGCGAAGAGCAAAGCCGGAACAAGGGTTTCTCGGTTGCTGACCAAGTAGAGGTAGTTGTAGAGCGCGAGGCCGAAAATGCCTGTCAGGAGCGTGGCGACACCGAGCCATTGGCCTAGGGTAAAATGCTCGTTGAAGATCAGCGTGGCACCGATGACGGCGAAGAGCGGGCCGGTGCCGCGCACCACCGGGTAGACGACGGTGTAGGCCCCGCGTGAATAGGCAAGCGCCTGCAACACCTTGTAGACGGTGTGGATGACGAAGGCCCCGGCGAAGATCACCCACATGTGCGCCTCCGGCCATGGCACCACGAACAGCGCGAAGGGCGCGGCCATGAGGCCGTAGGCGCCGTCGATGGCCCCCCGGGAGAGCCAGGGGTCGTGTTTGCCTTTCTGCAGGGCGCCGAAGACGGCGTGCAGGAAGGCGGCCATGAGGGCGAGGACAAGCGCAAGCTGATGGCCCGTCTCCGTGCCCTCGATGGAGGTGAGCCACCCGGTCATGCGCGCGTCGAGCGGTGGATCATTCGGTGTCGAGGCCAGTCAGCGCAGCGGCAAACTCTTCGGGATCAAAGGCTTGCAAATCGTCGATCTGCTCGCCAACGCCGATGGCATGGATCGGCAGGCCGAACTTGTCGGCCAGCGAGACCAGTACGCCGCCCTTGGCGGTGCCGTCGAGTTTGGTCATCACGAGTCCCGACACGTCAGCGAGTTTCTGGAAGATTTCCACCTGGCTGACCGCGTTCTGGCCGGTGGTGGCGTCGAGCACCAGCAGCGTGTTGTGCGGGGCGTTCGGGTCCTTCTTGCGGATCACGCGGACGATCTTGGCCAGTTCCTCCATGAGGTCGGCGCGGTTCTGCAGGCGGCCCGCGGTATCGATCATCAAGAGGTCCGCGCCATCGGCCTGCGCCTTCGTCATGGCGTCGAAGGCGAGGCTGGCTGGGTCGGAGCCTTCGGGGGCGGTGAGGACCGGCACCCCGGCGCGCTCGCCCCAGACCTGCAGCTGCTCGACGGCGGCGGCGCGGAAGGTGTCGCCTGCGGCAATCACCACCTTCTTGCCGGCGGCGCGAAACTGGGAGGCGAGCTTGCCGATGGTCGTGGTCTTGCCCGAACCGTTGACGCCAACCACGAGCACCACCTGAGGTTTGGTGGGATAAAGCGGCAGCGGTTTGGCAACGGGTTCCATGATGCGGGCGATTTCGGACGCCAGCAACTGCTTGATTTCCTGAACGGAAAGTTTGCGGCCCATGCGCCCTTCGGCGATGTTGGAGGTTACGCGGAGCGCCGTGTCGACGCCCATGTCGGAGGCGATCAGGAGTTCTTCAAGGCTTTCGACCATGTCGTCGTCGAGCACCCTGCGCATCACCGGAGCGGCGCCCTGACGGCCAAAGAGGCGGCCAAGGAAGCCGGGTTTCGAGGGCGACGCAGCGGGTGTTTCGATCAGGGCAGCGGCGATGGCGAGGTCGTCTGGGCCGATGTTGGGCATCGGCTCGCCCGGGCTTGGGATCTCCACGGGGATGTCAGGCGCGGGAGCCTCGACCGGCGTGGGCGCCGGGGTCACATCCGGCCCGGGTGTCGGATCGGAGGGCGGGGTGGCGTCCGGGCCGGGCGTGGGCAGATCGGGCGCAGGTGTCTCAAGCGGCTGATCCGGCTGGATTTCCGGCACCGGATCGGGCGTCACCGGCTCGGGCTGCGGCGCTTCCTGCGGCGGGCTGGCCGGGCTTTCAGAAGGAGTCTCCGGGCGATCCAGCGGCGGCTCCGGTGCCTCTTCCGAGCCGCCGTCCTCGACGATGGCTTCGAGGCCCTGATCGAGCTTGGAGGAGGATTTGAACAGCCTGTTCTTGAGCTTGCCGAAGAAGGACATGGGATAACCCGGATTTGTGCAACCTCTCCCAAGTAATACGCATGGCGGGGTAATGAAAGTGTGTGTTGACCGATCCGGGGCTTCGGGCTGTAACTCGGGTATGGTTTTTCGATTGGTTTTCCTGTTGTTGGCGCTTCTGTCCGGTCCGGCCCTGGCGCGGGATCCGGGGACGTTGTGCTCGCGCGGGGCGTTTGGTCCGGTCGAGTGCATCCGGCCCGAGCACTTCGTCTTCGACACCTGTCAAGCCATTGAAAACTTTGCGAAAAAGAGCGGTCTGGACGCGGGGTTCTTTGCGCGGCTGATCTGGCAGGAGAGCCGGTTCAACCCGAACGCGCTGAGCCATGCCAATGCGCAGGGGATTGCGCAGTTCATCCCGTCCACGGCGAAGCTGCGGGGATTGAAAGACCCGTACAACCCCGCCGAAGCCCTTGAATTCTCGGCGGAATACCTTGGCGAGATGACGCGGCGGTACGGCAATCCGGGGCTGGCGGCGGTGGGCTACAATGGTGGCGAGCGGCGGGCCGAGGGGCTGATCGCCGGGACCGGAGGGCTGGCGCAGGAAACCATTGATTATGTTCGCATAATCACGGGTATTCCGGCGCGGACATGGGTGGATGCGCCGCCCGAGAGCCATGATTTCCGGTTGCAGAAGGACAAGCCGTTTGCGCAGGCCTGTCACGAGCTGGCGCGCAAGCGAATCCTGACCGCCTACCCGCCCCCGGAGCCGGTGATGAAGCCCTTCGGGGTGCAGGTGGCCTTCGGTACGACGAAGCAGAAGGCGCTGACGCTTTATGAAAGGAAAACAGCGGCTTGCCAGTCATTACTCAAGGGCGACAAGCCGGATCTCGTCTGGGAGAAGAGCCGCGCCTCGCCGCAGGGCGGCTATTACATGGCGCGGATCGGGCGCAACACGCGGGATGCGGCCTGGAAGCTGTGTTCGCAGCTGAAGGCCAAGGGCTGCGTCTGCGCGGTGTATCGCAACGATTGAGAAACCCTGACAGCATCGTTTCAGAGGTTAACGCACCGGCCGGTGGGCGTTGCACCACAAGATGTCGTCGGTGCCCACTGACTGACCACACCGGCGACCAGCCGGTTTCGGACAGGTGAGCGACAGAAACCCGGAGTTTGGTACGATTCGGGCCGAGTTTCGTACACATTTGATTTTATGGTATCGATACCATCCAAAACCGGAGGCTTTCGGGGTTAACGGCGGAATTTTTTGAGTATTTGGAAAGAGAAGAAAGACGGACGGAGGCGTCAGGCGGCGAGCAGCGCGTGCAGTCCGAGGGTCAGCAGGACCTGTGCCGCGCAGTAGAGCCCCCAGATCGCGAGCCCCTGCCCCGGTTTGCGGATGCGCAGGAAGCGGTCGAGGCCGATCAGCCCGTCCGAGAGGATGAAGAGCGACGCACCGATGGCCACGAGATCAGCGGCGGGTCCCGGTGGCAGGGTAAAGCCGAGCGCCCCCATGCCGAGCAGCAGCGCCGCGTAGAGGGCGACCAGCAGGCGCAGCGGACCGGCGGCGCGGACGATGAACCGGGCGAGCCAGCCGCCAAGGCCGAGCAGGATGAAGGTGGCGCGGATCTTCGGGTCCGGGAAACTGGCGCTGCCGGTGGTCCAGAGGATGATCGCGAACAGCGCGATATAGGTCACATGGGCGGCGGCGAAGGCGGCCATGCCTTTCAGGAAGGCGCTCTCGCCGGGGCGGGAGAGGAACCAATCCCCCGCAGCCGAGAGGGCGAGTGCGAGTCCGAGCAGCGGGGTTCCGTTGAGAAGGGACCAGAGCGAGAGGGTCAGAACCGGCAGGGTCTTGACCACGCTGCGCGTCAGGCCGGGACCCGTGAGGAGCGGATAGGCGAACGCCGCCCCGAGGAACAGGGCGGCGCACAGAAGGTCGAGCGGGCCGGACGGGATCACACCTCGTCCGGGAAGTGCTTGATGACCGAGCGGATCGGGTTCGGCGCGGCCTGTCCGAGACCGCAGATGGAGGCGTCGACCATGGCTGTGGACAGCTCTTCGAGCAGGCCGGTGTCCCAGCGATCCGCCTGCATCAGCTTGACCGCCTTCTCGCAGCCGACCCTGCAGGGAGTGCACTGGCCGCAGCTTTCATCCTCGAAGAAGCGCAGCATGTTGAGGGCGGCGGCCTTTGCGCTGTCCTTGTCCGACAGGACCACCACGGCGGCGGAGCCGATGAAGGTGCCGTGCGGTTGCAAAGTGTCGAAGTCGAGCGGGATGTCGGACATGCTGGCCGGGAGCAGGCCGGAGGACGGCCCGCCCGGCTGGTAGGCCTTGAAGCTGTGGCCATCGCTCATGCCGCCTGCCGCGTCAATAATGTCCATGATGGTGGAGCCAGCGGGCAACAGATGGACGCCCGGGTTCCTGACGCGACCGGAGACGGAATAGGAGCGCAGGCCCTTGCGGCCGTTCTTCTCCGTGCTGTTCAGCACCTCCGGCCCTTCGCGGCAGATACGAGCGACCCAGTGCAGGGTCTCGACGTTGTGAACCAGCGTGGGGCGATTGAAGATGCCGACCTGCGCGACGAAAGGCGGGCGGTGGCGCGGCAGACCGCGATTGCCTTCGATGCTCTCGATCATCGCGGATTCCTCGCCGCAGATGTAGGCCCCCGCGCCGCGCCGCAGCTCGATGTAGCCCTCCGGGACGATCCCGGCGGTTTCGAGCGCCGCGATCTCGGTCGCGAGGATGTGCAGGACAGCGGGGTATTCGTCGCGCATGTAGATGAAGCAGCGCTCCGCCTCGACGGCCCAGGCGGCGATCAGCATGCCTTCGAGCATCAGGTGCGGGGTGCGTTCGAGGTAGTAGCGGTCCTTGAAGGTGCCCGGCTCGCCCTCGTCGCCGTTGACGGCGAGATAGCGCGGCCCCTCGTTCATGCGCACGAAGCCCCATTTCTTGCCCGAGGGGAAACCCGCGCCGCCAAGCCCGCGCAGACCGGCCTCGAGCACCTTGTCCTGCACCACTTCCCAATCGCCGGTTGCGCGCAGGCTCTGCAGCGTCTCATAGCCGCCGGTGGCGCGATAGTCGGCAAGGGTTTGATAGGCGGGAATGTGGGCGTGGGTGTCGCCCTTTGCGATGGCGTCCTGCACCTTTTCGGGGGTGGCCTGGTCGATGTGGTTGTGACCGATCTCCAGCACCGGCGCGGTGTCGCAACGCCCCATGCAGGGCGCCCGCAGCACGCGGACCTGCGCGGGGTCCATGCCGTCTTCCAGCGCGGCCAGCAGGGCCTCTGCCCCGGCCAGTTCGCAGGAGAGCGAATCGCAAACGCGGATGGTCAGCGCGGGCGGCGGGGTCTCGTCCTCGCGGACAACGTCGAAATGGGCATAGAAACTGGCGACCTCGTAGATCTCCGCCTGCCCGGTGCGCAATTCCTCGGCCAGGGCGCGGATATGCGCGGCGGAGATGTGGCCGTAGGTGTCCTGAACCTTGTGCAGGAACTCGATCAGCAGATCGCGACGGCGGGGGGCGTCGCCGAGCAGGGCGCGGACCTCGTCATGGGCCTGATCGTCGAGCTGCCGGCCCTTGGGCGTGTGGCGGCCCTTGCCCTTGCCCGATTTCCAGACGCCTTTGCGTTCATCCAGTGCCATGTCTGCTGTCTCCTTTGCGCGTGTCGGCACAATAGGTCGGCGCTTTGGTCATGGGCAGGCCGAAAACGACAATTGATCCGAAGGTCGCGCCCTGAAATGCCCGCCGTTTCGCCCGATGGGTGACGGAAAGTTCCGATAGAGGTACGGTTGCAGGAGTTTGCGAGGATGCGCATGGCGCGATTTGTCGGCGTGACGATGGGGATGGTGGTCCTGCTGGCGTTGGGGGAGGCGTTTGGCGGCGGCTTTGCCGTGGCGGCGCTGGTCTATATCACCGTCGTCGCGGGCGTCATGGATCGCCTGGCGGTCCTCGCCGCGCCGGATCATCCGGGGGCGGAGTTCCCGGCGGGGACTCGCCTCGCGGTGGCGCTGGCGCTGGTGCATTTTCCCCTGCTCTACGGCGGGGTCGCGGTGCTGAGCAGCGCGGGGCCGCTGTGGGAGCGCGGCGTGCTGTTCATGGCGCTGGCGCTGTTCCTCGGGCAGGTGAGCAACTCCAACGCGCATGAGCTGATCCACCGGCCGGCGCGGGCGCTGCGGTGGCTCGGCGCGGCGGTCTATGCCTCGGTGCTGTTCGGCCACCATGCTTCGGCGCACGTGCGGGTGCATCATGTCTGGGCGGCCACGGAGCGCGATCCGAACTCGGCGCGGCCCGGCGAGGGGTTCTGGCGCTTCCTGGCGCGGGCCTGGCGGGGTGAATTCGTCGAAGGGTATCGCGCGGAGGCGCGGCTCAGGAAAGGCCGCGGCGGCCATCCCTACCCGGCATATCTGCTCGGGGCGGCGGTGTCGCTCTGCATGGCGGCGCTGATCGGGGGCGGCGCGGGGGTGCTGTGGCTGCTGGCGCTGGCGGGCTATGCGCAGGTGCAGCTTTACCTGTCGGACTATGTCCAGCACTACGGGCTGCGGCGGAAGCGGTTGATGGACGGGCGACCGGAACCGGTCGGCCCGCGGCATGCCTGGAACAGCCCGCACGGGTTCTCCGCCGCGCTGATGCTGAACGCGCCGCGCCATTCGGACCATCACACCCGGCCCGCCGTCCCCTTCCCGGGCCTGGATGTCGACCGCTCCGCCATGCCGGTGCTGCCCCATAGCCTGCCGGTGATGGCGGTGATCGCCCTGGTGCCGCCGCTGTGGCGGCGCGTGATGGACCGGCGGGTGCGGAAATGGGCGGCGGCGACCCGCACAAATTAACTTAACAGTAACTAAATTCTTCCCCGTGCCCCGCGGCTCTGGCAGCATGGTTACATGAACCTTAAAGCAGCCATAGTCTCGGGCCTCCTCGCAGGCCTCAGCACCCTCGGTGCCATCGCGGCAGAGCCGATGTCCGCCGGGGAATTCGAACGCTATGTCGATGGAAAGACGCTGTATTTCGGCCTCGCGGGTCAAGCCTACGGAGCCGAGGAATACCTGCCGGACCGGCAGGTGCGCTGGTCCTTCCTCGACGGCAAATGCAAGGAAGGCTTTTGGTACGAGGAAGCCGGGGAGATCTGTTTCGTCTACGAGGACACGCCCGACCCGCAATGCTGGTCGTTCTTCCGCGAGGACGACAAGCTCCGGGCGGTGTTCGAGAACGACCCCGCCAGCACGGTGCTCTACGAGGCACAGCAGAACGAGGAACCGATGATGTGCCTCGGGCCGGACGTGGGCGTGTAAGCCAGGGGGGTGCGGGGCGCGACGCGCAATCCGAAAAGTGGAAACCGGTTTTCGGAAGAATGGCGCGGAAAAAAGCAAGCCCCGCCCCACGGACCGTCCGCGCCGGACCGAAAGCCGAATGAACGGCCCTGAGTGTTTCTTCTTGGTCCAAATACCCCGAAACGGGGGGGGGCGGAGCCCCCCAACCCGCCCGCCGCAGGCGCCGCTGCCGTCAGGCGGCGTTGGTATTCGCCGCGCCGAGGCTTGCAAACCCCTGCCGCAAATAACTTTTCATCGTCTCCACCAACCCGGCGTTGCCGCTGCCCGCATAGCCGTAGAGGTTGATCTTCTGCACCCCCTGGTCCGGCAGGATGCCGGGGTCGATGTATTCCAGATAGTCCGCCGCATGCCCCTCCAGGGATGAGGTCACCGCAAGGTCGGCGCTCACCGAGGCCTCCACGGTGCGGTCGTTGTCCGTCGTGACCGCCATCTCCCAGTCGATCCCCGCCGCGTCCAGCATGGCCATCGCGCCGGGGCGGAAACCGCAGTTCAGGTTGTAGGCCAGCCGCAGCGGCCGGCCGCGGCATGCGGTGCCTCCGGGCGCGCCGACCCAGCGCAGCGGCACCGTGGCCAGGGTCTCGCCGCCTTCGCCCACATGCTCCTCCGTGGTCAGGATCACATCGGCTTCTCCCTTTGAAAACAATGCCTTGACGTCGCGGGTGTACGAGCTGACCAGCTGCACCTTGACCCGCGGATGGCTGCGCCCCATGCGTTTGAGCACCTCCGGAATCACCGGGTAGACAATGTCATGCGGCACCGCGAGGACCAATTCGCCCTCCCAGCTCTTGTCCGTCAGGCGGCTGTAGATCTCGTCGTTCAGCTCGATCATCTTCTGGGCGTAGGTCTGCAGCTGCACGCCTGCGGGCGTCAGGGTCACGCCGCGCCCGGAGCGGTCCAGCAGCTTGAGGTCGAGCGTCTCCTCGAGCCGCTTGAGCTGCATGGAAACCGCCGATTGCGTCAGGTTCAGAAACCCCGCCGCCCGGGTCACACCGCCAGAGTTCGCCACCGCAAGGAAGGAGCGCAGCGTAGTGATGTCGAGATTCCGCATTCATCAGACTCCGTGATGGATCACTTAAGAAACATTCGCTTCACAAATGGACATGACCCCTTCATACCATCACCATGCGAAATGACAAACACCGAATGCATCACATTAATTGAAGGAGGTCATCATGATCCGTTCACTCCCCCTGATCTTCCCCCGGATCCGCCTGCGTCCCCTCGCCCGTCTTGCCCAATGGACCGCCCTGTCCCGCCAGCGCCGCGCCCTGCGGGCACTCGACGACGCAGCGCTCGACGACATCGGATTGTCGCGCCTTGCCGCACAATCCGAGGCGAACCGCCCGTTTTGGGACGCTCCGTCGAATTGGCGTATTTAAGATGCGCATTTCGGCCGGACAACAGCCCGGAAAACCTTGAAAACCTGCGCTGCATCCCCAATATTCCCTTCAGGGTCTGCACGTGCATCCGTACGTGCGGGGTCCGCGTCGTGACGCGGAGTTAAACAGGGATCTTCTCGGAGGCTTTCATGGCTGATTACAACACGATCCGGGCGGCAGGCGTCTCTGGAGCCCGCGCCGCCCAGATTGACGAAGGGCTGCGCGCCCACATGAACAAGGTTTACGCGACGATGTCGGTCGGCACGCTGCTGACCTTCCTTGTCGCCTGGGCCGTCGGCTCCAACGCCGATCTGCTGAGCGTCTTCCGCGACCCGGTCACGCTGCGCCCGAACATCCTCGGCTGGATCGTGATGTTCGCGCCGCTCGGCATGATCTTCCTCTTCGGCAGCATCATCAACAAGCTGTCGATGGCGGCCGCGCAACTCTTCTTCTACGGCTTCGCCGCCGTCATGGGTCTGTCCATGGCGTGGATCTTCGTGGCCTTCACCGGCTTCTCGATCGCGCAGATCTTCCTCGTGACCTCGATCGCCTTCGCGGGCCTTAGCCTCTACGGCTATGTCACGAAGAAGGACCTCAGCGGCATGGGCAACTTCCTGATCATGGGTCTGATCGGTATCATCGTCGCCTCGCTGATCAACATCTTCCTGCAGTCGCCGGCGATCTACTATGCCGTGTCGATCCTGGGTGTGCTGATCTTCGCCGGCCTGACCGCCTATGACACCCAGAAGATCAAGAACACCTACATCCAGCACGCCGCCCACGCCGATCAGGAGTGGCTCGGCAAGGCCGCCATCATGGGCGCTCTGGAGCTGTACCTCGACTTCATCAACATGTTCATGTTCCTGCTGCAGCTGTTCGGCAACCGCGAGTAAACGGCAGCGCCCTAGGGCAAGAAAGACACAGGGGGGCCGGTCATCGCGACCGGCCCTTTTGCGTTCACAGGTTTTGGTTGCGCGACACGCGAAGCGCGTTACCCTGCGCTTCAACTTGGAGGGGAGGCCAGGCATGCCGAAGATCACGCGCGATGCGGTGCAGCGGGAGACCGGGGACGGTTCCTGCGGGCCGTTCGAGTCGCTGCGGTTCAGCGACAGCGGCGGGCTGACCCAGTTCGGCGCGGCGGAGGAAATCCTGCCGCCGGGCTCGCGGACCGCAACCCTGCACTGGCACGCGGAAGAGGACGAACTGGTCTACGTGCTGGAGGGCGAGGTCATCCTGCGCGAGGGCACCGACGAAACCCCGCTCGGCACCGGCGAGGCCGCCTGCTTCAAGGCCGGCGTGGCCACCGGCCACTGCATCGAGAACCGCAGCGATGCCCCGGCGCGACTGCTGGTGGTTGGCACGCGTGCTGTGCGCGACCGCGTGCACTACCCCAACCATGACCGCGTCCAGCACGTGGACCGGGCCCATGACGAACGCCGCTGGACCACCGAGAGCGGTGCCCCGGCAGACCCGTTGGACTGAGCCGCCGCCGAAGGTCCGCCGATGCCGCACATTGGGGATTCACCGGGGGTCGTCGGGCTGCTACTCTGCCACACGAGACCCTATTCGCAATCAGGGAGCCCCGTTCCATGCGCACCAGCCCACTTGCCCTTCTCGCCGCACTCGGTGCCGGCGCCGCCTCCGCCCAGCCTGACACCTGGGCGCTGCTCGGCCAGATCGAAATCGACGAGGTCATCACCGACTCGAGCTACAGCGTGACCAAGCGCTACCCGGCGGCGCTCGGCGAGGACCCCCAGGTCGTGACGATCACCGGCTACGCGGCACCCGCCCTGCCGGGCGATATGGTGCGCGAACTGATGCTGGTGGCGGACATGGGAAGCTGCCCGTTCTGCGGCAGCCCGGATCACGGCGCGGCGCTGATGGTGACGCTGGCGGAGCCGGTCGCCTTCACCGACGAGACGCGGCGTCTGACCCTGCGCGGCACGCTGAAACGGGTCGAGGACCCGGAGACCTGGCAAGCCGTCGTGCTCGAGGACGCCGCGATCCTGCCCGAGTGACCCGCCCCGCGCGCGGCGCCAGCCGCGCGCCCCCGGGCGACGGGCCTGCCCGGCGCAATCCTTCCAACCTGCCTCGCCAGACACGAAAAAGGCCGCCGCAGGATGTCCTGCGCGGCCTCGTCGCTCCGCCGGTCCCGGCAGGGGCTGGGGCAAGATTACTTGATCTTGCCTTCCTTGTACTCAACGTGCTTGCGCGCGACCGGATCGAACTTCCGGATGGTCATCTTCTCGGTCATGGTGCGGGCATTCTTCTTGGTCACGTAGAAGTGGCCGGTGCCTGCGGTCGAGTTCAGGCGGATCTTGATAGTCGTCGGCTTCGCCATGGCTTGTCTCCTGGGGTCGTCCTGAAACAGGGCGTCGGCCCCGTGAAAATCTGTAGAGCCTGCCTTTTACCCATGCAGCCTCCCGAGTCAACGGGGTGGACGGAAAATTTCAACACGCGGAAGGCCTGTAAGCCGGATTCTGTTCCGGCGCGAGTCCCCCCGCGCCATCGACGACCATTCCTCTGGGCCACGCGTTGCCACGCGGCTCTAGCTGCCAACCCGGACCACTCGGGGTGAAGCCCCCCTGCCCCGATATTCCCCGTAGGGAATCAGGCGGGCGCGCGGTCCCTATTTGGCATTGCTCCCGGTGGGGCTTGCCATGCGGGGACTGTTGCCAGCCCCCCGGTGGGCTCTTGCCCCACCGTTTCACCCTTACCCCTGCCAAGGCAGAGGCGGTTTCATTTCTGTGGCGCTATCCGTCAGGTTGCCCTGCCCGGGCGTTACCCGGCACCGATGCTTCAGCGAGTCCGGACTTTCCTCTCGTCCCGAAGGACAAGCGGCCGTCCGGCCTTCCGCGCCCCGCGGACATAGAAAGCGCCCGGGCACCCGTCAATCCCCTGTTTCTTCTCTTCGACAAATACTCAGGCGCCCCGCCAGCTGCGAAAAACGCGCCTGATCCTGAGCGGTGCCGCTGCCCCGGGCGCCCGCCCGAAGAGAAGGCCGGAGGCCGCCGAGGAGACGGCATGCGCGGGCCGCAGGCCCGCTCCGCGTCACAGCGCGCCGCGCAGCATCAGGGGCCGGGCGAGCCAGTCGCGCAGGGCGTCCGCCACCGCCTCCGGTGCCTCCAGCGCCGGAAGGTGGCCCGCACCGTCGATGACGTCCAGACGGGCGCCGGGGATCAGGTCGGCCATGAAGACGTGGCGCTTGACCTCGTAGATCCGGTCCAGCGCGCCGCAGAGGATCAGCACCGGCACCGCGATCTTGCGCAGCGTGCCCTGCTGGTCGCGCCGCCGTTGCAGGGCGCGGGACTGCCGCAGGTAAATCTCCAGCCCCAGCACATCCGCCATGTCCCGGGCCAGCGCCAGGATGTCGGCGCGATACGGCCCCGGCGCCAGCGCCTCCATCGGCAGTTCCTGCTCCAGCACCGCCCGGAGCTTGCCGGTCTTCGCCTTGACCATGCGCGGGTCGCGCTCCGCCGCCTGCTGCGGTGTGTCGGCCAGCGGCGAGGTGTCCATCAGGCACAGCCGCGACACCCGGTCCGGGGCGCGGCGGGCGATCTCCATCGCCACCATGCCGCCCATGCCGTGCCCGACCAGCGCACAGCGTTTCGGCAGCAGGTCGAGCATCCCGGAGGCAATCTCCTCGATCCGCTCGCCGCGCGTCGGCGGGATGCACATGACGGCGAAGTCGCGGCTGAGATCGGCGATCTGTGGGCCGAAGGCGCGGGCATCGGCCATCATGCCCGGTATGAAGACGACTGGTTCGCGCATCTGCCCTGTCTGTCGCTGCCTGTGTCCGCGGCTCCCGCCGCCCGCCGCCCGCCGAAGTCGGATGGATTTTTCGCAAACTATCAAAGTCATGCCCGGCGGAAAGGGCAAAAGAAACGACCGGCACGAATCCGCGCCGGCCCTTGTCGTCACGTCTGCGCGAGGCCGGTCGTCCCGGTCACTCCGCGTTCATCCGGTCCCAGAAGATGCCGAGGTGCTTGGAGACGATCTCGTTGTAGCGATCGCTTTCCTTCAGCTTCGCCAGCCCGGCGTTGAAGCGGTAGAGGAAGGTCGTCCCGCGCCAGTGCCGCTTCGAGATGATCATGTGCATGCCCAGGGAAGACACCGGTCGGTCTAGCGGCACCACCTGTCCCTGCAGCCCCATCTCCTTGATCACCTGCGCCCCGAGGAAGACATTGAGAGACACCGCGTCCACCTCCCCCGCCATCAGCATGTTGAAGCAGGCGGGTTCGTCGTCGGCGCGGACCAGCTCGACCTTGCCCGTGGTCAGCCACTGCCGCTCCGGCGTGTCGAGGTCGAAGCTGAGAAAGCCATCGGGACGGCAGAGTTTCTTGCCGAAGATGTCCTCGTCGGTCTCGAAGGTGAAATCCGAGCCGTCCTTGACGAAGAGCAGCATGAGCACTTCGGCGAGCGGGTCGGAGAAGTGGTAGTTCACGCAGCGGTCGCTGTCCGGCTGCGCGTCGCAATCGGGCTTGTACCAGGGAAAGCCCATGTCGAAGGTCTTGTCGTCGAGCTCCGGGAAGTGCTTGCCCCAGTCGTTCTCCCAGGTGATCGAATAGGTCACCGGGTCCGGGGTCGCTTCCATCGCGGCGTTGACCAGTTCGGTCAGCATCCCCTGCCCCGGCCAGTCGAGATCGGTGAAGGGCTCGTAGTTGGAGCCGGTCAGCAGCTTCAACTCGGCGTTCGCCACATCCGTTTGCAGCGGTGTGGCATCGGCGCTGGCCGATGTCGCCTCGCAGGGGATGATCAGCATGTCGCCCGGCTTGACCTGGAACACCGAGGCGGTCAGCGCCACCTCGTTGGCGTAGTAGATCAGCGTCCATTTCTCCGGATCGCCATATTTCGCCTCGGCGATGGTAAAGATCGTCTCCCCGGCGCTGACCTTGTGTGCGCTCGGAGCACATTGGGCCAGCGCCGCGCCCCCGGTCAGCATTCCCAGCGCGGCGACCATCCCGGCCGCCGCCAGTCTCCTCCAGTCAGACATGGATCAGAGCCCCGCCCAGATGCTGGACATATGGGTGTCGATGACCTTGAGATACTCGCCGCTGTCGCGCATCGTCTCCAGCCCGTTGTTGAACGCCGCGATCAGCGCCTCGGCACGTGGGTTGGACTTGTGCGCCACGACGTGCAGCCCCTCGATGGCCAGCGGACGGCGCAGCTGCAGCTCCACCTGGTCCGACAGGCCCATGTCCTTGAGCACCACGCGGCCGGTGAACTCGTTCATCGCCACGGCGTCGGTGCTGCCGTTCATCAGGCGGGTGAAGCACTCCTCCGGGCTGTCCGGCTGCTGCAGCCGCGCGCCCAGTTTCGTCATGTAATTCGAGCCGCCCTGGCGGCTGCCCGCCTCGAACCCCAGCGGGCTGCACACGCGCATCCCCGCGAGGTCCTGCTCGCCGTTGAAGGTCACCGGGTGGTCCTTCGCGGTGAACAGCACGATCAGCATTTCGAACATCGGCTCGGAATAGACGTAATCGGTGCAGACCGCGCTGGTGTCCCCCTCGTCGCAATGCGGCTTCTTCCAGGGGAAGGCGAGGTCAATCATGCCTTCGGAGAGCAGCGGATCGAGGTGCGTGGAGCGGTCGTTGATCCAGTAGAACTTGTGCTGACCAGTGCTCTCGTCGTTGACGAAGGCGCGGTTGACGAGATCGGTGATCATGCCCGAACTCATTTGCAGGCGGTTGGTGAAGGGGCGGAAGTCGTCGCCCGCGATCAGCCGCACATCGACGCCCTGCGCCGCTTCCGCCGCGCTGCGCTGGCGCTCGGCAAGCTGGGCGGCCGCGTCTGCAGGCTTGGCCACCGGCGCGATCCGCGGCGCGGCGGCCTGCTTGGCGTCGATCACCGTGCCGCCTTTGAGCCCGGTGGGCAGGCCGTCGATGCAAGGCATCCGGTAGACCTGGCCGACGCGGATGCTGTCGGGGCTCGGGATCACGTCGATGTTGTTGCGATAGATCGCCGTCCAGGCCCCGACGTTCTTGTAGAGCTTGTCGGCGATCAGCGAGAGGCTGTCGCCCCGTTGCACGGTGTACTGGCCACCGCAGGTCTCCTGTGCCGCGGCCCCCATGGTCGTGGCAGCGACCAAAGCGGCTGCGATCGCGCTCGCGCGTTTCAGCATATCCGTCTATCCCCCTAGATGTTTCCATAAAATCTGGCGCATCTGGTGGGTGTTCGTCAATAAAAACGCAAGGGGTTGTGTCGCCCCATAGGGTCAATCGCCCTATTAACAAAGCGTTAAGGGAGATTAAAATTTGACCCTGCGGGCGAGAAGCAGCGTGTGCCCGTGGCTTTCGGCGTCATTCGGGACGAATGCCTCGGTCTCGCAGCCCGCCTGCGACAGAATCGCCTCGTACTCCGCCTGCGCCAGCGACGCGTGATAGACCGGCGCGCCGTTCACATGGCCAAGCACCTCGCCCGCCTCCGGTCCCACGGTGACCAGAAGCCGCCCCCCTGCGTCGAGGTGAGCGGCAATCCGCGGCAAGGCGGCGCGTTGCTCGTCCTGCGTGAGGTGAAAGAAGCTGTCCCAGGCCACGATGGCCGCGAAGCGCCGGCCCAGATCGAGGTGCCGCATGTCGGCATGGATGGCGGTGGCCTCCGGGAACCGGCAGGCGAAGAGATCGAGCATGGGCCGCGCGAAATCCACCCCGGTCAGGGCATGACCGCTGGCGTGGAGAAAAGCCCCGATCGGCTCGCCCGCGCCGCATCCGAGGTCCAGAACCGCGCCGCCCGGCGGCACATCCGCCAGCATCCGGCCGAGCCAGCCCGCCTCGAACAGCCCCTTCGGCCGCTGCGCGTCGAAGGCGGCGGCCTCGCGTTCGTAGGTGGCGCGGGTGGTCTCGGACAGGCCGGGGGGCGGCAAGGGAAAGCTCATGCCCCCCGGTGTGCCACGATCTGCATCCAGATGGCCAGCTCGTCGTAGAGCGTCCACTCCCGGCGCACGCCGAGCGGGCCGAATTCCGCGTGGCTCATACCCATGACATGCACCTCCGCACCGGAAGGCGCGCCGAACAGGCCCCAGCCCTCGTGCCGTCCGGTCAGCGACCAGCGCACTGCCGCGCGGGCGGGCATCAGCGGCTCCTCGAGGCCCATGGCATGCTCGATCCGGAACTGCGCCGAGGGAAATGCGGCCCGCAGGCCCATCCAGAATTGCACCGCCTGTGCCACCCCGTGGCCATCGACCCCGCCGGGATAGGCCAGCACGCAGGCGTCGTCGTACTGCCCGGTGATGGTCTGCAACTCGCCCGCGACGATTCGGGTCAGAAGTTCGGCAAAGGCGCGGCCCCACTGGTTGTGGTTGCCGGTCCCGGTATAGGGGCCCTGCTGGTCGATGGCGGGGCGGAACGGCATGCTCTCGGGGTCGGCGCCGGACCAGAGCTCCCGCGCCAGGGCCTGCGGATCGAGGCCCAGCTGTGAGCAGATCGCGCCATGGTCGCGCACGCTCCAGATGTCGCTGATGCGGTTGCCCTTGGCGTAGATCTCCGACATCTCGCGGTACTGAACCGCCCGGCCGGTGGGGGCACCGAAGGGACCGGGGCCACGGTGGTGGCCGAAGAGGAACAGCCGCTGCGCCCCGAGCAGGCCAAGGCTTTGAGAGCCGGTGCTGAACACATCCTCCGTCAGCGCCTGCTGGTCCGGGATGGCCACCATCTGGCCCTGCAGGTCGGCCTGCACCGCGCCGCGCCCGAAAGCGATGCCCAGCGCGTCGCGGCGGATCACATGGCCATGCACCGCCTCGCGCAGGCTGCCGTCGAGGGTGCGCTCGGCCCGCATGAGGCGGGCGGTGTCGGTCAGGAAGACGTTGAACTGCGGATCGGAGCCGGACGCCGCGCGGGCCGCCGCCGCCTGCCCCAGCGGCTGGCTGGAGTGGGTCATGCGCGGCAGGCGTCCCAGCGGATGGTTCTGGGGCGCTTCGGCGTTCATCGGCGGGTGCCCCGCGGGTCGCGGGGCCGGATCGGATCGGTCATGGGCGTTCTGCTCCACGGGTCAGGGACGGGTGGGGCCTGTGGCGGTGGCGCAGGCGCCGGTCAGCCCCGTCCTTCCCTGATTAACCTTATGAAGGTTGTAAAAAAGTTAACCCGGAACTCCGCGTCGCTGAGATTGCCCGGATTTTCCTGTCGTATCTCGGTCCAGCCGTGTTCCGTCCAGTGATGCCGCAGGAAATCGAGCCCCTCGAAGCCGCCCTTTTCGATGACCGTGCGGCGCAGCGCCTGCACCAGCCCGGCGGGCAGCCCGGCAAAGAAGTTCCGGGCCTCGGCCTCTTCCTGGGCCTGCCAGATTTCCGACAGGCATTGCCCCTTGTCGTCCCAGAGGATCGCCTCCTGCATGTAGGGCGCGGCCTTCTGCGTCCAGCGCACGCGTCCGCCGTCCGCCTCCAGCAGGCCGAGGCGCATCAGGACGGTCCCGATCCGGGCGTGGAGATCCGGCAGGACAAAGCTGGCGCGGGTATCCGGCAAGGTCTGGGCATGGCCCGCCGCATGGTTGAGCCAGGCCTGCAGCGCCGCGCCGAAGTCCGCAGCACTCAGCGCACGCCGGGCGAGATGCGCGCGCACGCGGTCCGGCGTGATCGCGACGGCATAGACGCCATTCCGCGGCCCCTCCTCGAAGATCCCGAGCCGCGCCAGGGCGCAGGCGCCGATGTCGAAAACCGGGGACAGGGGCAGAAGGCTTGCGCCGAACGCACTTGGCTCCATGCCGCCAGGGATCTCCCGGGCGAGGTATTCGGCGGCCAGCACGAGGCATTCCCGCTGCGGCAGGGTCAGGGGGGTCACGTCTGGCGGGTTCGCGGTCACGGGGCTGCCTGCACTCCTTGCTCAGGGCGTACATGGCAAGCCGGCGGGATTCGGACAACCCGGCGGGGGGCGTTAAGGTTAATTTCGTCGCATCGCGCGGCGTCACGGACAGGCGATGCCCCGAAACGGCGGGAAATCCGCGTAGCGCGCAGCCCGTTTTTCGGACGGCTCGCCCGGTTCGGCACCGGGACGCAACAGGCAGCCTTTCGGCACGATATAGCTGTCGATGCGGCGCTGCGGCACGGGTCGCCACGCGATGTTGAAGGCGCAGAGTTTCGGGAAGACCCAAAGTTCGGAGAAGGGGATATGGTCATGGAGCCACCACGCGAGATCCCGCCAGTCGCGGCCTTGGTCGTAGCGATCCGCGAACCACGGGATCACCACGGAGGCCCCGGCGACGGGCACATCGGGGAAATCCCAGACGTGGCATTCCAGCGGGTTGTCGTTGCGCGCGCAATTGAGGCCCGCCGCGTTGCCGAAGGCGTTGAGCGTCGGCGAGCGGTAGCCGGAGCGCACGAAGATTCGCCCGAGGGTTTCCTGCAACGGGTCGAGCAGGGTCTGGCACAGCGCCCGCCCCCGCGCGATGGCGAGGTCCGGGCGTTCAGGGATGTTCGGGATGCCGTGGAGGCTGCCGATTTCCGAATGCAGGAACTCGCGCAGGAAGAAGTGTTTCGACAGGCGGGTCCGCCCGAGGTCCTCCAGCCCGCGCATGGATTTCGGCGGCCGCTTCATCGGATCAGGCGTAGCCGGTCCAGCGGAATTCGCCGTTCGGCCCGAGCGCCGAAAACGGGTTATGCGCGAACTCCCAGACGTGACCGTCCGGGTCCTTGAGATAGGCGATGTAGCCGCCCCAGAACACTTCGTGCGGGGCGCGCAGGATGGTGGCGCCCGCCGCTTCGGCCTTCGCGGTGAGCGCGTCGACCGCCTCGCGGGTGGCGAGATTGTGCGAGAGCGTGGCGGCGCCGGTGCTGAGGTCGGCCTCGGCCAGCCCCATGTCATTCGCCAGTGCGGAGAGCGGATACAGCCCCAGCGCCTGCCCGATGAGGTCGAAGACGACGATACCGTCCGGTGTCTCCACCCGCCGCCAGCCGAGGGCCTCGTAGAAGGCGGCGCTGGCCTCAATGTCGCGGGTGCCGAGGGTGATCAGGCTGACGCGCTGGTCCATGGGTTAAACTCCTGTGGTCTCTTTGATCCATGTGGCGATGGTCTGCGCCATCGGCCCGGTTTGGCGGGGCGAGAGGATCGCCCCGGCGATGACGTGGTGATCGGGATCATCCTCGGCGCCAGTACTGACAGGATGTGTCAGGATCGGACCACCCCAGCGGTTTGCGAGCGCCTCTGTCGCGCGGTGGTCGACCACCGTATCGGCGCGGTCGTAGAGCATCAGCGCGGGCGTGCCGATGGCCTCGACCGGTGCTCTGGCTGCTGCGGCGACGGCGGTGGCCATGGGGATCAGCGCTTCGGTCGGGTAGCGGCAGGTCCAGTAGCGGGCATGATCGGCATTCCGCGGGGCAAACCCGCGCATCCGCCCGGCGACCAGCGGCCCCCAGTGGCGCACGAGCGGCCACGTCAGGATGCGCGCGGCGGGAGCCTTCACGCGGAAGTTCGGCGAGATGAAGACCGCCGCCGCCACCGCCTGCCCCATCGGCTCCGGAAGCGCCAGCGTCGCGAGCGTTGCCCCGGTGGAACAGGCGAGGAGGACCGTGCGCTGGCCGATCCTCTCCGCGACCGCAAGCGCCTCGGCGATGTCGGCTTTCCAGTCCAGCAGGCTGGCCCGCGCCAGGGCCTCGCCCGGCAGACCGTGGCCGGTGAGGCGGGTAAAGACCAGATTGGCGTTCAGGGCCTGCGCCACACGGTCCGGCAGCGGGCGCAGTTCCTCGGAGGTGGCGGAGAAGCCATGCACGTAGACCAGCGCCAGCGCCGTCTTCCCCCCGGTCTCACCGGCCCACAGGATGCGCTTCTGCACGCCCGGGGTAATGCCCGGCACCCGGGCCTCCTGCGCGGCGAGGTATGCCTCCGGGTCCGGCCCGATCCGGGACGCGTCGAACCGCATCTTACCACACCCGGATCACGCCAGAACCTCGCGGATCGCGGTTTCGATCAGCGCGAGGCAGTCCGGCGTGGAGAACCGATGGTCGGCGCCCTTGACGAGGGTCAGACGCACGTCCGCGCCGTCGATATGGTCGAGCAGGCGCAGCGCTGTCTCCCGGCTGACCGCCTCATCCTCGGTCCCCTGCAGCAGCCGCACGCGGCAGTCCAGCGGCAGGGGCTTGCGCAAGACCAGGTGCTCCCGCCCGTCCTCGATCAATCTGCGCGTGACGATGTAGGGGTCTTCATAGGCGGACGGCAGTTCCACCCCGCCCTGCTCCATCACCGCCCGGCGTTGCGCCTCGGTGAAGCCGGCCCAGAAGCCGTCCTCGGTGAAATCCGGCGCGGCGGCGATGCCCACGAAGCCCGCAAGCGGCAGCCGCTGCGACAGGATCGCGGCGATCCAGCCGCCCATGGAACTGCCGACCATAACCACCGGAGCATCCGTCACATGCCGGATCACCGCCTCCGCATCCGCCGCCCAATCGCCAATACAGCCCTCTTCGAACACGCCGCCGGACGCCCCGTGCCCCGCGTAGTCGAGCCGCAGGAACGCCCGACCCCGCGCCACCGCCCAGGCTTCGAGATGCACCGCCTTGGTGCCCTCCATGTCGGAGCGATACCCCGAAAGAAAGACGACGCAGGGCCCGTTGCCGGGCGTGTACGCATAGGCGAGGCGGTCGCCCCGGGGTCCGGTGAGGTGGGATGTCTCGGCCATGTCATCTCCTGCCAATCCGCCGCCAGCATAGGCGGGTAACCGGGACACCCAAGTCCCGGTCTTTCTTCTCTTCACAAATACTCGAACCGGCGCAGGTCCTTCCACCCCCGGAACGCCGGGAAAAAGACACAACGGACCGTAGGGCGGGGCTATGCCCCGCACACGCCCGGCGTGGTGGTGAACACAATTTCAGCCCAAGGTTTTGGTCACCATCATGCGTCGATGCTCTGCGCCAGCACACGCGAGATCACTGTCAGGCTCAGACCGCTCTGCGCCTTCCAGACATTGAACGCATCCTGCACCGCCCGCTTTGCCGCTTTCGAGGTCGGGGCCTTGTCGATCACCCCTTCCGCCACCAGCCGCGCCACCACGCTGCCGGACAGGATGTAGCCCTCCTTGCCCATCTGCCGCAGCGCATAGGCCCCGGTCGCCCCGCCGAGTCGCGCACCTTCGCGTTGCAGCCAGTCCAGCAGCCCGCCGAAATCCTCCGCCGGCCAGTCGCCGATGCGGCGGCCAAAGCTGCCATCCGCCTTCGCAACCTCGGCGATGAACACCGCGTTTTCCTGGATTGCCCGCACCTTCGGAGGGCTGCGCACGATGCGCGGATCGGCGATCAACTCGTCGAACCAATCTTCCGACATCAGCGCCACCCGCCCGACGTCGAAGCCGTGGAAGGCCGCTTCGATATCGGGCCATTTCTTGTCGACCACGGTCCAGCTGATCCCGGCCTGCAGGATGCCCCGGGCAAACTGTGCCAGCCAGCGGTCGTCCGGGATGGCCGCCAGTGCCTCCGCCGTCTTCGGCTTCGGGATACCGTCCAGAACCGCGTCTCGCCCGCCTTTCCGCTCGGCGGCGATGGCGAGGATCTCGTCAAAACTGCGCATCTCGGTCCCTCCACTGATGCGCGAAAGCTGCCACAGGGCTGCGCTCATGGGAAGAACAAAATCCGAACATCAGGCCTTTTCATCACGCAAGCGAAACGCCAGCAGCCCTCCGGCCAGCGACAGGAGGGCAAAGCCCGAAAGCGCCGCCACCGGCCCCAGCAGCGCCAGCGCCCCGCCTAAGGCACCCACCGCCAGCAACAGCACGCCGATCACCGTATTGGCCAGCGCCGCATAGGGTGCGCGCTTGTCCTCCGGTGCCATGTCCACGAGGTAGACCGAGCGCCCGCGCCGCACGCCCTGATAGGCCAGCATGAAGCCGAAGAGGATGCCCGGGACGACCCAAGGCGCGGCAGACCACCCGAACACCTCCGCCAATACCGCGAGAAGCGCGAAGCCCGCGCCGCAGATCCCCGACAGCGCGAGAACCAGCCGCGCCGAGTGGTCGGAGAGCCGGCCCCAGACGTAGCTGCTCAGGAAGCTGGCCAGCGCCGAGGCCAGAAGCATCGCGCCCAGCCCCTGCAACGCCCCCTGACCGCCGCCGAGCAGAACGAAGTAGGGTGGCGCGAGGGCGGTGACGGTCAAGAGGCCGCGCACCGCGATGAACAGCCGGAAGGCCGGATCGTCTCGCAGCGGGGAGAGGTCGAGGGCGGCGGCCCCGTCTGTCTCAGACGCCACTTCCTCCAGCGTCGAGAACAGCGTTGCCGCACAGAGCCAGAGCCCCGCCGCCAGCGCGATGGCCGCGATGACCGGCCCCTGTTCGCGCAGCACGCCGGAGAGCATCAGCAGGGCAAAGGCCACCACGGCGAGCGAGGCCGCGCTGCCTGCGACGCCCTGCACCGTGCCGCGCCGCCGCTTCGGGATGGTCTTGCCGAGGATGTCCTTGTAACTGACGGAGCAGGCCGCCCGGCAGAGCGACAGCATCGCCAGCGCTCCGCAGATCGCCAGCCCCGCCGCCATACCCTCCAAAGTCATCCCGGCCAGCGCGATCAGAGCCGCCGCGATTCCCTGACCCGCCGAGCCGATGACCCAGATCCATTTGCGCACCGCCGTCCGCTGCACCACGCCCGCCAGCAGGATCTGCGGCAGCAGCGCCCCCGCCTCGCGGATCGGCACGAAAAGGCCGGTGACGGCAGCGGGCGCGCCCAGCGCCTGCCCCAGCCAACTCAGCACCAGCTTCGGGTCGATCAACCCGTCGGCGATCTTGGTCATCGACAGCGCGCCCATATGGCGCAGCGCATTGCGGGCCTCTTCCGGTGGCGTTTTCGCATCCGTGTCCGCCACTCGTCCGTAGAGCCTTTTCGCGATGCCGGTCATGACATCTTTACCTCGCTGTGTCTCCATGCCGCCGCATGCGCCATGGCCCGCTTGACAGCCCCCGTCCCCGCCGCCACAACGCGCAACACACATAACCCGCAACCGGGCGTTCCGTGGGCGCCAAAACGACGAGGAGCATGGCCGATGAGCCAGATTTCCCTGACATTCCCAGATGGCGCGAGCCGCAGTTTCGACAAGGGCGTGACGCCCGGCGAGGTCGCCGCCGCTATTTCCAAGTCCCTCGCCAAGAAGGCCATTTCGGCGCAGGTGGACGGCAGGCACTGGGATCTGCAATGGCCGATCGAGGCCGACGCGCAGATCGCCATCAACACGATGCAGGACGAGGCCCCGGCGCTGGAACTGGTGCGCCATGACCTCGCCCATATCATGGCCCGTGCCGTGCAGGAGCTTTGGCCCGATGTCAAAGTCACCATCGGCCCGGTGATCAAGGACGGCTGGTATTACGACTTCGACCGCGAAGAGCCGTTCACGCCGGAAGATCTCGGCGAGATCGAGAAGAAGATGAAGGAGATCATCAACAAGCGCGATGCCGTCCGGACGGAAGTCTGGGACCGCGCGGTTGCGATCCAGTATTACGAGGACCGCGGCGAGCCCTACAAGGTCGAGCTGATCGAGGCCATTCCGGGCGACGAGCCGCTCCGGATGTACTGGCACGGCGACTGGCAGGACCTGTGCCGGGGGCCGCACCTCCAGCACACCGGGCAGGTGCCCGCCGATGCCTTCAAGCTGATGAGCGTCGCCGGGGCCTATTGGCGCGGCGACAGCAATCGCCAGATGCTCCAGCGCATCTACGGCACGGCCTTCCGCAACAAGGAAGACCTCAAGGCCCATCTGCACATGCTCGAGGAGGCCGCCAAGCGCGACCACCGCAAGCTTGGCCGCGAGATGGACCTCTTCCACATGCAGGAGGAAGCGCCGGGTCAGATCTTCTGGCATCCGAACGGCTGGACCATTTACACCACGCTGCAGGACTACATGCGCCGCAAGCAGCGCGGCGACGGTTACGTCGAGGTCAACACCCCGCAGGTGGTGAACCGCGTGCTGTGGGAGAAATCCGGCCACTGGGACAACTACCAGGAAAACATGTTCATCGTCGAAGTCGACGAGGACCATGCCCGGGAGAAGACCGTCAATGCGCTCAAGCCGATGAACTGCCCCTGCCATGTGCAGGTGTTCAACGTCGGTCTGAAATCCTACCGCGACCTGCCGCTGCGCATGGCCGAATTCGGCTCGTGCAACCGCTACGAGCCCTCGGGCGCGCTGCACGGCATCATGCGGGTGCGCGGCTTCACGCAGGATGACGCGCATATCTTCTGCACCGACGATCAGATCACGTCCGAGACGGCGAAGTTCATCAAGTTCCTCGCCGGGATCTACGACGACCTCGGCTTCCACAACTGGACCATCAAGCTCTCGACGCGCCCTGAAAAGCGCATCGGCTCGGAGGAAAGCTGGGACCGGGTGGAAAAGGCGCTTGGCGATGCCTGCAACGCGGCGGGCTACGAGTTCGAGATCCTCGAGGGCGAAGGCGCCTTCTACGGTCCCAAGCTCGAGTTCACCCTCACCGACGCCATCGGCCGCGAGTGGCAGTGCGGCACGCTGCAGGTGGACCCGAACCTGCCCGAACGGCTCGATGCCAGCTACATCGGGCAGGACGGGGCGAAGCATCGCCCGGTCATGCTGCACCGCGCCGTGCTCGGCTCCTTCGAGCGCTTCATCGGCATCCTGATCGAGGAACATGCGGGCAAGCTGCCCTTCTGGCTCGCGCCGCGTCAGGTGGTTGTCGCATCCATCGTCTCGGAAGCGGATGACTACGTGCTCGAGGTGGTCGAGGCGCTGAAGGCTGCGGACGTGCGGGCGGAAGCCGACATCCGCAACGAGAAGATCAACTACAAGGTCCGCGAGCATTCGCTCGGCAAGGTCCCGGTGATCCTCGCCATCGGCCACCGCGAGGTCGAGGAACGCACGGTCACCGTCCGCCGCCTCGGCGAGAAGGAAACCAGCGTCGCGACGCTGGACGACATCGTCGCCCAACTCGGTCAGGCCGCCCTGCCGCCCGACCTCGCCTGATCCGCGCACCTGACGCAACCATTAGCCCCGGCCCGAAACGGCCGGGGCTTTTTCGTGCCAAAAGACTGTAACAGTCCTCGCGCTTTGCGTGAGCGGCATGGCCGCCCTGCGGGTTACGCAAGGCAAAGCTGTAACATTCCCACGCTGGACCCCTTCGGATTGTTGCGAACCCTGTCGGACGCCTTGCGCGAGGCCCTGATTTCATTGAGTTTCTGCAGATGCACAGTCTCACGAAAGCCCGTGATCCCCTGACAGCCGCGTTATACACGTCGGCGTGAATGGCAGGATTTCGCCGATATCGGCAGGTTGAAGAGGCCCGGGGCAAGGACGCCGCCGGGGGACACATTCAACTCGCTCAACTGACCTGACTGGAAAGGAAATCCGATGTCCAAGACCCTCAAGACCGCTGCCCTCGTGGGTGCTGTTGCCGCCTCCTTCGCCGCCACCGTGGTGCACGCAGAGGACAAGGAAAAGTGCTTCGGCGTCGCCATGGCGGGCCAGAACGACTGCGCCGCAGGCCCCGGCACCACCTGCGCCGGCACCTCCAAGGTCGACTACCAGGGCAACGCCTGGAGCCTGGTCGACGCGGGCACCTGCACCACGATCGAACTGCCGGCGATGGCCGACGGAACGATGCGCATGGGCAGCCTCGAAGCGCTCGAGCGCGACATCCCGATGTAATCCCCCCAAGGGGCGGGGCTTAGCCCCGCCCTACGGACTGCCGCGCAAGATGGAGACCGCGATGTACGACTTCGACGCAGCCCTGCCGCCCCTGCCCGGTGTCGGCTACAAGCCGCAGCACTACCGCGACATCCTGACAGAGGCCGCCCCGGTGGGCTGGCTGGAAATCCACGCGGAGAACTACATGGGAGACGGCGGGCGGCCCATCGCGCAACTCAAGGCGCTGGCGGACCGGTTCCCGGTCTCGGTGCACGGCGTGGGCCTGTCGATTGGCGGTGAGGGCCGCCTCGATCCGGAGCATCTGAACCGGCTGAAACACCTGATGGGCTGGCTGAACCCGGCGAGTTTCTCGGAACACCTGGCCTGGTCCACCCACGACAGCCATTTCTTCAACGACCTGCTGCCGCTGCCCTATACGGATGCCACGCTGGCGCGGGTCTGTGACCATGTGGACGACGTGCAGGAGGCGCTCGGGCGGCGGATGCTGCTGGAGAACCCCTCGTCCTACCTGAAATTCGAAGAGAGCACCTGGGAAGAGCCGGACTTCCTGCGCGAAATCGCGCGGCGGACCGGCTGCGGGCTGCTGCTCGATGTCAACAACGTCTTTGTCTCGGCGGTAAACCTCGGCTTCTCGCCACAGACCTATATCGACGCGTTCGACCTCGGCCGTGTTGGCGAGATTCACCTTGGCGGCCATGACGAGGACGCCGACGATCATGGCGCACCGCTGCTGATCGACAGCCACGGGCGCGAGGTCGCGGACCCGGTCTGGGCGCTGCTCGACGACGTGCTGGACCGCGCCGGGCCGCTGCCGGTGCTGATCGAATGGGACAATGACGTGCCCGAATGGCCTGTCCTGCGCGAGGAAGCGCGGCGGGCGGAGGCGGCGCTCAGCCGGGTGCGCGTATGAGCGGCACGGTCGGATGTGAGGGCTCCGCCCTCGCCCCTGCGGGGCTCACCCCGGAGTATTTGGAAAGAGAAGAAACGAGGGACGTGTCGCAGGATGCTTTCCTGGACGCCCTGCGGCGGGCCGAGGTGGCGGTGCCCGAGGGCCTGACCGACGGCGCGGGACGGCCCGCGGAGCGGCGGTTCGCGGTCTATCGCAACAATGTCGCCGTGTCGCTGCGCGAGGCGCTGGAGGTCGGCTTTCCCGCGGTACGCTCGCTGATCGGGGCGGAGAACTTCGCCCGGGCGGCAAGCCTCTATGTGCGGGCGGCGGCGCCTGGATCGCCCCTGATGGCCCGATATGGCGCGGATTTTCCCGACTTCCTGGCCCGTCTGGAGGCCCTGAAGAGCCTTGGTTACCTGCCCGATGTGGCGCGGCTGGAGTTTGCCATCCGCGAGAGCTACCACGCCGCAGACCGCGCGGCCCTGGACCCCGGCACGCTGCAAGGGTTGTCCGAGGCGGCGTTGACGGGCGCGAAAGTCCGGTTTGCGCCCGCGGTGCGGTTGCTCCGCTCGCCCTGGCCCGTGGTCTCGGTCTGGCGGTTCGCGCTCGGGCGCGGGCCAAAGCCGGAGGCCACGGCGGAAGATGCGCTGATCCTGCGCCCGGCGTTCGATCCTGAACCGCAGGTGCTGCCTGCTGGTGGCGCGGTGTTTGCCGATCTGCTGATGCAGGGCAAGACGTTCGGCACGGCGCTGGAGGCCACGGACGAGGCGTTCGACCTTGGTGCGATGATGGGCCTGCTGCTGCAGGGCGGCGCCCTGACAAATCTGGAAACGGAATGAGGAACGGGACGATGGACAGGGTCGTGACGTTGCACAACACGGTCTTCGGCGCGGTGGAACGGCTCGGCGACGGGTTGCTGCCGCTGCTGGCGCGGCTGGTCTTTGCCGGGGTGCTACTCGGATATTTCTGGGCCTCCGGGCTGACCAAGCTGGGCGACGGCCTGTTCGGTTTCCTCAGCCCGAGTACCGGGGCCTACGCGCAGATCTTCCCGAAGGTCTTCGAGGCGGCCGGTTACAACACCGACAATCTCGGGATTTTCCATTGGGCCGTGGTCACCGCCGGAACCTGGGCGGAGTTCGTCCTGCCGCTGATGCTTGTGATCGGTCTGTTCACCCGCCTCGCCGCGCTTGGCATGATCGGCTTCGTCACGCTGCAGAGCCTGACCGACCTCTACGGCCACGGCGGCCTTGCTCATGCGGAAACACTCGGCGCGTGGTTCGACCGCGTTCCGGACGCCCTGATCCTCGATCAGCGGGCGTTCTGGATGCTGCTGCTGGTCACACTGGTGATCAAGGGGGCCGGTGCGCTGTCGGTGGACCGGGTGCTCCGCAGCCGCCTTTCCCCGGCGATGGCGCCCGCCTGAGTCACTTGCCGAAATGCGCCTTCGGCTCGTCCGGCTGGCCGGCGGCGAGCGCAAGGACCCCGCCCAGGCCCGCAAAGCAGATTGGGAACATGGTGAAGACGTTGAAGCCGAAGGCGACATACATGCCAAGCGCCGAGACGAGCAGCAGGACACCGCCCCAAAGCGCCCGTGCCTTCGCCATCGCCCCGCCCGCGATGGCGAGCATCGGCGACAGGATCGAGACGACGCGCACCATCTGGGGATCGTCGAACATGCCGAAGACCTCCTCGACCTCCGCAAAGTGCCGGGCAAGCTCGGTGTAGCCGAAGCCGATAAAGCCCACGAGCATTCCGAAGACGCCCGCGATGATGCCGAGGGTGAGAGCCGCGTTGCGCATCAGAGGGCCTCCGCCGCCTGCTGCGCCGCCTTGTCCCAGCCGAGAATCATCGTCTCCCCGGAGACGATCAAAGGGCGTTTCATCAGCGTCGGATGGATGGCCAGAAGGTCGAGCGGCGCGCGGCCCCGCTCCGCTTCGGGCAGGTCACGCCATGTGGTCGACCGGGTGTTCAGCAATTTATCGCCGAAGCGGTCCAGAGCCACGCGCAGCACCTCCGACGGAACTCCATCCTCTCGCACATCCATAAATTGCACGCCGTTCAGGGCTTTACGCGCTTTGCGGCAAGTGTCGCAGGTCTTCAGTCCGTACAGGATCATGCCAATTCCTTCGTCATTTGCGTTCACATAAGGAGGCCCGTGGTGAAATACGAGGACGTTTTGCTTGATTTTTACAGAAGCGCCGCAATCCTAGGACAGTGACCTTCGACGATCAGTCCCGGACCCGGTGCAGCCGGTTGCGATCCTGAAAGGCGAATGTGACGGGGGCGCCCCGCGCGGCGCGGGGCCAATCAATTGGACTGGGAAAGGAGCACGGAGACTATGCCGAGCGGCACCGTGAAATGGTTCAACACCACCAAAGGCTATGGGTTCATTGCGCCCGACGAGGGTGGCAAGGACGTTTTTGTTCATATTTCGGCGGTCGAACGGTCGGGTTTGACCGGACTCGCCGACAATCAGAAGGTGAAGTACGAGCTGCGTGAAGGCCGGGATGGCCGCGAAATGGCAGCCGATCTCCAGGCTCTCTGACAGACGGATCACCCGTGACGCGATGACAGGACGGGCCGCCCGCCGCGGCCCGCTAATGTTGGCTTTTTCCCGGACGAGCCGTTGTCCGGTGCCTTGTCCGTTTCGGGAAAGACCTCACCTTGCGCCGCTCGCAAGACGGCGCCCCCGTGGCAGAGCCTTTGCATTTGATTCACTCTGTCGGCATTGTTCGTTAGGCGATGCCGCGCTCTCCCTCTAGACTGATGGCCGGTGCCCGGGTTGCGGGCCCTGCCGGGCGGCGCGATCGTCCCGGCTCCCGTCACGGACCGCGCCTTGCGCGGCACCGAAACCCCAGAGGCCACCATGACGACCGAGACCAGCATTGCCCTTGCCATCTTCTTCGGCGGCGGCGTCTTCGTGGCGGGCGTGGCGCAGTTCAAGCCGTTGACCTCCTGGGAGGCACCCGCCGATGTGCGCCAGAGCAGCAGTATCTCGGAGGAGGCGAAGGACGGCGGGTACGCCATGTGCCAACAGACGTTGCCTGGCGTGGACTGTTCCTGCTTCGCGCAGAAGGCGTCGCAGGTGCTCATGGAAAGCCGCGACCGGGTCCGTGGCTGGGCCTATGCGGACCAGTGGGAACTTGCGCGGGTACAGGCCACGGACAGCTGTTCCTGACGGCGTCAGGCGCTCTTGCGCAGCGCCCCGGACTTGCCCGCGGCCCAGGCCCGCACCGCATCGCCGAACGCCTCGAACAGCGGGCGCGAGACCGGATCGTTGGCCGCGTTCCATTCCGGGTGCCATTGCACCGACAGGGTAAAGCCCTTCGCCCCGTCGACGACAATCGCCTCCGGCGTGCCGTCCGGCGCCTGCCCCTCGATCACGATACGCTTGCCGGGGCACTTGATCCCCTGCCCGTGCAGCGTGTTGGTCATCACCTCGGTCGAGCCGAACAGGCTGCTGAACACGCCGCCCTCGCACAGGCTCACCTTGTGGCGCAGCTCGAATTTCTCCTCGAGCGTACCGTCCGGGGGCATGCGGTGATTCATCCGGCCCGGCAGGTCGCGGATCTCCGGATAGAGCGTGCCGCCCATGGCGACATTGACCTCCTGAAAGCCCCGGCAGATGCCGAGGAAGGGCTGCCCCCGCTCGACGCAGGCGCGCACCAGTGGCAGGGTGATGGCGTCGCGGGCGCGGTCATAGGCGCCGTGCGCTTCCGTCCAGGCCTCGCCATATTCCTCCGGGTGCACATTGGGCCGCCCGCCCGTGAGCAGGAAGCCGTCACAGGTTTCGAGCAGTTCCTCCACCGACAGGAAGCGGGGATCGGCCGGGATCAGCAACGGCAGGCAGCCGGACACATGCGAGACCGCCTCCGAATTCATCGTCCCGCCCGCGTGGGCCGGGTACTGATCGTTGATCAGGAAGGAGTTGCCGATGATGCCTACGATGGGCCGTGCCATGCCTGTGCTCCGTTCGTCCGTCGCATCCCCGGAGGCTGGCTCCGGATCCGCGTATTCTCAGGATTAAACCATAGCGCTCCCTTAAGAAAGGTGAAGCACCCTGCACAAATGCACAGGTCGCAGGCGGTGCCGCGAAAGCAGGCAGACACGCGCCCGGTTTCCCATGCGCGAAATCGGCGATACAGCGTTTCTGGTTCAACCTGAAACGCTGTAGGGTCCGCGTCATGACAGAACATCCCGTCGATCTCACCTCCTGGCCGCGCACCGCGCAGTTCCGCTTCTTCCGCAGCTTCGAGCGGCCGCATTACGCGGTGACCGTGCGGCTCGATCTGTCTCGGGTGATGCCCCGCAAGGCGGAGGGGCTGTCGCCCTACCGCGCCTGCCTCTTTGCCATCGGCGCAGGGCTGCACGCGGTGCCGGAGCTGTGCATGCGGTTTCGCGGCGATACGGTGGTCCGCCATGACCGGTTGTTCCTGTCGATGCCGGTGCCGCGGGCGGGGGGCGGGTTCAATTACGGGTACGTGCCGTATGATCCGGATTTCCCGACCTTCGATGCGGAGGCGCAGCGCCGCATGGCCGAGGCCCGCGTGGCCGACGGGCTGAACCCGGTGCTCGGCGACAACGACGACGCGGTGGCCTTCGTCTCCTGCCTGCCGTGGCTGGATTTCACCGCTCTCGACAACGCCCTGCCCCATGCCGAAGACTGCATCCCCCGGGTCAGCTGGGGCAAGATCGTGCCGGAAGGGAACGGCTGGCGCATGGCCATGGCGATCCAGGTGCACCACGCCCTGGTCGACGGCGAGCACCTCGGCGCGTATTTCGAGGCGGTGCAGGCGCAGCTGGATCGGGTGTAGAAGCACGTTCGGGGGCCTTGAACGCCCCCGGCGGCGCGATTGTCAGAGACGCAGGACCCGTCGTCAGCCGCGCGGCATCTTCAGCAGCACATTGCGGCCGCTCTTCGTATACCGCAGCTCGCTCTCGCCGATGGCCGCAACGCGGCCCCCGTCGATGCTGTCACCGACCTTCACCTTCTTGTAGCTGCCACTTGGCAGGCGGATCAGGGCGCGGCGGTTGGAGGGCGTGCCGTAAATGCCGATCAGGCTGACCTTGCTCAGGTTGATCGCGTTGGAAACTGTCGCATTCCGCGCCACGCTGCCTCCGGTCGGCCCGCTCGGCTGCACCGTGCGCGGCGCGATGGCGGTGGCGGAGGCGGTCCGCACCGGCGCGTCCTCCTCCTGGATCACCTCCGGCGGGGCGGCCTGCCGGGCGCGTTCGACGATGGCTTCCATGTTGCGCGGCCGGGTCACCGGCACCAGCGAGGCGGTCACGGCCTGGTCGGTGGCCGGGCTGTCCGGCTCCTCCGCGACAGCCTCCTCCTGCTCGGTGCGCGGCCGCATGACCGGACGCATCGCGGCGAGCTCGGCGTTGGAGAGGCCGGTCTGCGTGGCGCGTTCCTGCTGCTCGACGATGTCGTCGGGGCGGGCTTCCGGACGCGTGCGGCTCAGCGGGTTGTCCACCTGCGCCTCTGGCGCGGCGGCCTCGGGCACCCGGGTCTGACCGCGCAGCGGCGGGATCACCGGCGGACGCCCGGTGAAGATGCGCAGGCCATCCGGCGTCAGCGCCCCCTCGGGCGTCGCGCGGATCAGGTCACGCTGGTCGAAGTCGAAGGTCATGCCCGCGGGCGGCGGCAGACCCGGGTCCAGCATCGCGTATTCCGGCCCGATGTCCTGGGCCTCCGGCAGGGCGACGGCGTCGGACGACATCACCGCCGGGTCGATGGAGGCGGCATAGACGTCCGCCACACTGTCCTCCGGCGGGGTCATCGGCGGTGTCGGCGCGCGCAGCCAGAAGCCGGTCGCCGCATAGGTCGCGGCGGCCTCTTCCGGGCTCAGCAGCTGCGGCTCGACCGGCTGCGCCAGCGGCGGGCGCGGTTGCTGCGTCACGTCGTCGGCGGTTTCCAGCGCGGCAAGCTGAACGTCCTCGTCCTCCTCCTCCGCGACGGTGGTGTCGGCGGGCGCGGGGCTCAGCGCCGTCTCGGTCTGCGCATCGGGGCTGCGGATCGGGGCACTGACCTCGGGCAGGCTGGCGATGGCTTCGGCGGGCGGCTCCGAGCGAAACAGGCTGGCGAGGCCGTCCTGCATGAAGACCGACGCCCAGGCGGCAACCCCGGCGAGGAACAGCAGCAAGGTCGCGGTGAGCATCAGCCCGAGGAACCGGGGCTTGCCGCCGATCTCCTGCCCGCGCGCGCCGAAGATGGTCATGCGCTCGGCTTCGGTCTGGGCGGTCACCGCGCGGCCCATGCCTGCGGGCATCGGCGGCGCGGGCGGCGCTTTCTGCGGCGCATCCACCACCCGGCGTGCGGCAACGCCTGCAAGGGCACCGGTCGTTGGCGCCCCCGTGGTTTGTGCCGCCGGGGCGGCCACCGGAGCCTTTGCGGTCACTGGAATACCCGGATCGGCCGGCGGCGCGGTCAGCGTCGGCCCGGCGGCCACCTGCGGGTCCGGAGCCTTGGGGAAAGGCTTGGCCGAGAGGACCGGGGCGGCCTCGTCCTGCGCCGGGCCCGCCTTGCCGAAGCCGAGGTTCGGCACCCGGCGGGTCCGGGGATCTGCCTCGGTGGCCTTGCCCTTGCGGCGCGAGGACAGGAAGCGCATCGCGGCAGCGGCAGCGCCGGGCTTGCGCGCCGCAGCCTCACCAGCTTCCAGCGTGCCCTCGGTCACACCCGCCGGCTTGATCGGCGGCTGCGGTTTCGGCAGCGTCGGCTCCGCCGTGCTGTCGGTATCCTCCGCCGCGCCGGGCACCCGCGACGCCAGCGCGATGGCCCGCTCCCGAGCGGTCAAAGGCGCGTCGGCTTTCGGCGCGGCGTCAGGCTTCGGAGTTGCACCGGCCTCCGGCGCAGCGTCGGCCTGCGGCTTTTCCACAGGGGCTTGGGCGGGCGCTTGCGGGGACTGCGCGGCTGGCGCAGGCTCCGCCGTCGCGGCGTCGGCAGCCATCGGTGTGAAACGCGGCTTGTGCTCGGCACGCGGAGCCTGCAACGGCGGGGCAATCCGCTCTTCCTCCGCCAAGGCCGCGCGAATCGTCGAGAAATACAGCCCCGCCCCGGCATCGGGATCGCCCGGCGTCAGCGCGGCGGCCGGGGCCACGGGTGCCTGCTCTTCTTCCGCAGCGTCCGCTGTCGGCGCGGGCACGGGCACGGGGTCCGGTGTCTTATCGGCAGCCACAGCCGGTTCCGGCGTTGGCTCGACCTTCGGCGCGGGGTCCGGTTGGCCTTCTGCCACCGGCTCTGCCTCCTGCGGGGCAACCGGCTCGGGCTTTGGCTCATCGACGGGCGCGGACTCCGCAACCGGCTCCGGCTCATCCCACTGCGGCGGAGTCGCGACCGTTTCCTCTGCCGCGAAATCCAGGGCCGCCTGCCGGTCTGGCTCCGGCGCCGCCACGGCCTTCGGCGTCAGTGCCGCCTCGTCCGCCTCGGCGATCACCATCGCCGCGGGCAGCCGCCGGGTGCGGCCCTTCCAACCCTTCACCTTGCCGAAATGCACCGCGCCCCGGAACGCCCCGTCCGGCGCAATCGCCGCGTGGCTGACCCCGGCAAAACCATGCGTCGCGGCAAATGCCTCTGCTTCGTCAAGCGTTTCGCGGGCCACCGCCGCGATCCGCAGCCGGCCCCGGTCCGCCACGTGGTCAAAGACCAGATCCTTCACCTCGTAGGGCGTCGCCCCTTCCAGCGCACGGCGCACCGCCGCCTCCCGCGCCGCGGCGTCGTCGCCGGGATCGGGCGCGTCGAGATAGCGGATCTGTTCGTTCGGGATCACCAGAACGACCTTTTCGCCCTCCGGGTCGAGCGCCAGCGCCCGGTCGCGCAACGCATTGACCGCCCCGTCAAGATCGGGAACGTCGAGCGCGACCTCGTCAATGCAGGCCCAGCGGCCATTCACATGGCGCAGCAGGGCGATGCCTTCGAAGGAAAGGGACAGTGCAAAATCAGGTACCATGCAGCGTCTCTACCAGTCCCGCAGGGCCTGCGGGAGTCAATTTCCTGTAAGCGCACAGTATAGAGCAAGCTTTTGCCGAGGAAAAGAAAAGCCGAGCCGAAGGCTTGCAGGACGGCCCGCGTCGACCGACATTCGACACACGCCCTGCAACGCCAGACCGGAGAACCCCGCCATGCTGCGCCCCGCCCTTGTTACCGCCCTGTTCCTGTCGATTCCGACGCTTCTGCCCGCGCAGGACACCCCGGTCCGCAGCCTGACCGTCTCCGGGGAGGGCACGGTGACGGCTGCGCCCGACATGGCCCAGATCACCCTCGGGGCACAGGCGGTGGACGAGACCGCCACGGGCGCGATGAACCAGACGTCGCAGACCGTCGAGGCCATCCTTGCCCGGCTGACCGAGATCGGCATCGACGCCCGTGACGTGCAGACCAGTTCGCTGCAACTGGGCGAGCGCTGGGTCAACGACCGCGTCAGCGGGGATCGCAAGCCGGACGGCTACGAGGCGACCAACCTTGTGACGGTGCGGGTGCGCTATCTCGACAAGCTCGGCGACGTGCTGCAGGCGGTGCTGGACGACGGCGCCAACAGCCTGCAGGGGCTGAGCTTCGACGTGCAGGACCCGCGCCCGCTGCAGGACGAAGCCCGCCGCGCCGCCGTGCGCGACGCCATGGCCAAGGCGCGACTCTACGCCGGGGCGGCGGGGGTGACGCTCGGGCCGGTGCTGACCATCACCGACAGCGCGACGCCCATGGTGCAGAGCCGCGACATGCCCATCGCCTTCGCCGAGGCCAAGCGCGTGCCGATCGCCGCCGGGGAAATCAGCCTGGACGCCCGGGTGACGGTGGTGTTCGGACTGGAGTGAGCCGCCGGGTGCCGGATCCTTTCAAAGGATCCGGTCCGAATTCTTTTCAAGAATTCGGCACCTCACCCAAGCCATGCATCACCTGCGCCTCGGCCAGCGCGAACCGCGCCGGGGCCAACGCCAGGTACTGCGCCATGGGTGCCTCGAACCCGAGCGCCTTGACCCGTTCCGCGAGGCAGGCCGAGACACAGGCCCAGCCTGCCCGCAGAAAGCCGTCCGCCGCCGCCATCTGGCCCCCCGGTGCGCCCGCGCGGACGGTCTCCGACAGCGCCTCGAGGCGCGAAAGAAGCTCCAGACCGACACCGGGCGACAGCTCCGTCCGCATTGCCTCTGCAAAGGTCGCAAGCCCCGCGCCCTCGTCTTTCAAGAGCCGCCGGAACAGGAAGTCCTGCCCCTGCATCCCCGTCGTGCCCTCGTAGATCGTGCAGATTCGCGCATCGCGGTAGAGCCGTTCTGCCGGCCATTCCCGCGTGTAGCCTGCCCCGCCCAGCACCTGAATGGTGGTCGAGGCCGCCTCCTGTGCGCCCTCACCGCAGAAGGTCTTGGCCAAGGGCAGCAGGAAAGCCGCGTAATCCGTCCGCTTCGCCCCCACGGCCACCGCCGCTTCCAGCATCATCGCCGTGGAAACCAGCGCCTGCGCCTCGATGCTGTCCAGCATCCGCTGCACATCCGGATGGGTGTCGATCGGCACCGGCGCTTCGGACGGCTTGCCGCCCTGCTTGCGGTCCGCCGCATAGCCGCGCGCCAGTTCATTGCACCGCAAAGACACGCCCGCGCCCTGACTGCCCACCTGCAAACGCATCAGTTCGATCATGGTAAAGAGTTGCGCAAGGCCCCGCCCCGGCTCCCCGATCATAACGGCTTGCGACTCCTCGAAACGCAGCACGCAGGTGGGCGAGCCGTGCAGGCCGAGCTTTTCCTCGATCCGCTCGACCCGCACACCGTTGTCCGCGCCGTCATCGGTCAGGTTCGGGACAAGGAACA
The DNA here is from genome assembly GCF_049803835.1 of Tropicibacter sp. S64. Taxonomy (NCBI): domain Bacteria; kingdom Pseudomonadati; phylum Pseudomonadota; class Alphaproteobacteria; order Rhodobacterales; family Roseobacteraceae; genus Tropicibacter; species Tropicibacter sp. S64. The sequence goes on along the minus strand of NZ_JBNAGK010000003.1, from coordinate 120,369 downwards.
GCGACAGCCCGCGCGTGCCCTCCTCCGCCGTGCCGGTCCGCGCCAGCGCCAGATGGCCGATGCGCGCCGCCATGTCGTGATCGCCGAAGCTGATCCAGCATTTCGTGCCCGAGAGCCGCCATGCGTCGCCATCTGGAGCCGCTTTCGTGCGGATGCGACCCACGTCGGACCCCGCGTCCGGCTCGGAGATGCAGATGGTCAGCGACCATTCCCCCTCCGCCAGCTTCGGACACCAGACCTCGCGCAGCCCCGGCGCGTGTTCCGCCAGGCAGTGCGCCCCGGCCCGGGTGGAGCCGAGCGCCATCATGAACGGCAGCGCCGCGCCCTCGAACGGCAGGCTCGCCGCCACATGCAAGGCCACCGGCAAGCCCATGCCGCCCAAGTCCGGGTCCAGATCCGCGGTGATCCAGCCATCCGCGCCCAGGCGACGGTAGGTCTCGGGGTAGCCGGCAGGGGTCTTCACCCGGCCCGCCTCGACCCGGCAACCGGCCTCATCGGCCACCTTCGCCAAAGGCTCCAGCACGTCCCGCGCCAGTTTGCCCGCCTCTTCGAGCACTTGCGCCACCGACGCCTCGTCCAGCCCGGCACCGTCGGCCTGAGCCGCCCAGCCCGGTGTCGCCCAAAGCAGTTTGCCAATTGTCTCGATCATCTTGCCTCTCCCCGTACCGTGCCGCACCATTGCGAGGGGAAAGCGCGTTTGCCCGCCTCCACCTTGCAAGGGATGCCCATCACGCGCCACGCCGGCAGCGCCTCCCCTGCCAGACCTGCCCTGCCAAACCTGCGCGGCACGTTGACTCGAATCGCGAAATTTGTCTACTAGGAAACAGAATTGGCCGCAGACGAACCGCGGCCCGAGGGAGGACAGACATGTCACAGAGCACAGGCGAGGCGGAAAGCCTCGTCACCTACGAATTGCGCGGCACGGTTGCGCTGATCGGTCTCAACCGCCCGGCCAAGCGCAACGCGATCTCTGACCGCTTCGTCGAGGCCATTGCCGACGCCGTCACCCGCGCCTCGTCGGAGGCCAAGGCTGGCGTGATCTTCGGCCACGGCCCGCATTTCTGCGCCGGGCTGGACCTGTCCGAACATTCCGAAAAGCCGCTGTTCGAAGCGGTGAAAGGCTCGCGCCGCTGGCATGCGGTCTTCGACCTGATCGAACGCGGCACGATTCCCTTTGTCTCGGCGCTGACCGGCGCGACGGTGGGCGGCGGCTTCGAACTTGCCGCCTCCACCCAGATCCGCGTGGCCGACGGCACCGCTTTCTTCGCCCTTCCGGAGGGCCAGCGCGGCATCTTCGTCGGCGGCGGCGGTTCGGTCCGCATCGCGCGGCTGATCGGCCCGGCACGGATGGGCGACATGATGCTGACCGGGCGGGTCCTGAACGCGACCGGCATGGAGGCCTGGGGCGGCGTCACCTATGTCGCCGAAGACGGCAAGGCGCTGGACAAGGCGGTGGAGATCGCCGAACGCATGGCGCAGAACGCGGAGTTCACCAATTACGCGATCATCAACGCCCTGCCCCGCATCGCCGACATGTCCTCCGAGGACGGCCTCTTTACCGAGAGCATGGTCGCCAGCCTCGCCACCATGACCGACGACGCCAAGGCGCGCCTGCGCGACTTCCTGGAGAAACGCGCCGCCAAGGTGCAGGCGCCCGGCGGCTCCTGATGCCCCGGACCGCGCCCGATCCGCAGCCCCTGCCGATGCCCGGCGACGAGGCCATCGACTTCGGTCCGCTGGCGGGCTCGCTCGGCTTCCTGCTGCGCCTGTCGCAGCTCCAGAGCTTCGCGAATTTCTTCCACGAGATGGACGGCTTCAACGTCCGCCCCGGCGAAATCTCCGTGCTCATGCTGATGGCGCAGAACCCGGGCGTGCGGCAGGGTGTGCTGGCCCGCGCCCTGCATATCAAGCGCGCGCATATGACCAAGATGATCCGGGCGATGGAAACCGCCGGGATCGTCACCCGCACCGTGCCCGAGGACGACCGCCGCTCGGTCGAGCTGTGGCTGACCGACAAGGGCCGCAAGCGGCTCATGGCCATGCAGCAGCCCTTCCTGTCGCACGAAACCCGCAACACGACCGGCCTGACTGACGCCGAGGAGGCGCAGTTGAAGGCGCTGCTGCGCAAATACATCGGCCTCGACAGCCAAGGCCCCAAGGAGTCCTGACTCATGCCCCTGAACATGGACGAACTCATCGCCATCGACTTCCACACCCATGCCGAGGAACCCTGTTGCGGCCCGCGCGATGACGGCTACGACGAGTTTCAGGCCGGCATGGCCGCCTATTTCAAGAACCCGGCAGGTGCGGGCGGCATGTTGCCGTCGGTGCAGCAGACGGCGGACTACTTCCGCGAGCGCAGGATCGGCGCGGTGATCTTCCCGGTGGATGCCGAACGCGAGACCGGCTTCCGCCGCTACAAGAACGAGGAAGTCGCCGAACTGGCCGCCGCCAACGACGACATCCTGATCCCCTTCGCCTCCATCGACCCGCACAAGGGCAAGGCCGGGGCGCGGGAGGCCCGCCGTCTCGTGAAGGAGTTCGGCGTCAAGGGCTTCAAGTTCCACCCGACCATGCAGGGTTTCTTCCCCAACGACCGCGAGGCGGCCTATACGCTCTACGAGGCCATCGCCGAGGAAGGCGCGATCATGCTCTTCCATACCGGCCAGACCGGCGTCGGCTCCGGCATGCGGGGCGGCATGGGGATGCGGCTGAAATACTCGAACCCGATGCATCTCGATGATGTGGCGGTGGACTTCCCCGACACGCCCATCGTCATGGCGCACCCGTCCTTTCCGTGGACCGAGGAAGGCCTCGCCGTCGCCCAGCACAAGCCGAATGTCTACTACGACATGTCCGGCTGGTCGCCGAAGTATTTCCCGCCGGTGTTTGTCCAGTATGCCAACTCGATCCTGAAGAAGAAGATGCTCTTCGGCTCCGACTGGCCCGCGATCACCCCGGACCGCTGGCTCAGGGACTTCGAGACCATCGGAATAAAGGACGAGGTCAAGCCATTGATCTTGAAAGAAAACGCCCGCCGCATCCTGAAAATGTGATTGACGCGGGCACAAATTCCGTCAACGGAATTTGCAAGGTCCTTCGAAGGACCTTGCCTGCGCCAGCCGGGAAGGACAGACCATGACACAGCCCCTCGTGATGATCGCCGGTGGCGGCATCGGCGGCCTCGTGACCGCGCTCACCCTGCACCAGATCGGCGTGCCGGTCGTGGTGTTCGAGTCCGTGCGCGAACTCAAGCCCCTCGGCGTGGGCATCAACCTCCAGCCCAACGCGGTGCGCGAGCTCTATGACCTCGGTATCGGCGCGGAGGCGCTCGACACCGTTGGCGTGCCCGCGAAGGAATGGGCGCTGGTCGGCCTCAATGGCAACGACATCTATTCCGAAACCAGGGGCACCCTCGCCGGGTACAACTGGCCGCAATACGCCGTGCATCGCGGCCAGTTCCACATGCTGCTCTACCACACGCTGGCCGAGCGCATCGGAGCCGAAAACATCAACCTCGGCCACCGCGTCACCGGCTATCGCAAGAACGCCGACGGCACCGTGACGGCACTTGTCGAGACCGCCTCCGGCCCCACAGAACACAGCGGCACGCTCCTCATCGACGGGGAAGGCATCCATTCCCCGATCCGCGCCCAGATGCACCCGGAGCAGCCGCCGATCCATTGGGGCGGCGCCCTGATGTGGCGGGGCACCACGCGGGCGAAGCCGATCCGCACCGGCTCCAGCTTCATCGGTCTCGGTACGCATCGGCACCGCATGGTGATCTACCCGATCTCGCACCCGGACGCAGACGGCCTCGCGCAGATCAACTGGATCGCGGAGTACACGCTCGACGACACCACCGGCTGGGAGAAATCCGGCTGGTTCCGGCCCGTGGAAATCGGCGAATTCGCCCATCATTTCGAGGGCTTCCAGTACGACTGGCTCGACGTGCCGGAGCTTTTGCGGAACGCCGAGGTCGCCTACGAGAACCCGATGATCGACCGCGACCCGGTGCCCACCTGGGTGGACGGTCCCGTGGCGCTGATGGGGGATGCGGCTCACGCCATGTACCCCACCGGCTCCAACGGCGCCTCGCAGGCAATCATCGACGCCCGCACGATCGGCGCCGCGATGCTGGAGCACGGCGTCACGCCCGCCGCGCTGCAAGCCTACAACGACGCCCTCTGCAAGCCGGTCTCCGAGCTCATCCTGCGCAACCGGGGCGCCGGGCCCTTCGGCCTGCTGAACATGGTGGACGACCGCTGCGGCGGCACCTTCGACGACATCGACGCGGTCATCCCGCCCGAGGAACGCGCGGAATTCATGGCGAAATACAAGGCCGCCGCGGGCTTTGCCAAGGACACGCTCAATGCCGCGCCGCGGACCATTCCCGAGGGCGCCACGGTCGCCTGTTGACGATGGGTTCCAATTTTGTGCCGCTCTGTACGTGTGATGTTCATCACATGCTTGCGAGCACGAGACGCCGGACGGCAATGGGGCTTCCAAACACATCCGGAAGTCTCTATGCGTGAGCACAGACTCAACCTCCGGGCAATTGCGCGAATCGACATTCCGTCATGGCACGGCACCAGACAGACAGACCATGCTCGCCCACGACATCATGACCAGCCCGGTCGTCAAGATCCAGCACGACGCCACTATCAACGAAGCCATCGCCCTCATGGTGCGCCACGATATCGGCTTCCTGCCGCTCGTCCGTGACGGCTGGCTCTGCGGTGTCGTCACCGACCGCGACATCCTGATCCGCGGCATGCGCGGCGGCGGGCTCGAACCCTTCGATCCGATCAAGTCCCTGGCCACGCAGAAAGCGCATCAGGCGACGCCGAACACGCCGCTGGACGAGATCGTCGGGATGATGGCCAGCTACAGCCTGCGCCGGGTGCCGGTCTGTGACAGCCTCGGCTACCTCGTCGGGGTGATCTCCCTGACCGACATCGCGCGTCTCGACAGTGGCGAGAGAGCCGCACAGATCCTGCGCGGCCCGCAGAAGCCCGCCTGCGGCCTGCGCAGCGTCTGACGCCCGCATCGGGCCGGACCCACGGGCAGCACCCTGCCGGAGGTGGCCGCGATCGCGCCGCGCCGGACGCGGTCATCAGACCCTTGACCGCGTGGGCCGCAACCCTAAGCCACGGGACTCAGCGGCGAGACCGGATCAGGAGGCGGTCCGGGACCTTTGTCCCGGGACACCACGATACCGGCCCTCCCCCACCCCGACCCTCCCCAAAGGGGAGGGAGACCCGGCAGCACTGTCGGCCATGATCTCCCGAGACGCTCTTCATGGGACGGGGGCCCCCTCCCCGGTGGGGAGGGTCGGGGTGGGGCCCTGACCGCCCAAAGACCCCTCTCAGGCCAGACCGTCCGGCTCCGCCTCCGGCTCTTCCTCGTCCAGCAGCGCGGCCTCCGCGTCCAGCTCGTACACCGACACATCCGTCATCAGCGCCTGCATCGCGTCGACCGCGGCCGGCTCCGGCGGGTCCGCCTGCTGGAACGTGTATTCCGTGCCGACATACTCGCGCATCATCCATTCCTGGTAGGCGTCGATCAGCAGGCCACCGGGCGCAAAGACCTTGGGATCGAAGGCGGCATATTCGAGGAACGCCGCCCGCACCGCATCGAGTTCGTCTCCCTCGACGTTCTCCTCGTAGCCCCAGGTGGCATAGCCGAGGTAACTCGTCAGGGTGAAGTCTCCGTTGTACGCCTCTGCCGCATCGGAAGCGAAAAGTGCCGAATGCACGTGGTCGGAATGCTCGAGGTCGGTGTGCTCGCTCTCGTGGTCCTGAATATGGATCTGCCCCGGCTGGTGCAGCTCCATCAGCCCGGTCAGCGCGCCGGTCAGCCCGTCCGCCGTGTAACTCTCGGCGCCGTCCACGGTTGTCACCTCGGCGATCTCGCCGTCGTAAAGCTGTTCGAGACTCTCCTGGCCGTAGGTGTCCGAGCCGCTGCCGTCGCCGAAGCCGTCCGGGGTGCGCAGGAAGTAGAGCCGGATCTGGGGCGCGTCGGCGAGGTAGGCGCTCTGCACCGCGTGGGTCTCTCCGCCCCAGGTCACGTCGACCGTCTCGTCGACCCAAGTGTTCGGGACTCCCGCCATCTCCGCATAGGCCGCCTTCTCGCCGTCCTCGCGGGCCTCCCAGTAGTCCGCCCCCTCCCCGGCGTCGCCCGCCGTGAGGTAGACCGTGGTCACCGGATCGCCGGACTGCACCTGGTCCAGAAGCGTCGGGTTCATGAACAGCAGGTCGTCGTCCTGATGCGCGACGATGAACATCTCTCCCGCCGCAAAGACCGGCCCCGGCGTGCCGGGATCGACCGGATCGACCGGGTCCACTGGGTCAACCGGCTCCACAGGATCGGCCGGGTCCACTGGGTCAACCGGATCGACCGGGTCAAGCGGATCCATCCCGCTGCCATCCACCACGATCTGAGACACATCCCCGATCAGCGGCGTGTCGTCGGGCCAGTTGCTCTCGCCCACGAGCATGTTTTCGCGAACCGCAACCTCGGGCACCACGCCCTGCGCCTCCGCCAGACGCACGCCGTCCTTCTCGATGTACATCGTGCCGTCGGCCTCGACACCGGAGGTCCAGACCGCCTCCTCGCCCTGCACGATGGCGTTCTCCGCCACCACCCGATAGGCCTGCCCGTCCTGCCAGATCTCCAGCATCATGTCGGCGGTGTTCTCCACCTGGCCCATCAGGATGTTGTTGCTCTCCGGTCCGTCGCCGAAGTCGTACACCCGCTGCCAGTACCCACCCTGGATGTCGTCGAACCGCGCCACCGCGTCGATCTCGAACACCCCGCCGGTCTCGCCCGGGCCAGGGTCCACCGGATCGGGGACAGGCACCGGGTCGGGGACAGGCACCGGGTCGGGCGCGGGGGCAGGATCGGGGTCGGGCTGCGGCGCACCGGCATTGACGATCTCGAAATCCAGCACCGCCCCGTCGAGCGTGCCGCCGCCACTCCAGTCGGTCATGCCGATCAGCTGGCTGCTGCGCGCGATGTCCAGCGGAACCACCGCGTCCATCTCGACGATCACGCCGCCCGCGTCGCCGATCCACATCGTGCCATCGTCCTGCACACCCACCTGGAAGGTCTGTTCCTGCCCTTCCACGATGGCATTCTCCGCGATCAGCCGATACGCCTGCCCGTCCTGATAGATATAGAACAGCAGGTCGTTCGTGGTGCCCCACTGCATCAGGCTGATGTTGTTCGCCGCCGTCGCCGTGCCGAAGTCGAAGACGGTCTGCCAGGCCTCTGCCTGCAGGTCGTCGAAGCGCACGGTGACGGTCAGCGTGAAGGCACCGTCAATGTCGGCGCCGTCGTAAGGCGCCAGGGGATCAATCGGAGGCATGCCATATCCCGTTCAAAACAGTGGGCCGCCGCGCATCAGGCACCGCAGACGACCCCGTAACCCACCCCTGCCCAAAGGACAAAAGCGGCACTTCAATCTGTGATTGATTAAAAACCCAGCCGCGCGGAAATTGCACGGATTTGCTGTCGCAACTCCCGAAAAGCTGCGTTTCCGGTTTCGAAGCAATCCGATTTGTTGCGAGGGGACATAGGCTTACCTTGCGTTAACCTTTTCGGCGCAAACCCCTGCCGCCCTCCGCATTGCCATGTCAGGGTCATAATTCGGGCAAACCGCCGCCCGGGCCGTGATTCGGCACCGGATGAACCCGCCGCAGCGGGCGACAACGGAACGCCTGAGGCGGGATTGCTGCCGCCATGAGCACAGTTTGGCCCAAAACCGCAGGCGGATCGTCCATCCGCTTGGCAGGGTGACAGGGCTGCGTCACACTATGTGAACAGAACGAGGGTAAGAATGTCAGTAACCAGGAACGCTGCGGCGTTGCACCAGCGCATCGCAGGGATGCCGTTGCGCGACGGGCGACAGATGATTGCCATCGCCGGCGCACCGGGGTCCGGCAAGTCCACGCTCGCCGAGGCGGTGGTCGCCGCCCTGCGCGCCGACGACGTTCCGGCGGTGCTCATGCCGATGGATGGCTTTCATCTCGACAACCGCCTGCTGGAGGCCAAGGGCCTGCTGCCACGCAAGGGCGCGCCGGAAACCTTCGATTTCGGCGGGCTGCGCTCGGCGCTGGAGCGGATTCGCGCCGGAGAGACGGTCTTCCTCCCGGTCTTCGACCGCTCCCGCGAGGAAGCCATCGCCGGGGCCGCCGAAATCGGACCGGACACCCCTATCGTGGTGGTTGAGGGCAACTACCTGTTGCTCGACGAGGCCCCCTGGACCGGGCTTCGGGACTTCTGGGACCTGACCGTGTTTCTCGACGTGCCGGAAACCGAGCTGGAACGGCGGCTGATCTCGCGCTGGATCGGCTTTGGCTATGACATGACCATCGCCCGCGCCAAGGCGGAGTCGAACGATCTGCCCAACGCCCTGCGTGTCGCCCAGAACTTTGCCGGAGCCGACCTGACCCTGACCTGACGGACGGCCCCGCCGCGTGCCGGCCTCCGTGTACCACAGGGCAAGTGCAAAAGATTTCCGACATCCACAGGCTGAGCCCTGTAGCACACCCCGCGCGTCGGCTCTAAACTGGCACGCGGGGACATTGCAGAAGGGACGAGACATGCGCCGGATACTTGCGGTTTGCGCGGTGGTGGCGGCCTGCTTTGCCGCGGCGGCCGCCCCGGCGGAGGACATCACCGACGTGCTGCACGCGACGCCGGAATGGACCGGCTTCACCGATGCGGATGGCAGCGGCATCTACAACGACCTGCTGAACGAGATATTCGGGGCGAAAGGCATCACCGTGCACCGCCAGACCGTTCCGATGAACCGCGCCGTGGCGCTGGTCGAGCGCGGCGAGGCGGATTTCACCGGTGGCTTCCGCCGCGACGACCGCAATTTCGCGGATGTGCCGATCTACGAGACCACCTTCGCCGCCATGTACCGCAAGGACAGCGGCCTATCCCTTCACAGCCCCGAGCAGCTCAAGGACCTGCGCGTTGCCACTGCCCCACAGGTCAGCGCGACGCTGGGCGAGGATCTGAACGAGGTCGACAGCCGGTCGCAGGCCGCCAAGCTTCTGGTTTCGGGCCGCATCGACGCCTATGTCGACCTGCGCCTGCCGCTGGAGAAGTTCCGCGCCACCGGAGAAGCCAACCTCGACGTGGCGAACGCCTCCGACACGCGGTTCGACATCGACCCGGACGACTGGGAGATTTCCACCATCGCCTCCACCCGGCTCTACATGCTCTTCCCCGACACCCCGCGCGGCAACCAGCTGCGCGAGATTTACGAGGCAGGCACGCGGGAGCTGGCCAAATCCGGGCGGCTGGCCGAGCTCTACACCCACTACGGGCTGGAAATTCCGACGGTGGAGTGACGGCCGGGGCGGCCTATTTCAGACCCAGCACGTCGAGCATGTCATATTCGCCCGGTGCCTTGTCCTGCCCCCAGAGCGCCGCCTTCAGGGCGCCCCGCGCAAACAGCGCCCGGTCCGAGGCGATATGCTTGATCACGATGCGCTCGCCGGGCGAGGCAAAGATCACCTCGTGTTCGCCCACGATGTCGCCGCCACGAATGGCGTGGAACCCGATGTCGCCGCGCTTGCGCGCGCCGGTGATGCCGTCGCGGCCCCGGTCGGAAACATCGGACAGGGACACGCCCCGCCCCTCCGCCGCCGCCTCGCCCAGCATCAGCGCCGTGCCGGAGGGCGCGTCGACCTTGTGGTGATGATGCGACTCGACGATCTCGATGTCCCAATCCGCATCCAGCGCCGCCGCCACCTGCCGCGTCACCTGCGTCAGCAGGTTCACGCCCAGGCTCATGTTCCCGGCCCGCACGACCACCGCATGACGCGCGGCGGCCTTGATCTTGTGCAGGTCGTCCTCCGACAGGCCGGTCGTGCCGATCACATGCACCGCCCGCGCCTGCGCCGCCAGTTCGGCGAACCCCACCGTCGCGGCGGGCGCGGTGAAGTCGATCACCGCCTGCGCCCGCGAAAACGCCTCCAGCGGATCGTCGCTCACCATCACGCCGTTCGCCGCGCCGCCCATGCATTCGCCCAGGTCGCGCCCGATCCAGGCATGGCCCGACCGCTCGACGCCGCCCGCCAGCCTGAGCTTGTCACTGGCCAGCACCTCGCGCGCCAGCATCTGGCCCATCCGGCCAGATACCCCCGTGATCACTACACCCGGCAGATCGGTCATGGTCATTCTCCGTTCACTACGCGTTTGCGTCGTCCTTACCGCGCCGCCGCCCGCTTGGCAAAGCCGATCAACCGGCTTACATCGTCACGCATGGCACAGAACAGAATCCCCGAAGGTCCCGGTCAGTCCCAGCGTCAGCGGCGCGTCGGCGAACTCCTGCGCCGGCGCCTGTCGGAAATCCTCGCCCGGGGCGAGATCCACGACCCGGACCTGAACCGGATGTCGATCACCGTCGGCGAGGTCCGCGTCTCGCCCGACCTGCGCATCGCGACGGCCTATGTCGTGCCGCTCGGCGGCAAGGGTCAGGACGAGATGTTCGAACTCCTGCACAGGCACCGCGGCGAGCTGCGGCATCTCATGTCCAAGGGCATGACGATCAAGCACACGCCGCAGCTGCACTTCCGCCTCGACGACACCTTCGATCAGCTGGACGAGCATCGGCGGCTGATGTCGCAGGACGCGGTCCGCCGCGATCTGGAGAAGTGAGGCGGCTGCTGGCGACGGCCCTCGCGCTGCTGGCCGGCACGGTGGCCGGGCAGGCCAGGGCGCTGTCGTGCAAGACCGTCCGCTACGAAGACCACCGCTATGCGATCTGCGAGGTGATCCCGGCGCAGGACCACCTGCGGCTGTTCCTCGACGATGCGAACGGCACCCCCTACGGCGACTTCTCGACGCTCGAATCGGCACTGGAATCGCAGGGCAAGACGCTGCTCTTCGCGATGAACGGCGGCATGTACCACGAGGACCGCGCGCCCGTGGGCCATTACATCGAGGACGGCACCGAGCGGATGCGCGTCATCCCGACTCCCGGCCCCGGCAACTTCGGCCTGCTGCCCAACGGGCTGCTGTGCATCCAGCCCCGCCGCGCCTTCGTGATCGAGACCCGCGACTACCTGCAACGCCGCCCGACCTGCCGCTACGCCACGCAATCCGGGCCGATGCTGGTGATCGACGGCGAATTGCACCCGCGGTTCCTGCCGGACAGCACCTCGCGCTACATCCGCAACGGCGTCGGTACCTCGGCGGACGGCAAACGCGCGGTCTTCGCCATCTCGGAAACCGCCGTCAGCTTCTACGAGTTCGCCCGGCTGTTCCGCGACGGGCTGAAGCTGCCCAACGCGCTGTTCCTCGACGGCAATGTCTCGCGCCTCTACGCCCCCTCCCTGAACCGCGCCGACCTTGGCCGCGCCATGGGTCCCATCGTGGCGGTGACCTCCGAGTAACGCGGGCCAAATTGCTTGCAAGCAATTTGCAAAACTCTTGGCAAGAGTTTTGCCCCACCCCGCCCGAACCGCTTCACCCTTGCACATGGGCGGCTTCCAGCCTACCTCGGTCGAAACCCAAGTGACCGACCGGAGCCCCCATGCCGCTTTCGCCACAGGACCTGACCGCATCGCTTCTCAAGGCCGCGAAGGCCGCCGGGGCCGACAGCGCCGACGCCATCGCCCTCACCGGCACCGCCGTCTCCATCGACGTGCGGGCGGGCACCCTGGAGCAGGCGGAGCGGGCCGAGGGCAGCGACATCGGCCTGCGCGTCTTCGTCGGGCAGCGCAGCGCCATCGTCTCCGCCTCCGACACCTCGGAGCGCACCATCGAGGCCATGGCCACCCGCGCCGTCGCCATGGCGAAGGAAGCGCCAGAGGACCCCTACGCCGGTCTCGCCGACCCCGCGCAGTTGGCCACCCAATGGGACATTGCCGCGCTCGAACTCGCCGACGATACGCCCGAGCCCGCGCCAAAGACCCTCGAAGAGGACGCCCGCCGCGCCGAGGCCGCCGCGCTCTCCCATGACGGCATCACGCAGGTGCAATCCGCCTCCGCCAGCTACTCCGCACGCTCCGTCTGGATCGCCGCCTCCAACGGCTTCGAGGGCGGCTACGCCCGCACCTCGCGCAGCACCTCCTGCGTCGCCATCGCCGGGACCGGCCTCGGCATGGAGCGCGACTACGACGGCGACAGCCGCACCTTTCAGGCCGACCTGCGCTCGCCCGAGGACATCGGCCAGTCCGCCGCGATGCGCACCCTCGCCCGCCTCAAGCCAGGCAAGCCGAAGACCGGCGCCTACCCGGTGCTCTTCGACGAGCGCATCTCGGCCTCCCTGATCGGTCACCTCATGGCCGCCGCCAATGGCGCCGCCGTGGCCCGGGGGGCCAGCTGGCTGATGAAGGCCATGGGCGAGCAGGTCCTGCCCAAGGGTCTGTCGCTGATCGAGGACCCGCACCGCCCCCGCGCATCCGGCTCCCGCCCCTTCGACGCCGAGGGCCTGCCCACCCGCAAACGTGCCATCGTCGAAGACGGCATCCTGCGCAGCTGGACCCTCGACCTGGCCAACGCACGCAAACTCGGCCTTTCGCCCACCGGCAACGCCGCCCGCAGCGCCGGCTCCGGCCCCTCGCCGACCGCCTGGAACCTCGCGCTCACGCAGGGCGACGCATCTCGCGAGGATCTCATCGCGCAGATGGGCACGGGCCTCATCGTCACCTCCATGATCGGCTCCACGATCAACGCCAACACCGGCGACTACTCGCGCGGGGCGGCGGGGCTCTGGGTGCAGAACGGCGAGATCACCGGCCCGGTTTCCGGCGTCACGGTGGCGGGCAACCTGCGCGAGATGCTGCGCACGCTCATCCCCGCCAACGACGCCCGCCCCTACCTCAGCCGGGTCGTCCCCTCGCTGCTGGTCGAAGGGCTGACCCTTGCGGGCGAGTGACCTCACGCTGCTGATCGACGCTGCCCGCGCGGCGGGCAAGGAGGCCCTGTCCCACGTCGGCACGGACCTCAAGGTCCGTGAAAAGGACGACGGTGCAGGTCCGGTCACCAAGGCCGACCTCGCCGTCAACGCGCTGCTGGAGGACAGGCTGCGGAGCGCCCGCTCGGACTACGGCTGGCTCTCGGAGGAAAGCGCCGATGACCCTGCCCGCCTCGACGCCGGCACCCTCTTCATCGTCGATCCCATCGACGGCACGCGCAGCTTCATCGAAGGCTCGGACCATTGGGCCCACGCGATTGCGGTGGTCGAGAACGGCATCGCCACGGCCGCCGTGGTCTACCTGCCCGCGAAGGACCGGCTCTACAGCGCCAGCCTCGGCAACGGTGCCCGCCTCAACGGTGCGCCCATCGCCACCGGCCGCACCGCCACCCTCGGCGCGGCCACAATCCTCGCCACCCGTCCCAGCCTCGATCCCGCGCACTGGCCGCGCGGCGTCCCCGAGATCAAGCGCAGCCACCGCCCCAGCCTCGCCTACCGCCTCAGCCTCGTCGCCGAGGGGCGCTACGACGCCATGGTCACCTTCCGCCCGACGTGGGAATGGGACATCGCCTCCGGCACGCTGATCCTCACCGAATCCGGCGCCCGCGTCACCGACCGCCACGGGGCGCCGCTGCGCTTCAACAACCCCGTCCCCCAGACCAACGGAGTCCTCGCCGCCAACCCTGCCCTGCACGCTTTGCTGCTCGACCGGCTGATCTGATCGCGCCGCGGCGGCCCGCCGAAGAAATCGGACACGAAGCCCCGGCGCGCCCTGCCCTTCTTTGGTCCTCAAATACCTCCGGGTTTGGGGCGGAGCCCCAATCGCGCGGCCGCAGGCCGGGCGACCCTGCGCCCCCGCCAACCCCTGAACCGCCCCCAATCGCCGCACCCGCGAAAAGCGGTTCAAGCCTCGGCGGAAACCCGCTAACCTGCCGCAACGCCTACGCCACACCCAAAAGGAGCCCGGATGCAACGCCTTCACCTCGTCTTCGGCGGCGAACTGGTCGACCCGTCGAAATCGGTCTTCCGCGACGTCGACGCGCTCGACATCGTCGGCATCTTCCCGAACTACGAAACCGCCTTCAACGCCTGGAAGGCCGCGGCGCAACGCACCGTCGACAATGCCCACATGCGCTATTACATCGCCCACCTGCACCGCCTGCGCGACGAGGAAAAGGAAGTCTCCCCGACCGAGGAACTGGGCTGACCCTTGGCCCCGCGCACGCTCAGCCTGCAGGCCTACCTGGCCTATGCGCGCGGGGGGATCGCCTTTGGCGGGCCGGGCAGCGCACGCAGCTGGACCCGCCCCGAAGGCGGTCCGGTGCTCTGGGCACATGCGGATGGGGACGCGCAGGGCCGTGCGCTGACCAACCTCTGCGCCCGCATGCACCAGCACCGCCCGGAACTGCAGATCCTGCTCTCCGGCACCGGCAGCGCTCCGCCGGGCATGACCCTCGTGCCCCTGCCCGCCGAACGCGGCTCCGACTGCGACCGCTTTGCCGAGGCGCTGCGCCCGGATGTCTGCCTCTGGGCGGCGGGCCAGTTGCGCCCGGCGCTGATCGAGGCGGTGCAGGGCCGCGGGGCCCACATGATCGCCCTGCCTCCGCAGGAAGGTGACTGGACCACGCCCGTGCCGCGCTGGCTGCCGGACCCCACCGGCGCCGTCATGGCGCTCTTCGACCGCATCCACGCCCCCGGCTCGGGCGCGGCGCGGCACCTGCGCCGCATCGGCGTGCGCGGCGACATCATCGACATCGCCGGGCCGCTGGTGGACACCGGCACGCCGCTCGACTGCGACGACGGCCAGCACGAGGAACTCGCCGCCGTGCTCGCCGGGCGTCCGGTCTGGCTTGCCGCGCGGGTGCGCCCGGACGAGGTCACCGACATCCTGCGCGCCCACCGCCGCGCTGTCCGCCTCGCCCACCGCCTGCTGCTGATCCTGGTGCCCGCCGCCGAAACGGACTTCGAGTCCCTGACGCGCGCCGTCGCCGCCGAACAGCTGCGCTGCTGCAACTGGGACGCGGGCGAGGCGCCGGACGACAACACCATGGTGCTGCTCGCCGAAGGGCCGGAGGAGCTTGGCCTGTGGTATCGCGCCGCGCCGCTGGCCTTCCTCGGCGGCTCGCTGACCTCCGGCCACGGCGGCACCGACCCGTTCGAGGCGGCGGCCCTCGGCTGCGCCATCCTCTACGGCCCCAACGTCTCGCGCCATCTCGCCAGCTACTCGCGGCTGGTGGAGGCGGGTGCGGCGCGGATCGTGCGCGACGCGGATTCGCTCGCCTCCGCCGTCTCCAACCTCGTCGCGCCCGATCAGGCGGCAACCATGGCGCATGCGGGCTGGGACGTGGTCTCCTCCGGGGCGGAACTGATCGACACGGTGATCGCCTCCGTCTTTGCCCGCCTCGACCGCGCGGAGGCCTCCTGATGCGCCCGCCCCGCTTCTGGTTCACCCCGCCGGATGCGCCGGACCTCCGCGCCCGGCTGCTTGCGCCGCTGGCCGCGCTGACCGCCCGCGCAACCGCGCGGCGGGTGGCGCAGCCCCCGGCCTGCAGCCCGAATATTCCGGTGATCTGCGTCGGCAACATCAATGCCGGCGGCACCGGCAAGACGCCGACCGTCATCTCCCTCGTGCAACGCCTGATCACCCGGGGCCTGTCACCGCATGTGATCTCGCGCGGCTATGGCGGCAGGCTGACCGGCCCGGTGCGGGTCGATCCCCTGAGCCACACCGCGACGGATGTCGGCGACGAGCCGCTGCTGATCGCCGCCTTCTGCCCCGCCTGGATCGGCAAGGACCGCGCCGCCGCCGCCCGCGCCGCCGAGGCCGCCGGGGCGGACGTGCTTGTCATGGACGACGGCTTCCAGAACCCGGCCCTGCCCAAGGCGCTCTCTCTCGTCGTCGTCGACGCCGTCATGGGCTTCGGCAACGGCCGCTGCCTGCCCGCCGGTCCCCTGCGTGAGCCCGTGGCCACCGGCCTCGCCCGCGCGGACCTGCTGCTCTCCATCGGCGGCGAGACCGCGCAACTGCGCTTTGCCGGGACCTGGGGCGACCGGATCGCGCTGCCGCACCTCACCGGCGCACTGGTGCCCCTGCAGACCGGCATGGACTGGCAGGGGCTACCCGCGCTGGCCTTCGCGGGAATCGGCCATCCGGAGAAGTTCTTCGCCACCCTGCGACACCTCGGCGCCGACCTGCGCGCCTGCGAGGCGCTCGACGATCACCAGCCGCTGACCCCGGCGCTGATGACCCGCCTCGAAACCGACGCCGCCCGCCACGGCGCACAGCTTGTCACGACGGAAAAGGACGCCGTCCGCCTGCCGCCCGCGTTCCGGATGAAGGTGCTGACCCTGCCGGTGCGGCTGGAGATTGCGGACGACCAGCCGCTCGAGGACGCGCTGGACCGGGTGCTGACGCCGGACAAAAACGGCAGGGACTGACTCCGGCCGCCTGCACCGGGCGCCGATTTCTTGCAAAGAAATCGGTCCGAACTCTTTGCAAGAGTTCGGGTCCGACGCCGCCCCGCCTCACCCGGCCCGGAACGTCAGGCCCCGGGTCCGCACCCCGGCATACCGCGTGTCCCAGGTGGTCCCGACGGAGCGCATCTCCAGCACCGTCAGCAGGCCCGTCGCCGGGTCGATCCAGCCCGCCAGCGCCACCGCCATCGGCTTGCCCGAGGTGGGGTCCTCCACCAGGCTCGACAGGCAGTAGGCCTGGTAATACGCCTTGTCCTGCGGGTAGTCCCAATCCGCCTGCCCGAGCAGGTCGTTCGACCCGCCCGCCGCCGTATAGGCCCCGCCGAACGCGCCCTTGAAGCCGGTCGTCGACACGGCGCTGGCCTCGAAGGACATCGACGGGTCCTCCACGCAGGTCCACGTCGTCATCTCCCCGGACGCCGCCGGCAGGTCGGGCGAGACCGCATCCTCCGTCCCCACACCGCCCTCCGGCGGGGTACGGGTGTAGATCAGCTTGTCACTGCTGATGCCAATCTCGAAGGCCTCGCCGGTGCCCAGCGGCACGTCGTTCGGCGCAACGAACTGGTGGATCAGCGACAGCACCACCGCGCCGGTCTCGTCCACCACCATCTGCCCCGCCAGCCCGGACACGCAACTCCAGCTCGGATCGCGCGTGCCGCCGGAGGTCGAGGACCAGCCGATGGTCAGCGACACCGCGAAGCCGTTCCCACCCGCGACGGGCTGCGCCACGCTCGCCTGCGACGCCCCGAGCACAAGGTAGGTGCCGCTGCTGCCCGTGGTCGAGGAATACGACCCGATGATGAACCCGTTGTCCGGATTCGCCCAAAGCTCCATCTTGGAGCCATAGACGTTGTACCACGTCCCGTCGATCGCGCTTTCCCCGGCCATGTCAGCCCCTCTCCCGCACTGTTTCGTCAAAGACCGCACGCAGATGCGCCGCATCGCGGATCGCCTCCGCCCCGTCGTTCCGGATCACCGGTGGACCATCCGCCTTGTTGAAGATGATCATCCCCGCCGCCTGGAAGGTCTCCACGCCGCCCACACTCACCGTATCGTACACGTATATCGTATAAAGGTAGTCCATCAGCACCGAGCCGACCAGCAGCAGCCCCGGCAATTCCCCCAGCACGTTGAACTGTGGCAGGGTCTGGCCCTTGTTCTCGCCCTCCTCGATGGTGCGCATGTAAAGCTCCGGCGGCACCACGATCCGCCCGCGCGCCCCGCCCCGCGCCTGCCCCACGTCGATGGTCAGCGTGTTGGTGTTGCCGCCGAGGTTGGCCTTGATCTGGTCGATCACCTCCACCCCGCCCTTGAACCGCGAGGAGCCGCTGTCGAGGCAGAGCCAGATGTCGTCCATCACCAGCGAACCGATCGTCACGGTGGCCCCGGCGCAGGTCCAGATGTAATTCACCGAGGGCACCGGCGTGTAGCTGTCGAAGGGCAGCACGATATACTGCGCCGGGTCCACCCCGCTCAGGTCCACGTCGCCGATCAGGCAGGAGCCGGTCCGCGTCTCCCGGTTCCAGTCGAAACAGACATATCCGGCATAGGGCGAAATCACCCCCTGCCGCAGCATGTCCTGCATCACGTTGGAAAAGCCGTATTGCATCGTGCCCTGCGACGGGAAGGCGAGGCAGGCGCTCCAGTCGATCTCCTCGAACTGCGGCCCGCCGTAATTCACCGCCAGACCAAAGGTCGCCCGCTGCGCATGGCCGCCCGGCAGATTCAGCACATCGGTCCCGATGTTCGCCTCCAGGTTGCCCCATGGGCCATAGCTCAGCGTCACCGTCTGCGACTGGATCGGCTGGAAGGTGCTTGAGAGCGACGGATCGAAGCGCTTGTGGATCATGCAGGCATGGGTCGTGCATTGGGTCGACGTGACCCAATCCATGTTCGTCCCGGTGTCGAGCGCGAAGAACTGCACCTGCGGCACCGTCGAGGTGCCCACGGAAATCGGTGCGTACCAGGGCGAGGCCCCATTGTCCTGATACGGCCCGCCATACATTGGCACTCGGAACGACATCGGCAATTCTGGGCTGGTCATGGTCCCTCACACTCCCGTTTAAGTTTTATTTTTCGCCTGTTTGTGAAGATTCATTTACGAGTGGTCAACTTCTAGGTATTCAAAATGCAGGGATTTTTTAATCCGGGCTGTGTCTGTTCCGGGACAGACAGGCCGGGACGCGCAGGCGCCGCAGAGCGCCGCAACGGGGACGGCGGCACGCATGACAGGCAGGCGAACAGGCGTGATCGGGCTTTGGTCCAATGCCTCGCTCACGCTGAAATTCCTCGCCATCGCGGTGCCGCTGACCCTGGCCGTGACCATGACGACCTTCCTTCTGCTGGAACGCGAGCGCACGCAGACCGCCAAGATCGCCCTCGACGACCGGATCTCGAAACTCGCCGAGATCCAGGGCGCGGCGCTCTCCGGGCCGGTGTGGAACTTCAACCAGAGCCAGATCGACCTGATCCTCGAAGCCATCGTCAACGATCCCGACCTCGTCGGCATCACCGTGCACGACGAGCGCGGCGCGCTGCTCGGGCAGATCGGCGAGACCAGCGGCGCGGAGCTGCTCAGCCAGGGCGCCCGCATCTACCGCGTCCAGGACCAGCCGCAGCCGCTGCTGATCGGCGACATCGTGCTGCACTACACCCGCGAGCGGCTCGCGCAGGAGACGCAGCAGCAGGTCAAGAGCGCCGTGGTGGTGACCGCGCTGATGGCGCTGGCGCTGATCGTCTCCGCCCTCGTGGCGCTGCAATACGCGGTGCGCCAGCCGCTCGTGCGCTTCGGCCGGGCCATCGGCGCGGCACAGGAAACCAGCCTCTACATCCCGGTGGACGTAACCACCCGCGACGAGATCGGCAATCTCGCCGTCGCCTACAACACCCTGCAACAAAAGCAGAAATCCGACGAAACCGAGCTGCGCAGCATTCGCGACAACCTCGAAAGCCTGGTCGAGGCCCGCACCCGCGAACTCAAGCACGCGGTGGAGGCCCTGAAGACCCGCGAGGGCGAGATCCTCCGCGCCCGCGACGATGCCCGCAACACCCTGACCCGGCTGCAGCGCACGCAGGACCGCCTCGTGCAGTCGGAAAAGATGGCCAGCCTCGGCCAGCTCACCGCCGGGATCGCGCATGAGATCAAGAACCCGCTGAACTTCGTCAACAACTTCTCCTCGCTCTCCGAGGAACTGCTGGCCGAACTCGAAGACCTCGTGCGCGCCTGCGCCACGAAGATCGACGCCGAGACCGCCCGTGACGCCATCGACCTCGTCGAGACCGTGACCGGCAACCTGCGCAAGATCCAGGACCATGGCCGCCGCGCCGACACCATCGTGCGCAACATGCTGCTGCACTCGCGCTCCGGCCCCTCGACGCTGCAGACCGCGAACCTGAACGCCATCGTCGACGAGGCGCTGAAACTGTCGTTCCACGCCTCCCGCGCCGAGATCGACGGCTTCAACATCGAGATTTCAACCGACTACGCCGAGGACCTGCCGACGGTGCAGTGCTTTCCGCAGGACCTCAGCCGCGTCTTCATCAACATCATGTCCAACGCCATGTACGCCACGCACACCCGCCGCCTGACCGGCGAGGCGGCGTACAACCCGCTGATCCGTGTCGCCACCCGCGACACCGGGACCGGCAGCTTCGAAATCACCATCGCGGACAACGGCCCCGGCATGGCGCCCGGCGTGGCCGAGCAGATCTTCACGCCCTTCTACACCACGAAACCGGCGGGCGAAGGCACCGGCCTCGGCCTCTCGATCTCCTACGACATCGTCGTCACCCAGCACGGCGGCGACCTCACCGTGACCAGTCATCCGGGCCAGGGGGCCCGTTTTGTCATCACCCTTCCCTCCATGCAACGCGAAGACACCCCGATCGCGCAGGACCCCGCATCGTGACCGCCACCCCCGTCAAGATCCTCGTCGTCGACGACGAGCCCGACATGGAACCGCTGTTCCGCCAGCAGCTTCGCCGCGACCTCCGGGCCGGGCGCTTCGAACTCGATTTCGCCATCTCGGCGCGGGAGGCGCTGGACCACATGACCCGCGACGTGCCGCCCCGGGTGGTGCTGGTGCTGTCGGACATCAACATGCCCGGCATGTCCGGGCTCGATCTCGTCGCCGAACTGCGCCCCCGGCACCCGCGCCTGACCATCTCGATGATCACCGCCTATGACGACGACGAAACCCGCGCCCGCGCCGAGGCCAACGGTGTCGACCGGATCTTCTCCAAACCCATCGACTTCGCGGCCCTCAAAACCTACCTCGATCAAGTGATCGCCACCTGACCCCATGCCGAACCGCATACCCGACATCCTCGTCGTCGACGACGAACCGGACATCGAAAGCCTGATCCGGCAGAAGTTCCGCCACCAGATCAAGGCCGGCAGCCACCGCTTCCACTTCGCCCGCGACGGGGTCGAGGCGCTGGAGGCCATCGCCCGCCTGCCCATCGACGTGGTCTTCTCCGACATCAACATGCCGCGCATGGACGGGCTCACCTTCCTGTCGCACATGGTCGCCCGGCCCGACCCGCCCGCCGTGGTCATGGTCAGCGCCTATGGCGACATGCCCAACATCCGCGCCGCGATGAACGGCGGGGCCTTCGACTTCGTCACCAAGCCGATCGAGTTCGACGACCTCTCCGCCACGCTGGACAAATGCCTCGCGCACCTGCGCCGCCTGCGCGGCCTGCAGGCCGAGGCCGCCCGCGCCCGCGCCGCCGAAGCCACCCTCGCCCGCTACTTCTCCCCCGCCGTCATCGAGAGCCTGACACCGCGCGGCGCGACCTACAGCCCGCAAAGCGAGCGCCGCACCGGCACCTTCCTCTTCACCGACCTGCAGGACTTCCTGCACCTCGTCGAAACCTCCGAGCCGCAGCCCGTCATCGACCTGCTCAACGGCTACCTCGACGGCATCACCCGCACCATCTTCGAGCACGGCGGCACCATGCTGAAGATCATCGGCGACAGCGTGCACGCGGTCTTCGGCGCGCCGCTGGACCTGCCCGATCACGCCGGGGCCGCCGTCCGCTGCGCCCTGGCCCTCGATGCCTTCTGCCAGGACTTCCGCGCCCGGCAGACCGCTCTCGGCCTGCCGCTCGGCAAGACCCGCATCGGCGTGCACACCGGCGAGGCGATCCTCGGCAATTTCGGCGGCGACATGTTCTTCGACTACGCCGCCTATGGCGACGCCGTGAACATCGCCTCGCGACTCGAAGGCGCGAACAAGGTCCTCGGCACCCGCATCTGCGTGTCCCGGACCACCGCCGACGCCATGCCGGACTTCCACGGCCGCTGCATCGGCGATCTGCGCCTGCGCGGCCGCGCGGAGCCCCTGCGCTGTTACGAACCCGTGGCCCCGGACGGCCTGACGGACAGCGCCCTGAGCACCTACGCCGAAGCGCTGGACGCCCTGCACACGGACGATCCCGCCGCCCGCGCCCTGCTGGTCTCGCTGGTCGGCGACACCCCGGACGACGCCCTCGCCGCCTTCCACCTCGCCCGCCACCTCGCCGGAACCTGGACCCCGGAGATCGACGTCAGGGTCTGACGGACAAGACCCGTCGACGGGTCTTGTCCGGCCTCCGCCGTCCGGCCCAACGCCACCAGCCGAAGAAGCCGGGACGGTTTCATTCGGGCCGGCAGATGTCCCCTCGGGCCACAGCCTGCCCCGTCCGCCAGATCAGCCCCGCGACCAGCGCAACCAGCAGCGCCAGAAGCGCCCCGCCCGCCATGTCATGCGCGTTCGACCCGGCCAGGGCGGCAAACCGCAGCGTCGCCACGGTCAGCGCCGCCACCGGAAAACTCAGCGCCCACCACGACAGCGCAAACGGCAGCCGCATCAGGCTGGGCACCTGCAGCACCACGATGCCCGCGAAACTCACCGCCGCGTAATAGAGCACGCGCGCGAAGGCATCCAGCGACCCGCCGTTCAGCGCCAGCCACGCCAGGAACCCCACCGCCGGCGGCGCGATCAGGATCACCAGGGTCGGATAGAGCCGCCCCGGCAGCGGGTCATGAAAGATCAGCCGGTTCATCACCAGCGTCAGCAGCACCACCCAGAACACCAGCCCCGTCGCGAAGAACAGCCAGCTCAGTTCCACATACCCGAGCGGCACCCCCGCCAGAGGCGCCACGATATTGCCCACCGCCGGGATGAACCACGCGGGCGAGATGTGCATCGGCTGGAAGGGCCGCCGCCCGATCCACCCGGACATGACGCTCAGGAACAACACCGCCTGCAACCCCGCCCCGATCAGCCAGACCACCCGCGCCGCCTCCACGTAATCGCTGCGCAGCGCCGTGCCGATCAGCATGAGCGAAATCGACATCGCCGGGAAGAAGGCCAGCTTCACCGGATGGTTCCACTCCGCCACCACCGCCGCCCGGTGCCGAAGAGCCTTTGCCGCGTAGAGCGCCGCGACCAGACCGAAATCCGCGATGGTCAGCCACAGCGCCCCTTCCGCCAGCGCCACGCCGAACCCGAACCGCCCCGCCGCCAGATGCAGCGCCAGAGTCAGCCCGGCCAGCCCCATGACGGTGGCAAAGAAGGTGACGGGAAAATGCTCCAGCCGCGTTTCGGCCACATCCCCCATATGAACAGTCCCGGACATCGCGCAGGCCTCCAACAAAGATACATCGCAATTCTCGAATATCTTTGCCCGCCCCGCGTTGACATGGATCAACCCGGCGCCAGCCTCTCGTGGCGCGTCCCCCCCCTCGCTTCTTCTTGGGTCAAATACCCAAAAAATTGCGCCGTTAACCAATTTCCCCGGCACTTTGCGGGTCAAAGCCGATGGTATCGGTACCGTAAAATCAAATCTGTACGAAACTCGGCCCGAATCGTACCAAACTGCACCCGTCCCGTCGCACAGCGCAGGACACCGCCCTTCCAGCCTTGTGTCCAAAATCGGAAAGACCACAAGACAAAGGGCGCGCGGTTCCCCGCACGCCCCGTTAATCCCACCGTGCGCCCCGTCAACGCAGGGGCAACTTATCCGTCACGTGTTGAACAGGAAATGCAGCACGTCGCCGTCCTTGACGGTGTAGGTCTTGCCCTCCGCCCGCATTTTCCCGGCGTCCTTGGCCCCCTGCTCGCCCTTCGCCGCGACGTAATCGTCATAGGCGATGGTCTCCGCCCGAATGAAGCCCTTCTCGAAATCGCCATGGATCACCCCCGCCGCCTGCGGCGCCAGCGTACCCTTGCGGATGGTCCAGGCGCGGGCCTCCTTCGGGCCCACGGTGAAGTAGGTCTGCAGGTTCAAAAGCGCGTATCCCGCCTTGATCAAACGATCCAGACCCGCCTCCTTCAACCCCAATTCCTCAAGGAATTCAGCCGCTTCCTCCGCATCCAGCTGGCTGATCTCCTCCTCGATCTTGGCGGAGATCACCACATGCGCATTGCCCTGCGCCGCCGCCATCCCGGCGACCTTCGCGCTCAGCGCATTGCCTTCGGCCGCCTCGCTTTCATCCACGTTGCAGACGTAGAGCACCGGCTTGGACGACAGCAGCTGCAGCATCTTCCACTGCTTCGCATCCTCCTCGTCCACCTCCACGACCCGCGCCGGCTTGCCCTCTTCCAGCGCCGCCAGCGCCATCTTCATCAGCCGCTCCTGCTGGATGGCATCCTTGTCGCCGCCCCGCACCTTGCGCACGATGTTCTGAAGCCGCTTCTCAAGCGACTCCATGTCGGCAATAATCAGTTCCGTTTCAATGGTTTCCGCATCCGCCACCGGATCGACGCGGCCATCGACGTGGGTCACGTCATCGTCCTCGAAACAGCGCAGCACATGGGCAATCGCGTCGGTCTCGCGAATGTTGGCGAGGAACTGGTTGCCGAGCCCCTCCCCCTTCGACGCACCCTTCACCAGCCCCGCGATGTCGACGAAGGTCATCCGCGTCGGGATGATCTGCTTCGATCCGGCAATCCCCGCCAGCGTGTCGAGCCGCGCATCCGGCACCGCCACCTCGCCCACGTTCGGCTCGATGGTGCAGAACGGGAAGTTCGCCGCCTGGGCGCTGGCCGTCTTGGTCAGGGCGTTGAAAAGCGTCGATTTTCCCACGTTGGGAAGACCCACGATACCCATCTTGAAACCCATGTCCCGCGCTCCTGCCGTGTCTGAACCAAAGGGCCTGAAACCCGGGCGGGGTCTACTCTGGGCCTCGCCCCGATGCAAGAGCCGCGTCCCGGCTCAGGCCACCTGGCGCACGCCGAAGGTCCAGAACCGCCAGCCCAGCGCCAGCGCCGCCACCGCCAGCCCCAGCACCAGCCCGAGCCAGACCCCGATGCCGCCGAGACCCAGCGCGATGCCAAACCCCCAGGCCGCCGGCATGCCCACACCCCAATAGGCGAAAGCCGCCATCAGCATCGGCACCCGCGTGTCCTGCAGCCCGCGCAGAAAGCCGATGTGCAGCACCTGCGCCGCGTCGACGATCTGGAACAGCGCCGCCATCATCAGAAGCCCCGTTCCCGCCGCGATGATCTCGTCACGTGCTGGGTCATCGGCATCGACGAACACGCCGAGCAGCGGCTCCGGCGCCAGCACGAACAGCGCGATGGCCGCCAGCCCCGCCAGCGCCGAGAGCACCAGCGTCACCTTCGCGCCCCGCACCAGGTGCGGCGCGTCCCGCCGCCCCATCGCGTTGCCGACACGCACCGTCGCGGCGTTCGACAGGCCCATCTGCACCATGAAGGCCGCCGTGGCGATCTGGATCGCAACCCCGTGCGCGGCAAGGGGAATCGTCCCGATCCAGCCCATCAGCACCGCCGATCCGGCAAACAGCGAGACCTCCGCCAGCGTCGTCAGCCCGATCGGCACGCCCAGCGCGAAGATGCGGGCAAACATCTCGCCATCCACCCGCCAGAACCGCACGAAAATCTCATGCTGCGGCAACAGCCGCACCGCGTAGAGCACGACGAGAGCACAGCCCGCCGTGTTCGCCGCCACCGAAGCCACCGCCGCCCCGGCGATGCCCAGTTCCGGCGCGCCCCAATGGCCGAACACGAACGCATAGTTGGCCAGCGCGTTGACCACCGCCGCGGCGACGGTGACGGCCAGCACCACGCGGGTGAATTCGAGGCCCAGCAGGTAGTTCTTGAAACACATGATGCCGAGCGCCGGCAACATGCCGAACCCCGCGATCCGCAGGTAGGTCTGCGCCAGCGCCGCCGTCGCCTCCGTCTGCCCGAGGCCCCGCAGGATCGGGCCGGAGAACCAGAACACCGGCAGCGCTGCCAGCGAAAACAGGATTGACCACCACAGCGCCATGCGCGTGGCCCGGCGGATCTGCACCTCGTCCCCCTGCGCGGCAAAGCTGGCCACCATCGGCATGATCGCCCAGGCAAACCCCGAACCCAGCAGGAACAGCGTGAAGAAATACGACGCCGCAAGCGTCAGCGCCGCCAGCTCCGGCACGCCGTACCAGCCCATCATGATGGTGTCGGTCAGGCCGATGGCGAACTGCGCCAGGTGCCCGCCGGTGATCGGCAGGGCAAGCAGGAGGATGGCGCGGGCGTGGGCGCGCGGGCTGATGGATGTCTTTGTCATGTATCTGCCCTACCGCCCGCACAAAAAAGCGGCAAGAGTGGAAAACCCGCCCATCACGAAAATGCAATGACCGGGGTGCGCGCCGGCAACCTCCCGCCGTCCGCGTCTTCTCTGGTCCGGTGTGCCGCGGCGGGCCCGTGAGCAAATTCCTGGACCCAGAATTTGCTCACGCCCGATTTCAGACGTGCCGCGTATCGGGATGCAGCGCGGTGCCGAGGATATGTTCGGCGCGATGGATCACATGCCCCGCCCCGCCCACGATCAGCGGATCGGGCGGCGTGGCGATGGCCGGGTCCTTGCCCGGATAATCCAGCGTGGCGAGGAAATGCTTCATGCAATTCAGCCGCGCCCGCTTCTTGTCGTCGGACTTGATCACGGTCCAGGGCGCATCCGCCGTATCGGTATAGAAAAACATCGCCTCTTTCGCCTCGGTGTAATCGTCCCACTTGTCGAGGCTGGCCTTGTCGATCGGCGAGAGCTTCCACTGCTTGAGCGGATCGGTCTCGCGGCTCTCGAACCGGGTGCGCTGCTCGGCCCGCGTCACAGAGAACCAGTATTTGTAAAGCTGGATGCCCGAGCGCACCAGCATCCGCTCCAGCTCCGGCGTCTGGCGCATGAACTCCAGGTATTCGTTGGGCTGGCAGAAGCCCATGACCCGCTCGACCCCGGCACGGTTGTACCACGAGCGATCATAGAGCACGATCTCCCCCGCCGTCGGCAGGTGCTGGATATAGCGCTGGTAGTACCACTGGCCGCGCTCCTCGTCCGTGGGCTTGTTCAGCGCCACCACCCGCGCGGCGCGCGGATTGAGGTGTTCGGTGAAGCGTTTGATCGTGCCGCCCTTGCCCGCCGCGTCGCGCCCTTCGAACAGCAAGACGAATTTCTGCCCGGTCTCCTGCGCCCAGAGCTGCACCTTCAGCAGCTCCGCCTGCAGCTTGGCCTTCTCCTTCTCGTAGGCCCGCGTCGACAGGCGCGTGTGATAGGGATAGGCCCCGGTTTCGAAAGCCCGGCGGATCTCGTCCGCCGTCGGCTGAGGCTTCACCGGGGGTTTCGGCGGAACCTGACCCGCCTCCCTGGCGGCGTCGTTCGCCGCCTTCGGGATCGCGGGCGCTTCGGGGGGTGTGGGCAGGTCGGGGGTCACGGCGGATTCGGTCATGCGGTCTCCAGTGTCATGGCATGGCCGCGACTCTACCCGGAACGGCAAAGGGCCGCCTTGACACGCGTCAAGACGACCCCTCGTTTCGGCCAAAGCCGGTCTTACTTGGCGACGCGGTACTTGGAGTGGCAGGCCTTGCAAGCGCCGCCCAGCGTGCCCATCGCCGGACCGATGTCCGCCTGGGCGCTGATGGTGATGCCTTCCGCCGCGGTCTTCAGATCGCCCGCCTTGGCGGTGAAATCGGCATAGTCTTCCCAGATCACCGGCAACGCTTCCGAGGCCGGATCGCTCTCGTTGGCCTCGAACAGCGCCGGAACCTCACTCGCTTCCGCCACGATCTTGTCGACCGCCGCCTGCGCCGCCGCCGCGTCGAAAGCCACCGCGCCCTTGGCCATGTCACCCAGCACCTTCATGGAGCCGCCGATCTCTTCCATGGCCTCCATGCGCGCCTTCACCACCGGGTTCGACGCCTCTTCCTCGGCCCAGAGCGCCCCGGCTATACCCGCCGCGACAACCAACCCTGCAACAATCGCCTTCTTCATGTTCGCTCCTCTCGCTGTAAACATGCGCAAATCTTCCGGTGTAGTTGTATCAGCAGTTTGACGCCCGTGTCTCACGTCTTCGTCAACTGGGAGTGGGGGATATCACCCACCCAGCACATCCCGCCACGAATGCTCCGGCGCGAAACCGAGCATCGCCTTGGCCTTGCGATTGCAATAGAAGGTCTCGTTGCCCTCCATCTGCCGCTTCACCGGCACGCCGGGATAGAACCGCTCGCGCACCTCCGCATTGCTCGCCCCCACCGACAGATCGTCATTCGAGACGTTGAACACCTCATAGCCCAGCCCATCCGTCTCCAGGCACCGCATCACCATCTGCCCCAGATCGCGCACGTCGATATAGGCAAAGATGTTGCGCTCGCGCAGCGCAGCGTCCCGCACATAGGCCGGGAATTTCGTCTCGTATTCTTCCGGCTCGATCACGTTGTTGATCCGAAGGCCGTAGATGTCGATGCCCGAGCGCTGCTGGAACGACCGCCCCGCAACCTCGTTGCAGACCTTCGACATCGCATAGGCGTCCTCCGGCACCGTCGGGTGATCCTCGTCCACCGGGATGTACTCCGGCTTGCGCGTGCCATCGGCGAAACACACGCCATACGTCGTCTCGGAACTGGCGAAGATCACCTTGGGAATGCCCAGCTTCACCGCCGCTTCCATGACATTGTAGGTCGAGAGCGTATTGACGCGGTAAGTCTCGCAGTCGGGCTGGATCAGGATACGGGCGAGCGCGGCGAAATGCACCACCGCGTCGAATTTCGGCACCCCGGTGCCCGGCTCCAGTTCGCCGAAGTTCGCGTATCCCGACAGCGCCGAGAACACCTGCCCCGGATCGGTCAGGTCACAGATCAGGTTATCCACGCCCTCCGCCTGCAAAGGCTGCAAATCGAGGTTCAGGACCGTATGGCCCGCCGCCGCCAGCATCGGCAGGATATGCCGCCCTGCCTTGCCGCTGCCGCCCGTGAATGCAATGCGCATGATGTCTCCTCCTTTGGGTCAGGGCCAGAGGTAGCGGCATTTGTCCTCGGGGCAAAGGCTGGATGCGCAGGAAAGGGAAACACGCCCCGTGCGGCGAGGGCGCCGGACTCTTGCAAAGAGTCCGGTCCGATTTCTTTCCAAGAAATCGGGGCGTCGGTCTCCGGTTTGCACGGATAGGCACCCCGGTCGGGCTCGCGGCGTCTGCGCGGTCCGGCAGGGGCTCCGCCCGTTCGAGCCTCAAACCGTGCTGCGCACGTTCGATGCTGCAAAAGCCTTGCTTTTGCGGGCGCATCTCATACTGGAGAGTTTGCCGCTGCGCGGTCCGGCTCTCACCCCATTGATTTTCCCGGCCACATCCGGCACATCGGCCCAAGCACGCAAGAGGGACTCCCATGACACGCATCGACGCCACCTTCGCCCGCCTGAAGGCCGACGGAAAGAAAGCCTTCGTTTCCTATATCATGGCAGGCGATCCGGACGTCGAAACCTCGCTCGCCGTCATGAAGGGCCTGCCGGGCGCCGGGGTCGACATCATCGAGCTGGGCCTGCCCTTCACCGATCCCATGGCCGATGGCGCCACCATCCAGCTCGCCGGGCAGCGCGCGCTCGAAGGCGGCATGACCCTGGACAAGACCCTCCAGCTGGTCCGCGACTTCCGCGCCGGGGACACCGACACCCCCATCGTGCTCATGGGCTACTACAACCCGATCTACTCGCGCGGCGTCGACACCTTCCTGGCGCAGGCCAGGGAGGCCGGCATCGACGGTCTGATCGTCGTCGACCTGCCGCCCGAGGAGGACGACGAGCTGTGCATCCCGGCGCAGAAGGCCGGCCTGAACTTCATCCGCCTCGCGACGCCCACCACCGATGACAAGCGCCTGCCGAAGGTGCTGCAGAACACCTCCGGCTTCGTCTACTACGTCTCCATCACCGGCATCACCGGCGCCGCCGCCGCGCAGGCGACCGACGTCGGCCCCGAGGTCGCGCGGATCAAGGCCCAGACCGACATTCCCGTGATCGTCGGCTTCGGCATCCGCACGCCGGAGACCTCCCGCGAAATCGCCAGCGTGGCGGACGGCTGCGTCGTCGGCTCCGCCATCGTGGCCGAGATCGCCGCGGGCAAGAGCGTCGATCAGGTGCTGGCCTTCGTCTCCGGGCTGGCCGCGGGTGCGCATTCCGCCTGACAGGCGACCGAATCCATGCCGCAAACCCCCTGCGCCGCGCAGCCCTGACAGCTTGCGCGGCCGCCCTGCCGCACCTGCGCCTCGCACAAGAGCCGCGCCATGACCCGCCCGAGGGCCGGACGGCTGACCGGCTTCGAGACATGCGCATCGACGCCCTGTCGCAGATAGTCCTGGACCTGGTGGGTCATGGCATTGGCGGTCAGCGCGATGATCGGCACGCGCGGCAGATCGCGCGCGGCTTCGAACTGGCGGATGAAGGCAGCGGCCTCCAGCCCGTCCATCTCCGGCATGTTCACGTCCATCAGGATCAGGTCATAGGGGTCCGCGGTATGGGCCGCGACCGCGCCCACCCCGGTTTCGACCATGTCGAGGCGCAGCTCGTACCGGCGCAGCAGCAGACCGAGCACCTGCTGGTTCGTCAGGTTGTCCTCCGCCACGAGGACGCGCCACGGGCGCGACAGCAGCACCAGCTCGAACTCGTCCGGCCCATGCTCCTGCCCGACCTCCGAGACCTCTGCCTCCACCGCCCGCCAGCGTGCCACGAACTCCGCCCCGCCATCCGGCACGGCGCTGTACACGAGATCGCCGCCCATCATCCGGCACAGCTCGCGGGACACCGCCAGCCCGAGGCCGGTGCCGCCGAACTTGCGGGTGATCGAGGCGTCCGCCTGGCTGAACGGCTGGAACAGCCGCCCCTGCAGGTCCGGGGCCACGCCCGGCCCGGTGTCGCGGACCCGCGCTTCCATCATCTCCCCGCGCCGCGTCACGGTCAGGGAAATGCCGCCGGTGTCCGTGAACTTGATGGCGTTCGACATCAGGTTGCCGAGCACCTGGCGCAGCCGGGTGGGATCGGCCTCCAGCCAGACCCGCGCCTCCTCCGCGATCGACAGCGCGAACCCCAGCCCCTTCTCCGCCGCCTGCACCGCGTAGACCCGCGCCTGCCCCTCGACCAGCGCCACGAGGTCCGTCGCGATGGTCTCGATCTCCAGTTGCCGCGCCTCGATCTTCGACAGGTCGAGCACATCGTTGAGCAGCGCGAGCAGCGTATCGCCGGACGATTGCAACAGATGCAGCATGTCGAGCTGCTCCGGGCGCAGCGGCGTCTCCGCCAGCGCGGTGGCCATGCCCAGCAGGCCGTTCAGCGGCGTGCGGATCTCGTGGCTGATCATCGCGAGGAAGGCGCTCTTGGCCTCGTTCGCCTTCTCCGCCTGCTGCTTCGCCGCCTCCAGGTCCGCGGTCCGCTGCGCCACCTCGACCTCCAGCAAGCGCGCCTGCTGGCGCAGCGCCTTGTTCGCCTCGTAGAGCGCGCGCGATTTCGCCTCCAGCATGGCCTCCACCTCGGCCCGGGCACGCCGCTCGCGCTCGTACCGACGGCGGGACACCGTCTCGGGCGGCTGGGGGGGCACGGCCTGCGACAACGCCCTATCCGGCTACGCGGACATGAAAGCGCGCGCCGGACACCTCCGCCCCCGGCAGCGGCACTTGCACGATGTCCAGCGGCGTGCCGAAGGCCGCGCCGCAGGCCTCGATCAGGCCGAGACAGAACGGCACCAGCGGCCGCGGCGAACGGTAGTCCATCGTCACCCCGCCCTGCCCGTCCCGCGTCGTGACGAACCGGGGCAGCTCCGCGTCCGGGTACAGCTTGCGCACCTCCACATGCACCTCGCCCTCGACCGCCTCCAGCATCTCCAGCGCCGACCGCTTGCCCTCGAAGAACCCGCCGTACCGCTCGCGGAACACCTGCATCACCCAATGCCCGAACCGCCGTTGCAACTCCGCCCCGGCCAGTCCGGTCTCCACGCTCAGCGCCTCCACGATCTGCATCAACTCGCCGCAGGGGTAATTCCCCACCGCCGTGTACGCCCCGTCACTCTCCAGCGCGAGCCGGTCGAGCACCGCATCCACCCGCGCCTCGCCGATCGCCTCCTCCGCCATCGCCAGCAGCTCCGTAAACACGAATCCCTTCACGAGCCGCCTCCAACGCTCACGAACCCGCGCGCACCCTACCCCGCGCCCATGAACAACGGCTTAAACCCCGAGCTCCACCATTGCCACGCCGCCCCGAAATTGGTAATCCAACCTTACCAATTTCAGCACAAAGGCCGACTCGCATGCCCGTCATCACCGAAATCGAAGACCTCAAGCGCATCTACCGCCGCCGCGTGCCGAAAATGTTCTACGACTACTGCGAATCCGGCTCCTGGTCGGAACAGACCTTCCGCGAGAACTCCTCCGACTTCGACAAGATCTACCTGCGCCAGCGCGTCGCCCTCGACATGGCGAACCGCTCCACCAAAACCAAACTCATCGGCCAGGACGTCTCCATGCCCGTCGCCCTCGCCCCCGTCGGCCTCACCGGCATGCAGCACTTCGATGGCGAGATCAAAGCCGCGAAGGCCGCCGAGAAATTCGGCGTCCCCTTCTGCCTCTCCACCATGTCCATCTGCTCCATCGAGGATGTCGCCTCGAACACCTCCAAACCCTTCTGGATGCAGGTCTACACGCTGAAGGACGACACCTTCATGCAGAACCTCTTCGACCGGGCGAAGGCCGCGAACTGCTCCGCCGCCGTCATCACCGTCGACCTCCAGCTCCTCGGCCAGCGCCACAAGGACCTCAAGAACGGCCTCTCCGCCCCGCCCAAACTCACCCCCAAATCCATCGCCAACATGATGACGAAGGTGCAGTGGGGCCTCGGCATGCTGCAAACCAAGCGCCGCTTCTTCGGCAACATCGTCGGTCACGCGAAGGGCGTCTCGGACGCCTCCTCCCTGACCACATGGACCGCCGAAAGCTTCGACCAGTCCCTCGACTGGGACCGCATCCGCCAGTTCCGCAAGATGTGGGACGGCCCGCTGATCATCAAGGGCATCATGGACCCGCGCGACGCGCTGGAGGCCCTGAACGTCGGCGCGGACGCCATCGTCGTCTCCAACCACGGCGGCCGCCAGCTCGACGGCGCCCTCTCCTCCATTCGCGCGCTCGAACCGATCATCGACGCGGTCGGCGACAAGATCGAGGTCCACATCGATTCCGGCATCCGCTCCGGCCAGGACGTCCTCAAGGCCACCGCCATGGGCGCCAAGGGCTGCTGGATCGGCCGCGCCTACGTCTACGGGCTTGGCGCCATGGGCGAGGCCGGCGTCACCAAGGCCCTGCAGGTCATCCACAAAGAGCTGGATATGTCCATGGCGTTGTGTGGGCATCGCAACATTCAGGGCGTGGACCGCGATATTCTGATGGTCCCGAAGGGGTTTTCGGGGGAGTGGGGGTGAGGGGGGAAATTTATATAACAAGAAATCTTGATGGCGTTTGAAAAAGTTCCAACTCTGAATGCGGCTTGGGGATGGAGGACGTGAATTGGTGGCGAGGAGTGGGCAGCAAGAGAAGCAAGTTTACTGGGAAAGCAGACTTCGCAAAATCCTGTCACCACTTCCGCTTTATAACGTACTGATAGTGAGCTGGGCTCTCGAATCGGCAAGGCAGGGGCGATTGAAAGCGGCTGCCAAACATATTGAGGTCTTGGGAACTGCGGAAGACTATCGCCTTCTGGGAAAGTTTTTCATCCCTCCGCACAACGTAGATTCAGTTGTTAACGAGCGCTTGACTTATGGACCGGACGACGCGTATTCGCGCCGCATTTTAGATCTAAGAACTTGGGGCGCGGCAGCCAAACTTTTCAACACCTACAACGGGCTAGCGAACTCTGAGAGCGTTCTCGACTTCCATGGCAGTGAGATTATGGAAGCAATGCCGAGGCTATTCTGGCCGCAATACGACTGGCAAATCGGCTACGACAATCTTCCCAGAATAACCAAAGCCTGGATGCTTTATGCTACTGCCGAAGCAAAGAAGGCATTTCACTCGAAACACGGTGTCGAACTGGACACATTGACGCAGGTTGCATTCTCGATATACTGTGCGACTGAAGAATTCCCCGCCATTCGCGTCCCACACCTCCTCAAAAACGGCATTGACGCCAATACAGTTGTCCAAGTCCTGAATGCTATTGGAGGCACATTCGAACAACAAAGTAGGTTCGCGCAAGAAATTCGCAACATAAGTCTTCCGCGAGATTTTCGGCGCAGCGTCGTGAAGGAACGGCCACTTTTCTTAGCTTGGGACCGAAACTCCGCGATAATTGTAGTCCCGTCACGCGACCTCTTACTCCGTAGAATTACCGAAGGGCTTTATTTTGACTGCGTGCAGGACAGCGCCTCCAGAAACGCCGCAGCAGCCGCGTTTGAAGGTTTATGCAAGGTGATGCTTGAGCACTATTGCAGCCCAGCATGCAAAATTGAGAGTGAACGACATACAAGTTACGGCATGAGTGCCGACCTTTTCCTGCATTCAGAAGCCGAAAACTTTGAAATAATTGCAGAATGCAAATCGCGCAGGCTTCCTCAAGCGGTTCTAACATCGCCGAACCCTTGGATGTCTAGCCCCGAGTACTTCCAAGATATCATCAAGGGCGTAGTACAAGTTTGGCGCACGAAGCAAGAGTTTTCCAGCACATCACCACGTAAATCATATGGGTTGATTATCACCTATGATCCATGGACCGCCTTAGGAAACACTTACATTAGAGAAATTTTCAGAGAGGCGCACAAACTGGCAGACAAGTTTGCAGTCTCCCAAGAGTTCCGCATTCCCGTCATATCTGTGGACTACACAGATTTGGAAAGGTGTCTCGCTCTGTTCTCAATATCAGACTTAAAGGAGGCCATAAATCGCTCTACTGAAGAGAAACTACATGGGTACTTTCTTTACGGAATTCTGGAAGAAATTGGCGCAGTCCGGAAGCCAAGAGAGGAGCGCATGCCCTACGACAAGCTCATTTCCGGGAGGTTGCCATGGTGGGACAATCTTAACTCATCGGCGAGCGAAGGGCCATCACATCAACGTTAGTTGGTAATTGCTTCCCTAAGCAACGGGCGGGGAAATCCTAAAATTAACCCATTGTTAACAAACAATGTTTCGCGCGCGAAACATTTTGACGGTCACCTGACCGAGGGGCCCCACCCGAATCGCCTTGTCTTCCCCCCCGATCCGGTGTACGCGCAGGCCCTCATCGCAGGGTGACAGCCTTGGAGGCACCCTGCCCTAGACATATTGGAGAATACCATGGCTGGAGAGATTCCGGATCTCGTCGCCTCTGAACGCACGGGGACAGGCAAGGGCGCCGCTCGTCAGGCCCGTCGCGACGGCCTCGTTCCGGGGATCGTTTTCGGTGGCGAGCATGACCCGCTGCCCATCAACATCCCCTTCAACGTCCTTCTGAAGCGCCTCAAGCAGGGCCGTTTCAAGTCGACCCTGTTCAACCTGCAGGTCGAAGGCCACGACGACGTCCGCGTTATCTGCCGCGACGTGCAGCGCGATGTGGTCAAGGACCTGCCGACCCACGTCGACTTCATGCGCCTGCGCCGCACCACCCGCGTGAACCTCTTCATCCCCGTTGAATTCATCAACGAAGAGGCCGCCCCGGGTATCCGCAAGGGTGGCGTTCTGACCGTGGTTCGCAACGAAGTCGAGCTCGAAGTCACCGCCGGTGACATCCCCGAGAAGATCACCGTCGACCTGACCGGCATGAACATCGGCGACATCGTCCACATCGAGGACGTGACCCTGCCGGAAGGCACCAAGCCGACGATCGACCGCAACTTCGTCATCGCCAACATCTCCGCTCCGTCGGGCCTCAAGGCTGCGGGCGATGACGAGGACGAGGCGGAAGAGGGCGGCGAGGAGTAATCCTCCGGCCTTTCGCAGACACGTTCAAGGCCCCTGCCCAACGGCGGGGGCCTTTCTTCATGTCTTGCGCGAAGTTGGCCCGACAACACCCTGTTCAGGAAAGCTTTATCCAAGACCAGGCCAGGCACGACCCGGCCATCCCCGCCGGAACCGTTGTCTTGGCTGCCGGAAAGCCCTAGGTAGGGCCGCAGACACAGGCATGGAGGCGCTCTTGCAGATCTTTGTCGGCCTCGGAAATCCCGGGGCGAAGTACGCGGGAAACCGGCACAACATCGGTTTCATGGCGCTCGACCGGATCGCGTCCGATCACGGGTTCGGGCCGTGGAAGGCCAAGTTCCAGGGCCAGATCGCCGAAGGCCGGCTGGGCGCGGACAAGGTGCTGCTGCTCAAGCCCGAGACCTTCATGAACCTGTCCGGGCAGTCCGTCGGCGAGGCCATGCGGTTCTACAAGCTGACACCGGGCGATGTGACCGTCTTCCATGATGAGCTTGATCTTGCCCCCGGGAAATGCCGGGTGAAGATGGGGGGCGGGCATGCGGGGCATAATGGCCTGCGCTCCATTCACGCGCATATCGGCGAGGCTTACCAAAGGGTTCGCCTGGGGATCGGCCATCCGGGGCGCAAGGAGCTGGTGTCGGCCTATGTCCTGCACGATTTTCACAAGGCGGATGAAGGCTGGCTGGACGACCTGATGCGCGGGATTTCGGACGGAGCGCCGGCCCTGGCGGATGGGGATGCCGCGCGGTTCTCGAACGCCGTGGCGCAACGCACCGCGCCGCCCCGGTCGTCGAAGACCGCAAAGGCCCCGGAGACCCCTGCCGCGCCTGCGGATACGCCGCAGCCCGAGGATACCCGAAGCCCGCTGCAGAAGCTGGCGGACAAGTTCCGCTGAGGAGAGACCATGGTAGAGAAAGACCCTGCGATCAATGTCTTGGGCGGCACACTTGAAGTGTGCGGCATGAGCCCGGTAACCGGCTATTTCCGCGACGGACACTGCAATACCTGCGCCGAAGACCGGGGCAGCCATACGGTCTGCGCGGTGATGACGGCGGAGTTCCTGGCCTTTTCCAAGTATGTCGGCAACGATCTGAGCACGCCACGCCCCGAGTTCGGGTTCAAAGGGCTGGAACCCGGCGATTGCTGGTGCCTGTGCGCGGCGCGGTTCCTGCAGGCTCATGACGAAGGCTGCGCACCGAAGGTACATCTGGAGGCCACGCACCAAAGGGCGCTGGATATCGTGAATATCGCAATACTGAAAGAGAATGCCGCCTGAAGCGCTCTCAGCGCCAATTTAAACTGGATTAAGACAAGGTCAGAGTCGGAGAGACCTCGCTCTCCGTGTCCGCGCCGCATGCCGAACATCGCTCCGGCGGCTAAGGGACTTGCCTGTATATTCCGAACAAATGGTCGCAAGGCAGGCGGCAATTTTGGCGAGTTTGATTATATACCCGATTTATCCAATGTTTTATCCACAGGGTGTGCCCTTTGGCCAAGCCCATGTCCAGCCCGCCCCTGCATCAACACGCTCCGGGCGGCTTGTTTGGTGTCGCCGAGTCAGTCCGGAGACGCGGAAGAAACCTCGCCCCGACAAACCCTTACACGTCAATCCTTACATGGTGCACGTAGAAAAAGGGGCTGCTGAGCAGCCCCTATTCAATCCGTGCAAGCAATCCTGACGCGAACACCGGACAGGGTGTCAGTCCATCTTGCGCCCTTCGGTCCCGCTCATGTCGACGCCGAGATGCTTGGCGACGGTGAAGATGTCCTTGTCGCCGCGACCGCAGAGATTCATGCAGATGATGTGATCCTTCGGCAGCTTGGGGGCGATCTTCATCACGTGGCCAAGTGCGTGCGAGGGTTCCAGCGCCGGGATGATGCCCTCGGTCTCGCAGCAGAGCTGGAAGGCTTCGAGCGCCTCCTTGTCGGTGATCGAGACGTATTCAGCGCGGCCTACGTCATGCAGCCAGGAGTGCTCCGGCCCGATGCCGGGGTAGTCGAGACCGGCGGAGATCGAGAAGCCTTCGAGGATCTGGCCGTCTTCGTCCTGAAGCAGGTAAGTGCGGTTGCCATGCAGCACGCCGGGGCGGCCCCCTGTCAGGGAGGCGCAATGCTCCATCTTCTCGTTGACGCCCTTGCCCCCCGCCTCGACGCCGATGATCTGAACCGATTTGTCGTCGAGGAAGGGGTAGAACAGGCCCATGGCGTTGGAGCCGCCGCCGATGGCCGCGACCAGCATATCGGGCAGACGGCCCTCGGCCTCCATCATCTGCTCTTTCGCTTCCTTGCCGATGATCGACTGGAAGTCGCGGACCATCGCCGGGTACGGGTGCGGGCCGGCGACGGTGCCGATGCAGTAGAAGGTGTCGCGCACGTTTGTGACCCAGTCGCGCAGCGCGTCGTTCATGGCGTCCTTGAGCGTGCCGCGCCCGGAGGTCACGGGGATGACCTCCGCGCCGAGCAGCTTCATGCGGAAGACGTTGGGCTGCTGCCGCTCGACGTCATGGGCGCCCATGTAGACCACGCATTTGAGGCCGAACTTCGCGCAGACGGTGGCCGTGGCGACGCCGTGCTGACCGGCGCCGGTTTCGGCGATGATCCGGGTCTTGCCCATGCGGCGCGCGAGGATGATCTGGCCGAGCACGTTGTTGATCTTGTGCGCGCCGGTGTGGTTCAGCTCGTCGCGCTTCATGTAGACCTTGGCGCCGCCGAGGCGGTCCGTCAGGCGTTCGGCGAAGTAGAGCGGCGAGGGGCGGCCGACGTAATGCTTCCAGAGGAAGTCCATTTCGGCCCAGAAGGTCGGGTCGGTCTTGGCCTTTTCGTATTCCTCTTCGAGCGAGAGGATGAGCGGCATGAGCGTTTCGGACACGAAGCGCCCGCCGAAGATGCCGAAGCGGCCCTTTTCATCGGGGCCGTTCATGAACGAGTTGAACAGGTCGTCCGCCATGGTGTTTCTCCGCGTTTTGTTCCCGCCTTCTTAGGGGAGCGGACGGGCAATGAAAATGCGGAAAATGGCTCAGGCGGCGGCGGCGGCGTGGCGGGCGGTGCGCCAGAGGGTGACGATCTCCTCGCGCGTGGGCTCGGTCTCGCAGACGAAGGCGTGAGCGGCGTGGTATCGGGCGTTGCGGAGCGCCAGCGCTTCCAGATCCCGCGCCGCCGGACCGCCCGCAAAACTGCGCAGCGCAGCGGCATCGGTCCAGATCAGGGTTGCGAACTGATAGGACCCGGAGCGGAAGACGGCGGATTTGCGGAAACCGGGCAGGATCTTTGCCGCAGGTCTGAGGCCGCGCAGGGCGGAGGACAGCGA
The DNA here is from genome assembly GCF_049803835.1 of Tropicibacter sp. S64. Classification (NCBI taxonomy): domain Bacteria; kingdom Pseudomonadati; phylum Pseudomonadota; class Alphaproteobacteria; order Rhodobacterales; family Roseobacteraceae; genus Tropicibacter; species Tropicibacter sp. S64. The sequence goes on along the minus strand of NZ_JBNAGK010000003.1, from coordinate 81,470 downwards.
CAGGGACTTGAAGAAACCGGCGGGTTCGACGCCGGCGACATAGACATGGTACATTGACTTGACCCTTGGAAAACGAAACGCGGAACCCCCATGTAGGGTTAACCTATCCTAAAGAGTCAGGTCTCTCAAGCGCTGGTTGACGCAGCGGCACGTTCGAGGGCGGGGTAGCGCAGGCCGAGGGTCACGCCGCGCGCCAGCATGGAGATCAGGAAGGCGGCCCAGAGGCCGTGGTTGCCCATCGGCCCGATCAGGGCCCAGACCGCGACGAGGTAGATCGCGGCGGAGACCACCATCATGTTGCGCATGTCCGCCGAGCGGGTGGCGCCGATGAAGATGCCGTCGAGCATGACGAGGCCGAGCATCAGCACGGGCGTGGCGACCATCCAGGGCAGGTAGATGCGGGCGGTTTGCTGCACCTCCGGGTCCTTGGCCATGATGTCGATGAGCAGCGGACCGCCGAGGGCGAAGGCGGCGGCCATGGCGAGGCTGAAGATCAGCGCCCAGAGCGAGGTCATCTTTGCCGCGGTGCGGATGCGGGCCACTGCCCCGGCCCCGAAGGCCTGGCCGACCAGCGCCTCGGCGGCGAAGGCGAAGCCGTCGAGGGCGAACCCGGCGATGTAGAGGAATTGCAGCAGCACCTGGTTGGCGGCGAGGGTCACCGCCCCGAAATGCCCGCCGAGCAGCAGGAAGGAGACGAAGATCCCCTGCAGCAGCATGGAGCGGATCAGGATGTCGGTGTTCACGAGCGCCATGTGGCGCAGTTTCACGCGGTCGAAGACGCGCGCCCAGTCGCGCCAGTCGGGCACACCGAAGGCGGCGCGGCAGAGCCAGAGGCCGAGCGCGAGGCCGGACCATTCGGCGAGGAAGGTGGCGAGGGCGACGCCGTCGACACCCATGTTCAGCTGCAGCACGAAGAGGAGGTCGAGGGTGATGTTGACGCCGTTCATCCAGAGCTGGAGCAGCAGCACGTCGCGGGTGCGCTCCTGTGCGATCAGCCAGCCGGTGATGCCGTAGATGGCGATGGCGGCGGGGGCGGACCAGATGCGGATCTGCATGTAGGCACGGGCGAGGTCCTCGACCTTCTGCCCGGCGGGCGACAGGCGGAAGGCGGCCCAGTACACGAGGTCCTGCAACAGGATCAGCGCCAGCCCCCCGGCGAGGCCGATCATCAGCACGCGGGTCAAGAGGGCGGCGACCTCGGCGCGGTTCCCCTGCCCCGCCGCCTGCGCCGTGAGGCCGGTGGTGCCCATGCGCAGGAAGCCGAAGATCCAGTAGACCGCCGAAAGGATCACGGCACCGACGCCGACGGCGGCGATGGGCTCGGCCTCCGGGATCTGGCCGACGACGCCGGTATCCACCGCCCCGAGGATCGGCACGGTGACATTGGCGAGCAGGATCGGCAGGGCGATGCTGAGCACCCGCCGGTGGGTGATGGGCTTGTCGTCGGTCATGTCGGGCTTTCTGGTGCGCCTGCGGGGCGCGGGACGGACTACGGATCAGGAGAAAGAAGACGCGGGGGACGCGGCGCCTCAGCCTTCCGGGCGCGGCATCAGGAAATGCGCGGTGGCCTGCGCGATGGGCCGGTCGTGGTTGTCCTGCCAGGCCTCCGCCTGCACCGAGGCGTAGCGCCGCCCGGAGCGGGTGACGCGGGCGCGGGCATAGGCGTCGCGCGGCAGGCCGGTGCGCAGGTAATCGACGGTGAAGTCGATGGTCTTCGGCAGGCGCGGCAGGGCCCCCCGCGCCATCTCCTCGGCGTCGAGCTTGCCGCTTTCGATGTCGGCCCAGAGCCAGGTCCAGTTGAGCGTCATCATCGCGGTGACTTCGAGAAAGGCCGCCGTGACGCCGCCGTGGATGGCCGGCAACACCGGGTTGCCGATGATCTTGTCATCATAGGGCAGGATCGCGGTCAGCTCGTCGCCGCGCCGGTCGAAATGAATGCCGAGATACTGGATGTAGGGCACGCCGGAGACGAGGGCGGAGAGCGCGGCGTCGCGGCGCTGCTTGATGACCTGGACCGGCTCGGGCTTGCGGCGATCACTCATTGCTTTTGCTCCTCGACGGTGAAGGCTCCCGTGGCGCTGGCCACCGGGCGCGTACGGTCCTCGTCGAAGGCGGTAGCGCGGACGAAGGCGACGGAGCGGGTGATGTGGTAGCACTCGGCGCGGCAGGTGATGGTCTGGCCGGGGGTTGCGGGGCGCATGTAGTCGATGCGCAGGTTTATCGTCGCCGTACCGCCGGGCGATTTCGGGTGCGCGATGACCGCCGCGCCGCCGGAGGTGTCCATCAGCGCCGAGACCGCGCCACCGTGGATCACGCCGGTCTCCGGGTCGCCGATGAAGCGCGCGTCATAGGGCAGCTGGATCTCCGCCACGCCGTCGCCGATCTCGGTGATCTTCATGCCCAGCGCCTTGCAATGCGGCAGGTATTCGATGAATTGCTTGGCGAGGGTTGCCTTGTCGACGGCCATTGGTGGCTCCGGGTTGCAGGTCCTTGTGCCTTTATGGGTCGGCGGGCGCGGGGCTGCAAGCGCGGGCTGATTGCAGTTGCCACCGGCAGGACGCCGTCCTATCGTCGCGCCCGGAAGAGGATACCGATGACCAGCGAACCCCGTCTCAGCTTCAAGGAAATGTGCGCGAAGTTCGACGTGACGCCGCGCACGCTGCGGTATTACGAGTATATCGAGCTGCTGGCCCCGGAGCGGGACGGACGGGCGCGGTTCTACGGCCCGCGCGAGATTGCCCGCATGACGCTGATCCTGCGTGGCCGCAAGTTCGGTTTCCAGCTCGAGGACATCCGCCAGTGGCTGATGATCTACGAGGAGCAGGGCACCGAAGCGCAGATGCGGGCCTGGGTGGAGATGGCGGACCGGCAGCTCGGGGAACTGGCCGAGCAGAAGGCGCAGCTCGAAGAGGCCATGGACGAGCTCCGGGCGCTGCGCGACCGCACCGCGGACAGCCTGCCGGACGCCACCTGACCCGCCGGTCTCCGCGAAAGCGCCCCGCCTTGACCGTGTGACACGCATACGCTGCCGCGCCTGCGGCGCTCCGGAGATGATCGCGTCGCGGATTGAGTCAGGTTGAAGGCGGAACGCTGTGGGATAATCCGTATAGGCCTGCTGGCGGAGGCTTGCCGGGTATGGAATACCCGACCGTGTTAACCTTCGTTAATGAAACAATCTAATAGCGGCTACGCGCTGACGTGCATTGATGTTACGTCAAGCAAGAAGTGACGCAGCGTATGACTTACGTCAACGTTTTTTCCCATTGTATGGATGTGAGGCAGAGCGCACCTCACGTCGCATCGCAACAGACATGAGGACCGCGAGACGAAATGACCGACGACAGGATAATGACAATCCGGGAGATGTGCGACGCATTCGAGGTGACCCCCCGAACCTTGCGCTTCTACGAGCAGAAGGAGTTGCTGTTTCCCATCCGTGAAGGCCAGAAGCGGCTGTTTACCCGGCGCGACCGCGCCCGCCTCAAGCTGATCCTGCGCGGCAAGCGCTTTGGCTTCAGCCTCGAGGAGATCCGGCAATTGCTGGACCTGTACCATGTGGGCGACCAGCAGCAGACCCAGCTGCAGCGCTCCTACGAGGTGGCACAGGCGCGGCTTGGCGATCTGGAGAAGCAGCGCGAGGATCTCGACACCGCGATCTCCGAGCTTCAGGACCAGATGAAATGGGCCGAGCGCATGCTGGCCACGATGACGCAGAAGAAAAGCGCGGCCGAATAGCCCTCGGCCGCAGATCCCGAGGAGGACCCCAATGCCCAGCTACACCGCACCGGTCAAGGACCAGATGTTCGTCCTGAACGAGTTGCTGAAGATTTCCGAGCAGGACGTGCCCGGATATGACGAGCTCGACCGTGACACGCTCGACGCCATTCTCGGCGAGGCCGCCAAGCTGGCGGGCGATGTGCTCGCGCCGCTGAACGCGGTGGGCGACACGCAGGGCTGCGTGCTGGAAAACGGCGTGGTGCGCACGCCGGAGGGGTTCAAGGCCGCGTTCGACCAGGTGCGCGAGGGCGGCTGGACGGCTCTGGATTGCGATCCGGAGTACGGCGGGCAAGGATTGCCCTACCTGGTGAGCACCGCCGTGGGCGAGCAGTTCTCTGCCGCCAACATGGCCTTCAACATGTACCAGGGCCTGACCCATGGCGCCTATTCGGCGATCCATGCGCATGGCTCGGACGAGCAGAAGGCGACCTATCTGCCGAAGATGGTGACCTGCGAGTGGACCGGCACGATGAACCTGACCGAGCCGCATTGCGGCACGGACCTCGGCCTGATGCGCACCAAGGCGGTGCCGCAGGAGGACGGGACGTACAAGGTCTCGGGGCAGAAGATCTTCATCTCCGCTGGCGACCACGACATGAGCGAGAACGTGATTCATCTCGTGCTGGCGAAGATCCCGGGCGGGCCGGAGGGCATCAAGGGTGTCTCCCTCTTCATCGTGCCGAAGTTCATCGTCGAGAATGGTCAGCCGGGCGCACGCAATGGCGTGTCGGTCGGCAAGATCGAGGAGAAGATGGGCATCCACGGCAACTCCACCTGCGTGATGAATTACGACGAGGCGACGGGGTATCTGCTTGGCGAGGCGCACAAGGGGATGCGGGCGATGTTCACGATGATGAACGAGGCGCGCATCGGCGTCGGCCTGCAAGGCTTTGCCCAGGCGGAAGCGGCGTATCAGAACGCGGTGATCTACGCGAAGGACCGGCTGCAGGGGCGTGACGTGACCGGGGCGAAGAACCCGGACGGCCCGGCCGATCCGCTGATCGTGCATCCGGACATCCGGCGCAACCTGATGGATCAGAAGTCCTTTGTCGAAGGGGCGCGGGCCTTCACCTACTGGGGCGCGGCGATGATCGACCGGGCGCACAAGTGCGAGGACAAGGCGGCGGACGGGCTGATTTCGCTGCTGACGCCGGTCATCAAGGGCTTCCTGACCGACCGCGGCTTCGACATGGCGGTGCAGGCGCAACAGGTCTATGGCGGGCACGGCTACATCGAGGAATGGGGCATGTCCCAATTCGCCCGCGATGCCCGGATCGCGATGATCTACGAAGGCGCGAACGGCGTTCAGGCGCTGGACCTCGTGGGCCGCAAGCTGGCGCAGGACGGCGGCAAGCATGTGATGGCCTTCTTTGCCATGGTGACCGACTTCATCAAGGAGACGAAGGGGCGTTCGGAGGGGTTCGAGAAGGACTTCCGCGAGCCGTTGAAGAAGGCCTCGAAGGATCTTCAGTCGGCGGGGATGTTCTTCATGCAGAACGGCATGAAGAACCCGAACGCGGCGCTGTCGGGTTCGTATGACTTCATGCACCTCTTCGGCCATGTCTGCCTTGGCCTGATGTGGGCGAAAATGGCGGTGGCGGCGGAAGACGCGCTGGCCGCCGGGGCGTCGGACACCGCCTTCTACGAGACCAAGATCGCCACGGGCCGCTATTACATGGCACGGCAGCTGCCGCTGACAGGCACGCACCTCGCGCGGATCGAAAGCGGTGCGGAGACGGTGATGGCGCTGGACGCGGAGGCGTTCTGATTTGGGAAGGGCGTGCGGGGCCTAGCCCCGCGCATTCTTGTCTGGAGTGCGGGGCATAGCCCCGCCCTACGGGGTAGGCGCGGGGCAGGGTTCTGTCCCGCGTTCTTGTTTGGGGAAGGTGGGTTTGAGGGGCAGAGAGGCTGGAGACTCTCGGCACCGGGAGACTTGGCAGGCTCACCGCCGCCAGATCGCCGCTTCGGGCTGTGACGCAGGCGCAGTTCGAGCCCGAACCCGCCACATGCCGCGCATCATGCGAAGTGCCGGCTCGACGGTCGGTTCTGCAAGTCGCTGTAAGGGCAGACATCGTCTTCGAAGGGGACATGCCGGCGGCGAAACTGGGTGTCGGTTATCGCTTCCGGCTGGCTGATCCTGTCCATCCGGAAGTGTCGGAAGTCGGTGCGCATCGGGTCCCATCCTACCAGATACCACAGGGGCGGGAGGATCAACATGGCTTGCGGCTCGACTGCGCGCCGGGTCTTGCGCCCTTTCGAATCGCGATAGTCGAACTGAATGAGGTGCCGCCCCAGAAACGCCCTTTCAAACGCCGGGAGCAATTCCGGATCCATCCTGCCCATGTCAGACAAATCCTGCAGCGGCGACAGCTTGCCGATGTGCAGGCAGTCCAGAAAGTTGCGGAGATCCTTCACCTTGTCGGATGGCAGGGATCGTTCGATTTTGGCTAGCCCCGCATCGGCGAGTTCGGAGAACGGCAGGTTCCCGGCGGCCCGCATTGCCGCGACACTGATCAAAAGGGCAAAGACCTCGGGCACCGTCAGTCTGGCATTCGTTTGAACCGACTGTGGGTCGAGTTGCAGCCCGCCGCCCCGGCCCACATCGGAATGGATGACGTAGCCCTCGTCACGCAGGGCAGAAATATCGCGCAGCACGGTGCGGCGGGACGCACCGACCTCTTCGGCCAGAGCATCAACGGTGGATGTGCCATTGCGGCGGAGGCTCCGCACGATGGCGTCATGTCTCGATCTTAGGTTCATGAAACGACCCTAGCACAAATGGTGACATTATTTGGCACTATTTTGGATTAAACCGATTCCAGCAACTGAAAACGAGGAGAATGGTACATGGAACGGACCGCAGTGAATCCCTGGGACTGGTCGATCAAGCTGGGCTACAATCAGGCGGAGGTCATCGACGGCGCAACGAGGCAGGTGTTCTGCGCCGGGCAGACCGCCGTGGATGGTGAAGGAAACCCGCAGCATCCCGGAGACATGCGCGCGCAGATCAGCCTGGCGCTCGACAATCTGGAAGCGGTGCTGAAAGGCGCCGGCATGACCCTGAGCAACGTCGTCAAGCTGGGTGTCTATGCGACCGATGTCGATGAGGCGCTGCAGAACTTCGATCTGATGGGCATGCGTTTTGGACCTCATCGGGTCGCCCCGCCCATGACCTTGCTGGGTGTAACCCGCCTCGCGATCCCCGGATTGCTGTTCGAGATCGAAGCGACAGCAGCAGCCTGACGTGCACCAGCGCGGCCATTGGATGGGAACACATCAATGGCCGCTTCGTCCCGCGTGGACGTCCTCGGATTGCATCGAGGTCAACGCCTGCATTTCCGAGGCGGGCACGGATGGCCGGCGGAGTCCCCTGCTCCCCTTTCGTACCCCGGCGGCTTGTGTTTGACTGCCCCTTGCCACGAGCTTCCGCCCCGCTTTCCAGAAGGCCCCGCCATGCCCAAACGTTTCCGCCTGACCCGGCGTTTTCCCGTTGCGATGACCGAGGACGGCTATCGCAGGCTGAAACGCTTTGCGCAGGAGGCGGGGCTGGACGAGGGCGAGGCGCTCTCCTTCCTCTTCGAGCATTTCGACAGCGTGACGGACGCGGAGGCCCTCGCGCATCGTCTGCGGCTGTTCAATGCCGAGCTTGAGAGCCGCAAGCAGTAGGCGGCGGATCGCCCCGGCGCGGTGTCACCCAACGTCTTGCTTTCAGATCGTGACGACATCTGTATCGTTCGACCTGAAGAGGACCGGCCCCTTGCCCGGTCCGGATGCGGGCGGAGGACGGCCCGCCGGGAGGATGACAATGACTACGACACCATGGCGCATCGCCCCTGCCCTGCTGGCCTTGCTGGCAACCAAGGCGCTGGCGGAGCCGACGCAGGCGGACCTCGTGGACCGTGTCGGCGCCTATGAGGCGCTGATGCTGGACGGCCAGGTCGCGGCCTCGCTCGACTACATGCCACCGTCGCTGCTGGCGACGGTGGCGGAGCAGGCGGGCACCGACCCGGAAGGCATGCGAAAGATGATGCGTGAGCAGGTGCAGGCGAGCATCGACGGCAAACCGCTCTGGGGCGCGAAGTTCGAGGTGCCGCTGGACGATCTGACCATCGGCGAGACGGACAGCGGCCGCGCCTATGCGGTGCTGGCCTCCTACAGCGCCTTCCCCAGCCTCGGCATCCCGGAGGTCAGCGCCCCGCTGGTGGCTCTGGTCGAGGACGAGGCGTGGTATCTGGTGCGGGTGGAAAGCCCGATGCATTTGCAAGTGCTGGCGCAGGTCTACCCGGATCTCGGAAAGGTTCTGACAGGGATGGAGACCCCGCAATGACGTGGATGACCGAAGAGCACGCCATGCTGGCGGAGATGACCGCGAAGTTCCTGGAGACGGAATGGATGCCGCTTTATGACAAGTGGCGCAGGCAGGGCCAGATGGACCCGGAGACCTGGCAGCAGGCAGGGGCGCTTGGCTTGCTCTGCCCGTCGATCCCGGAGGAATACGGCGGCGCGGGCGGGGATTTCGGCCATGAGGCTGTGATCCTGATGGAGGCGTCGCGGGCGAACCTCGCGAGCTGGGGTCAGGGCATCCATTCCGGCATCGTGGCGCATTACATCCTGGCCTATGGCACCGAGGAGCAGAAGCAACGCTGGCTGCCGAAGATGGTGACCGGTGAGCTGGTCGGTGCCCTGGCGATGACCGAGCCGTCCGGCGGCTCGGACGTGCAGAACCTGAAGACTCGAGCGGTCAAGGAGGGCAATGCGTACCGGCTGACGGGGCAGAAGACCTTCATCACCAACGGCCAGCACGCCAACCTGATCGTGGTGGCGGCGAAGACCGATCCGGCACTGGGGTCCAAGGGCACGTCGCTGATGGTGGTGGAGACCGGGAGCGCCGAGGGGTTTGCGCGCGGGCGCAACCTCGAAAAGATCGGCTGTCATGCGGCGGATACGTCCGAGCTGTTCTTCGACAACGTGGAACTGCCGCCCGAAAACCTGCTCGGCGGGGAGGAAGGCCAGGGCTTCTACCAGATGATGAAGCAACTGCCGCAGGAGCGGCTGATCATCGGCTGCGGTGCGGTGGGCGCGATGGAAGGCGCGGTGTCGCGGACGATTGCCTATTGTAAGGAGCGCGAAGCGTTTGGCGGGCCGCTGACGCAGTTCCAGAACACCCGGTTCAAGCTGGCCGAATGCCAGACGAAGACCACCGTGGCGCGGGCCTTCCTCGACGCCTGCATCGCCGAGCACCTGCGCGGGGAACTCAGCGTCGAGAAGGCGGCCATGGCGAAATACTGGCTGACCGACACGCAGGGCGAGGTGCTGGACGAATGCGTGCAGCTGCACGGCGGATACGGCTTCATGCAGGAATACGCGGTGGCGGAGATGTGGACGGACGCACGGGTGCAGCGGATCTACGGCGGCACCAACGAGATCATGAAGGAGCTGATTGCGCGCGGTTTCTGAGCGGTGCGCGGGCGGTTGGCGCAGAGGGGGGTATTTGCACCAAGAAGAAACAGGAAGGTCGCGCGTCGGGCCCGGCGTTCGGGCAGCAGTCGACCTTCCTGACATGCCTTCGGCGTTCAACGGCCTCGGGGCTTCTCCTTGGGCGGTCATCGGCTCCCCAGCCTGTACCGCAGGGAAAGTCTGGCCCCATCACGGTTAAAACGCAGTTACCGGAAGACTCTTTTTGTGTTTCTTCTTGGTCTAAATACCCCCACGGGGGTGTGGGGGTGTGAAACCCCCACGTCCGACCTTGGGACAGGCGCGACAGGAGGACAGGGCGCATGACGATCAAACTTCATTGCTTCGGGGAAAGCGGCAACGCCTACAAGGCGGCGCTGGCGCTGGAGTTGTCGGGGCTGGACTGGGAGCCGGTCTACGTCGATTTCTTCAACGGCGCGACGCGCACGCCCGAGTACCTGCGGGACGTGAACGCCATGGGCGAGGTGCCGGTCCTGGAGGACGGCGGCACCAAGCTGACGCAATCCGGCGTGATCCAGATGTACGTCACCGAGAAGAGCGGCCGCTTTGGAGGAGCGACGCCGCATGAGGAACGCGAGGTCATGCGCTGGATGTTCTGGGACAATCACAAGATGTCCAGCCAAGCCGGCATGACGCGGTTCCTGATGAACTTCCTGCCGGAGGACAAGCGCCCTGCCCCGGTGATCGACTTCATGCAGGGCCGTCTCAAGGCGGCCTACAAGGTGCTGAACAACCATCTCGCCGGGCGGGACTGGATGGTCGGCCAGGGCGTCACCAATGCCGATCTGAGCTGCTGCGGCTACCTGTTCTACCCCGAACCTTTCGGCTTCGACCGGGCGGAGTGGCCGGAGATCGACCGCTGGCTGTCGAACATCGAAGGGCTCGACGGCTGGAAGCATCCCTATGACCTGATGCCGGGCAGCCCGGCGGACCGGGCCTGAGGCCCGGGCGCCCTCCGGCCAAATTGACGTGACGGATGGTTTACGCAATCCTCCGCCACGTCACTCTTGCAACGCGCCCCCCATTGCCCCCACCTGAGGGGCAAGACGAACATTCCGACGGGAGACTCTCCGATGACCGAAGCCTATATCTACGACGCGCTCCGCACCCCGCGCGGCAAGGGCCGTGCCGATGGCAGCCTGCATGAGGTGACCTCGCTGCGTCTCTCGGCGGGGGTGCTGAACGCCGTGAAGGCGCGCAACAACCTCGAAGGACACGCGGTCGAGGACGTGATCTGGGGCAACGTCACGCAGGTCGGCGAACAGGGCGGCTGCCTGGCGCGGTCTGCGGTGCTGGCCTCGGACCTCGACGAGCGCATTCCGGGCCTTGCGATCAACCGTTTCTGCGCCTCCGGCATGGAGGCGGTGAACCTCGCCGCCAACCAGGTGCGCGGCGGGGCCGGTGAGGCCTATATCGCCGGCGGCGTCGAGATGATGGGCCGCGTGGCCATGGGCAGCGACGGGGCGGCGATTGCCGTGGACCCGAGCCTTGCCATGGAAACCTATTTCGTACCGCAGGGCATCAGCGCCGACATCATCGCCACGGAATACGGCTTCTCCCGCGATGACGCGGACGCGCTGGCGGTGGAGAGCCAGAACCGCGCGGCGGCGGCCTGGGCCGACAATCGCTTTGCGAAGTCCATCGTGCCGGTCACGGACGTGAACGGTCTGACCATCCTCGACCGGGACGAGTACATGCGCCCCGGCACCGACATGCAGAGCCTTGGCGCGTTGAAGGCGAGTTTCAAGGACATGGGCGAGGTCATGCCGGGTTTCGACAAGGTCGCCTTGATGAAGTACCCGCATCTGGAGCGGATCAACCACATCCACCATGCCGGCAACTCGTCCGGGATCGTGGACGGGGCCGCCGCGGTGCTGATCGGCAACAAGGCGTTCGGCGAGAAATACGGGCTGAAACCGCGCGCCCGCATCCGCGCCACGGCCAAGATCGGCACCGATCCGACCATCATGCTGACCGGGCCGGTGCCGGTGACGGAGAAGATCCTCAAGGACAGCGGCATGAGCATTTCCGACATCGACCTGTTCGAGGTCAACGAGGCCTTCGCCTCCGTCGTGCTGCGCTTCATGCAGGCCTTTGACGTGGATCATGACAAGGTCAACGTCAACGGCGGCTCCATTGCCATGGGGCACCCCTTGGGCGCGACGGGCGCGATCATCATCGGCACGCTGCTGGACGAGCTGGAGCGCACCGGCAAGGGCACCGGCCTTGCCACGCTCTGCATCGCCTCGGGCATGGGCGCCGCCACGATCATCGAGCGGGTGTAAGGGGCATGCTGAAGGCGAGGGATATCTATCAGGCTGCGCTCGACGGCATGACGCAGGCGATGCACGACCGTGATAGCCCCGCCTTCCTGCGGTACATCCGCCTGCCCCAGACCATGACGACGGTGGACGGCAGCATGACCTTTTCCACGGCGGAGGCGCTGACCGAGAGTTTCCTGCGCTACATGCGCGAGCTGGCGTCCCGCGGCGTGGACCGGATCGAGCGACGCTGCATCGCCGCGCGGATCGACATCCTCGGCGTGCTCGACGGCCATCACATCACCCGGCTGTTCCGGGGAGACATGCTGGCCCGGGAGCCCTACACCACCCAGATGCGCTTCGAGCAACAGGCGGACGGGCGCTGGCTCAACTTCCTGTCGGAGACCAGCATGACCACACAGGCCTGGCCGGTCCTGCCGGAGGAGGCGCGCAGCACCCCGCCGATGGGCATCGACGCGCAGGATTTCGAAGCCTTCGGGATCTTCCAGGGGCTGGTGAACACGGTGACGCAGCACTACCTGACCGGGGATGTCCTCGGGCTGCACGCGGTGATCGACTATCCGATCACCATGCATTCCCGGAAGGGCGAGAGCCAGTTTTCCAGCTTCGAGGAGATGAAGGCGGATTTCGAGCTCTACATGAACGAGTTCAAGATCCACGGCGTGACCGATGTGGTGCGCAACGTGAAGGCCGCCCGCTACATTACCCCGACAACGATCAAGGGGCGATACAAGACCTTCGTTCTGAACCGGGACCGGATGATCGTGGACCCTTACGAGAGCGAAATGACCCTGGTGAAACACGCGGATGGCAGCTGGCGCATGCAGGCCATCCGGCATGGCCTCGGGCATTTGAACTGGCACAGGACGGCGGCGCAATGAGACCCGCACGCAAGGGGAGTTGACGGACCATGCCGAAGATCGACCTGTCCTCGATCCCGTCGAAATCCGGATCGGCCTATCCCGAACCGCATGACCGCGCGGTTCGCGGGCGCACGAGCCAGAAGCTCGGCGCGGCCTCGGGGATCACCCAGTTCGGGGCGAACCTCGTGCGTCTGGCCCCCGGAGCGATGTCCTCGCTGCGGCACTGGCACGAGGAGCAGGACGAATTCCTCGTCGTGACGGAAGGCGTGCTGACGCTGGTCGACGACGACGGCCCGGTGGAGATGCGCGTTGGCGACTGCGCGGCCTTCCCGGCGGGAGACCGGAACGGCCATCACATGCAGAACCTGAGCGACGCGCCGGGGGCTTTCGTGGTGATCGGCACGCATACGAAGACGGAGACCGCCTGGTACTCCGATGTCGACATGAAAGTGACGGCGCAGGACGGCGTCTTCACCTTCACCCACAAGGACGGCAGAGCCTTCGCGCCGCCCGATCCCGCGTTTCCGCAGGTCAGCGAGCTTCTGACCAAAGCACTGATCGAGAACAACTTCGCGCTCTACCAATCGCTGTTCGCCCTGCCCCTGCGGATCGAGGTGCGGGACGGTCTGGGTTATGCAATCAACTCGCTGGACGAGCTGGAGAAGGATTTCGAGCTCTACCGGGACGGCATCCGCAAACAGAACGTGACCGACATCTTCCGGGAAATCTTGGCCAAGGACATCAGCCCGGACGGCAAGTCCCGGGTGGTGCACACGCGGGTGCGCCTGCTGAGCCGGACCACGCTGATCATGGACCCGGTGCACATGCGGTTCGAACTGCAAAAGGACGGGGACGACTGGCGGATATCGGCCATCCAGTCGTCCAGCGAACACATCGACTGGACCCTCGGACGCTGACGGCAAGGCCAGCCCGGGAAACCGAACCACAAGGGCCTGCGGCATCGCCACCGGCCGGACCCAAGACGACAGACGGAGAGAATGATGAGCGACTTTACCATGACCAAGGGCGACGACGGCGTCGCGGTGATCACCTGGGACGTGCCCGGCAAGTCCATGAATGTCATGAGCATGGAGGCCTGGCCCCTGCTCGACGGCCTGATCGACGACGCCTTGGCGGACGAGGCGGTCAAGGGCATCGTCATCACCTCCGGCAAGGACAGCTTTGCCGGCGGCATGGACCTCAACGTCATCGCGAAGATGAAGGAAAGCGCGGGCGACGATCCGGCGCGGGGCCTGTTCGAAGGCATCATGAACGCCCATGGCATCCTGCGGAAGCTGGAGCGGGCGGGCATGGACCCGAAGACCAACAAGGGCGGCAAGCCGGTGGCGGCGGCGCTGCCGGGGACGGCCCTGGGCATCGGGCTGGAAATCCCGCTGGCCTGCCACCGGATCTTTGCCGCCGACAATCCGAAGGCGAAGATCGGCCTGCCGGAGATCATGGTCGGCATCTTCCCGGGCATGGGCGGCACCACGCGCCTCGTGCGCAAGATGGGCGCGATGGCGGCCTCGCCGCTGCTGCTCGAAGGCAAGCTGAACGATCCCAAGGGCGCGATGCGGGCCGGTGTCGTCGACGAGGTGGTCGAGGACCCGCTGGCGGCGGCGAAGGCCTGGGTGCTGTCCGCGACGGATGCGGACCTCGTGAAGCCCTGGGACGCCAAGGGCTACAAGATGCCCGGCGGTGCGCCCTATCACCCGGCGGGCTTCATGACCTTCGTCGGCGCTTCCGCCATGGTCAACGGCAAGACCAAGGGCGTCTATCCGGCGGCCAAGGCGCTGCTGTCGGCGGTTTATGAAGGGGCGCTGGTCCCGTTCGAGACGGCGTTGAAGATCGAGGCCCGCTGGTTCACCAACGTGCTGATGAACCCCTCCTCCGCCGCAATGATCCGCTCGCTGTTCATCAACAAGGAGGCGCTGGAGAAAGGCGCGGTGCGGCCGAAGGACGTGGCCGACCAGAAGGTGAAGAAGGTCGGCGTGCTCGGCGCGGGCATGATGGGCGCGGGCATCGCGCTGGTTTCTGCGCAGGCCGGGATCGAGGTGGTGCTGATCGACCAGAAGCAGGAGGCCGCCGACAAGGGCAAGGCCTATACCGAAGCCCATGCCCAGAAAGGCGTGCAGCGCAAGAAGGTCAGCGAAGAGCAGGCGCAGGCCATGGTGGACCGCATCACGGCGACCACCGATTACGATGCGCTCAAGGGCTGTGACCTGATCATCGAGGCGGTCTTCGAGGACCCGAAGATCAAGGCGGAGGTGACAAAGGCGGTGGACGCGGTGACCGGCGAGGACTGCATCTTTGCCACCAACACCTCCACCCTGCCGATCTCCGAGCTGGCGAAGGCGTCGAAGGACCCGGAGCGGTTCATCGGCATCCACTTCTTCTCGCCGGTCGAGAAGATGCTTCTGGTGGAGATCATCAAGGGCAAGGAAACCGGCGATGTGGCCGTGGCCAAGGCGCTCGACTACGTGCGGCAGATCCGCAAGACGCCGATCGTGGTGAACGATGCGCGGTTCTTCTACGCCAACCGCTGCATCATTCCCTATATCAACGAGGGGCTGCGCATGGTGAAGGAGGGCGTCTCCCCTGCCCTGATCGAGAATGCCGCGAAACTGGTCGGCATGCCGCTCGGGCCGCTGCAGCTGGTGGATGAGACATCCATCGACCTCGGGGCCAAGATCGCCCGCGCGACGAAGGCCGCCATGGGCGATGCCTACCCGGATGGCGAGGTCGACGAGGTGATCTTCTGGATGGAAGAGCAAGGGCGGCTGGGCCGGAAGGCCAACGCGGGTTTCTACGACTACGACGACAAGGGCAAGCGTACAGGGCTGTCGGAGGCCGTGGCAAAGCAGTACCCGGAGGCGGCGGAGCAGCCGGACCTGACCCTCGTCCAGCACCGGCTGCTGTTCGTGCAATCGCTGGAGGCGGTGCGGGCGCTGGAGGAAGGCGTGCTCATGGACATCCGCGAGGGCGACGTGGGGGCGATCCTCGGCTGGGGCTTCGCGCCCTGGTCGGGCGGGCCGCTGTCCTGGCTCGACATGATCGGCGCGCCTTATGCGGCGGAGCGCTGTGACGCGCTGGAGGCGGCGCATGGGCCCCGCTTCCAATGCCCAGAGCTGCTGCGCGAGATGGCCGACAAGAACCAGAGCTTCTATGGCCGCTTCGGCGGCGAGAAGGCCGCGGCATAAGACG
The DNA here is from genome assembly GCF_049803835.1 of Tropicibacter sp. S64. Lineage (NCBI taxonomy): Bacteria > Pseudomonadati > Pseudomonadota > Alphaproteobacteria > Rhodobacterales > Roseobacteraceae > Tropicibacter > Tropicibacter sp. S64. Next base: position 65,869 of record NZ_JBNAGK010000003.1, on the reverse strand, counting down.
ACGAAGGGGGCCCGTGCGGCCCCCTTTTTCCTTGCCAGACTCGCCGGGCTGCACCACCGTCGTAGCCATGACCAAATACCTGATCTCCTTCCCCTCCCGCGCCATGCAACTCACCCCGGCGGAGTTCGAGCAGGCGGGCATCGACTCCCGGGCCGTGATCCTGGAGGCGAAGGCGGCGGGGGTCTATGTCTTTGGCGGCGGCATTCACGAGGGCGTCGCCCCGGTGCTGATCTCCGGCGATGGCACCGTTTCGGAGGAAACCTACCCGGGCAGTCACCTTGACGGCGGCTTCACCGTGCTGGAGGTGCCGACCCGCAGGGAGGCGGTGGACTGGGCGCGGAAGATCGCCGTCGCCTGCCGCTGCGCGCAGGAGCTGCGGGAGTTCATGTACGACCCGATCAGCTGAGACAGGTCACAGGTCGAGCCGGCGGCGCTTCTCGAATTCCGGCCCCATGGTGCACCATTTGTCCTCATGCGCGACCCAATGCACCGCGCCTTCGGTGGCATCGACGATGATGCGGCCCGGTTCGGTGGTGATGATCTCGGCGGAGAGCAGGTTCAGGAAGACGGCAAGCGCTTCGGCGGAAATGCACATGGGTTCGGCTCCTTTGCAACTGGCCGGTCAAGGCCGGGGCGTCCTCCCATCGCGTTCGATGGCGTCAGCCTACTCCGAAAACTCCTAACAAACCCGCCAATACCGTATGGTAACCGCTGCGCGCGCGGTGTTAAGCCTGTTTTTACCTCATTTGATCATCCGGGAGGCACAGACCGCATCCCGTTTTGCTTGCCTATTTCCGCGGAGTCTCTCACGATGGCGCAGCAGTCCGGACCAGAAACTCCAATGAAATCAGCAGACAGAAAACTCGACGACGCCGCGCGGGCGGCTTGGCTAGCCTACGTGGCCGGCATGAAACAGGACGAGATCGCGGTGGCGATGGGCATCTCGCGGCAATCGGCGCAGCGGCTCGTGGCGCAGGCGATGCAGGCCGGGCTGATCAAGACACGCATCGACCATCCCGTTGCCGAATGCATGGAGCTGGCCCGGCGGCTGCAGGACAGGTTCGGCCTGCAGATCTGCGAGGTCGTCCCCGCGCTCGGCTCGGACAAGGCCACCGGCGTGGCGGTCTCGCATGCCACCGGCGACATGATCGAAAGCTGGCTCGGGCGCGCGGCGCCGCAGGTCATCGGCCTCGGCACCGGGCGGACGCTGCGGGGCGCGATCGAGCACATGCCGCATCTGGACTGCAAGCAGCACAAGATCGTCTCGCTGACCGGCAACATCGCCCCGGACGGCTCCACCGCCTACTACAACGTGCTGTTCACCATCACCGACAAGGTGACTGCCCAGACCTATCCCATGCCCCTGCCCGTCATCGCCGCCACCGCCGAAGAACGCACCGCGCTGCTGGGCCAGGCCACGCTGGCCAACACGCGGATGTTGGCGGACCGGACTGATGTGCGGTTCGTCGGCATCGGGCCGATGCTGGCCAATCCGCCGCTGGTGGTGGACGGCTTCATCACGGCGCAGGATCAGGCGCGGCTGCTCGCCAAGGGGGCCGTGGGTGAGATCATCGGTTTCGTCTTCGACGCGGCCGGCAAACTGATCGCGGACGAGATCAACGAGCGGGTGTCCTCCGCCGCCCTGCGCCCCACGCCGAACGGCCCGGTGATCGGCGCGGCGCATGGCACCGCCAAGCATGCGGCCATCCGAGCCGCCCTGGCCGGGGCGTTGCTCGACGGGCTGATCACCGACGAAGAGACCGCGCGGGCGCTGCTCGCGGCCTGAACGGTTCCGGACAGGTTTGACTCGCCAGTGCCAGGCCGCGCCTGCCGCGCGCATGGCACTGGCGATCCTCTGTCTCAAGATTGTCCCGAAACGCGGGAGTGCCCAAAATTCGGGCACGCGTTTTTTCTGCATCTGCACAGCCCGTCCAACCCGGAACAAAGCTTGGCAAACCCGGCGCAATTGTATGCCCGTGACAGGCTTCCTTTCGCATGCGCAGCACCGAAACCTGTTCCGAAACCGATTTCGAAGCTTGCCGAAACCGGTTTCGGACGCTCCCCTAGTCGTGGGAGGACGAATCGACGATGCATCGGGACGGGACCAGTTCACGGACAGCAAGCCGCGCAAAGCGGGTGACGATTGCCGATCTGGCCAGTCATCTCGACCTGACCAAGGGTACCGTCAGCCGAGCCCTGAACAATTATCCGGACATTTCCGAAAGCACGCGCACCCGCGTCCGCAAGGCTGCGGAAACCCTCGGATACCGCCCGCTCAGCCACGCGCAGGCGATCCGCACCGGGCGCACGCGCTCCATCGGGCTGGTGCTGGAGGTGACGGAGCATGACGCACATCGCCCCTTCGTGGACAAGTTCCTTGCCGGGCTGTCCGAGGCCGCCTCGCGGCAGGACTGGACCCTGACCGTCGCCACGGCGGCGAACGATCAGGATACGCTGCGGCTGATGGGCAAGCTTGCGGACGAGCGCAAGGCGGATGGCTTCGTGCTGCCGCGCACGCGCCTGTCGGACACCCGAATCGACTATCTGCGGGAGCAGGGCATTCCCTTCGTGCTCTACGGCCGCACCGCCGACATGACCGGCTGCGCCTGCTACGACATCACCAGCGAAGACGCCATGTGCGAGGCGGTGAAGACCCTCGCCGGGCTCGGGCACCGCCGAATCGGCTTCGTGCCGGGCGGCACAGGCTACACCTATGCGCAATTGCGCCGGGATGGCTACGAAGCCGGGCTGAACGCCGCCGGCCTTGGCTTCGATCCGGCGCTGGTCTCGGAACCGGCGGTCAATGCGGCGGCGGGCGAGGCGGCGGCGCATATGCTGGTCTCGCTGGCCGATCCGGCGACGGCGATCGTCTATTCGGTCGACCGCGCCGCGCTCGGGGCCTACGAGGCCGCAAGGACGCGCGGGCTGACCATCGGGCGGGACCTCTCGCTGATTTCCTACGACGGCATTCCGGAAAGTGCGCTGATCACCCCGGACCTGACCACCTGGGCGGTGGACATCCGCAAGGCCGGGGAGCGGCTGGCGGAATTGCTGATCGACCTGATCCGCGGTGCGCCGCCCGAGGCGTGCCGGGAGCTTGTCCCGGCGCGTTTCCTCGCCCGCGGCTCGCATGGCCCAGCCCCGGGCCATGAGAAACCGTAAAAAACCACTTGAAACGATAAGAAACCGACCAACTGGGAGAACAAGACCAAATGACCAAGCACAAGACATTGCTGACCGGCACCGCCATGGCGCTGGCCTTCCTCGCCGGGGCCGTGCAGGCGGACACCATCCGCTTCTGGACCACCGAGGAGCAGCCCGAGCGGCTGGCCAAGCAGGAGGAGATGGCGGCGGCCTTCGAGAAGATGACCGGCACCGCCGTCGAGGTGATCCCGGTGACGGAGAGCGATCTCGGCACCCGCGCCACCGCCGCCTTTGCCGCCGGTGACCTTCCGGACGTGATTTACCACACCCTGCAATATGCCCTGCCCTGGGCCGAGGCGGGCATCCTCGACACCGAGGCGGCAACCGAGGTGATCGACGCGCTTGGCACGGATACCTTCGCGCCGGGCGCGCTGGCGATGGCGGCTTACGAGGGCGAGACGGCCTCCGTTCCGGTGGACGGCTGGACGCAGATGATCGTCTACCGCAAGGACCTGTTCGACGAGGCAGGCCTGGAGCCGCCGACCAGCTATGCCAACGTCGAGGCGGCGCTGGCCAAGCTGCACAACCCGCCAGAGATGTACGGCTTCGTCGCGGCGACGAAAGTGGACGAGAACTTCATGAGCCAGGTGCTGGAGCACGTCTTCCTCGCCAACGGCGTCTCGCCGGTCGGCCCGGACGGCTTCCAGCCGCTCGACGAGAAGAAGACCACCGAGGTGCTGGAGTTCTACAAGGCCATCGCCGAAGCCTCCCCGCCGGGGGACCTCTACTGGGACCAGTCGCGCAGCCTCTATTTCAGCGGCAACGCGGCGATGATCATCTGGTCGCCCTTCATCCTCGACGAACTGGCCGGGCTGCGTGACAGTGCCCCGCCCACGATCAACGATGATCCGACCAGCCCGGAACTGGCGTCCAGGACCGGCATCGTGACCAACTTCTCCGGGCCCTCGAACCCGGACGGCGCGGCCTGGGGGGACATCCGCTACTTTGGCATCACCACGGATGCGGACACCGACGCAGCGATGGAGTTCGTCAAGTTCTCGGTCGGCGACGGCTATGGCGACACGCTCTCCATCGCGCCGGAAGGCAAGTTCCCGGTGCGCGCGGGCACGGCGGAGGAGCCGAACAAGTTCAAGGATCTCTGGGCCACGCTGCCGGTCGGCGTCGACCGCAAGAAGCCGCTGGGCGAGCTCTATGACAAGGCGATGATCGACGAGATCGTCGGGGGTCTCGACGTGGCGCAGCGCTGGGGTGTCGAGGAAGGGCAGCTGGCGCTGGCTTCCAAGATGATCAACAGCCAGGCGATCAACCGCGTGGTGCGCCAGTACATCGACGGCGAGATCGACGCGCCTGCTGCCGTGGCAGCGATGAACGACGAACTGAGCAAGATCGAGTGATCGCGCTGCGGGCCGCGTGAGGACGCGCGGCCCGCTCTGTTCACCCTGGACAAATTTCGTCTCCCGCGCTTCGCGGATCAAACGGAAGATGCATCGGAAAAGCGCGAGAAAGCAACAGCTTGGCAGCGCTTTTTCGATCCCGAAAGTCCGCGAAACGCGGAGAAATTTGCAAAAGCCTTCGAGGGCTTTTGCGCGGCACCGGAGTCATGCCCATGACCGACATCACCCCCCCGACCGGAACCACTCCGCTTGCGAGACGCGAGGCGCGGCTGGCCTGGGGCCTTCTCGCTCCGACGCTGATCAGCGTGGCGCTGGTGGTGATCCTGCCGTTGCTCGCGATCTTCTGGATTTCCTTCAAGCCCATCGGCCTTTCGGACCTGCGCCCCGCCGCACCAGTCGTGCGCGAGAGCCTGCGCGGTTCCGGGGACGATCTGCGCATCGAGTACCGGGTGCGCAACTCCTCGCAGGACACGGAGGTGACCGGCGTGGTGCTGACGGATGTGATTCCGGAGGGGCTTGTTCTTGGCGACCTGCCGGAAGGCTGTGCGCTGGACGGCGCTGCCCTGCGCTGTGAGATCGGCACCTTGGAGCCGGGCTACAACGAGCGGCTGAACATTCCTGCCACGGCAGCGGACGCGGATGCGATTGAGACGGTGGCAGAGGGCAGCGAGCCAGGCATCACCGGCAGCTCCGACAGCATTCTGACCAACTTCGAGTTTTCCTTCGAGAATTTTGCCCGCATTTTCGACGGGGACGAATTCTGGGGCGTGCTTGGGGTCACGCTCTTCTATACCATCGTCGGCACGGTGGGGGCGCTGACCGTCGGGCTGTTTGCCGCCCTGCTGCTCGACAAGAGCTTCAAAGGTCAGGGCATCCTGCGCGGGCTCTACCTCTTTCCCTACGTCGCGCCGGTAATCGCCGTGGCCTTCAGCTGGCTGATCCTCTTCGATCCCTTCTCCGGCTCCGCCAATGCGCTGCTCGTGCAGATGGGCGTGACCGAGGGCGCGATCAACTTCTTCGGCGAGAAACCCCTCGCCCTCATCATGGTCACGGTCTTCGAGATCTGGCGCTATTTCCCGCTGTCCTTCCTGTTCATCCTCGCCCGGATGCAGTCCATCGACACGGACATGTACGAGGCGGCGGACATGGACGGGGCCTCGCCCTTCCAGCAGTTCTGGTATCTCTCGCTGCCGCAGCTCCTCGGCATCCTGAGCGTGCTGTTCCTCCTGCGCTTCATCTGGACCTTCAACAAGTTCGACGACATCTTCCTGCTGACCGGGGGCAATGCCGGGACGCGGACGCTGACCGTGAATGTCTACGAGCAGGCCTTTGCCGTCTCGAACATCGGCGCGGGGGCGGCGGTGGCCGTGGTGATCTTCTGCTGCCTGCTGCTCTTCTCCGTCTTCTTCTTCAAGTTCGTCAGCCGGGAGGAAGGGCTATGAGGGATTTCGTCTCACTGCGCGAGCCGACTGGCGCGGGCGCTGCGCGCCCGCGGGCGGGGCTCCGCCCCACACCCCGAGGTATTTTTGGACCAAAGAAGACGGGAGCCTGCGCATGAGTTTTCTACGTCAGGGCTATGTGACCGGGCCGGTGATCGGGGTGCTCTGGGTCTTCGTGGCGGCCGTGACCGTGGCCGTCGCAATGAGCTTTGCCACCGGGGAAGCCTTCCGGCCTTCCTTCCTGTACGCGCTGATCGTCGGTGCGCCGCTGGGCGCGGCCTGTATCGGCGGGCGGTATCCGCAATTGATGATCGCGGCGGGGTGCGCCGGGTTCGTGGTGCTGATGATGCTCGGGATCGGGCCGGTTCTGACCGATGGTGCCGGCGTTGTCGCCCGGGTCATCGCGGGTCTGCTGCTCGGGGGCGCGGTGATGGCACCGCTGACCGCATTCCTCGCGGACGCCCACAAGGGTGAGATGACACGGCATGTCTTCGAGGAGGCGGTGATCCGGTTCCTGACCGGCTTTGGCTATGTCTTCTTCACCGCCATCGTCTTCATCCCCTTCTACGTGATGGTGATGACGAGCTTCAAGAACCAGTCGGAGCTGATCCAGAACCCGCTGGATTTCTCTTTGGACCTCTCGCAGGGTTGGGGGCTCTTCCGCTCCTATGTCGAGCTTTTCGCCGATTTCAACTTCGGCACCTATCTGTTCAACTCGATCCTGATCTCGCTCCTGACCGTCTTCATCACGCTGCTGTTCAGCGTACCGGGGGCCTATGCGGTGGCGCGGCTGCGCTTCAGGGGGCGGGCTCTGCTGTCGCGGTCGATCCTGCTGATCTACATGGTGCCGATCATCGTGCTGGCCCTGCCGATCTACATCGCCTTCTCAATGACGGGGCTGCGCAATACCATCCTCGGCATCCTGCTGATCTACCCGGTCACGACAATCCCCGTCGCGCTTTACATGCTGCAAGGCTATTTCCGGGGTCTGCCGGCGGAAATCGAGGAGGCGGGCCTGATGGATGGTCTCAGCCGGCTCGCGGTGATCTGGAAGATCACCCTGCCGCTGTCGCTGCCCGCGCTGGCCTCCGTCAGCCTCTATGTCTTCATGATCGCCTGGAACGAGTTCCTCCTCGCCTTCATGCTGCTCGACGATCCGGGCAAGTTCACGCTGACGCGCGGCATCGCCAGCCTCAATTCCTCAGAAATCCCGAGACAGCATCTCATGGCGGGATCGGTCGTCGCGACCGTGCCCATCATGGTGCTCTTCCTCGGACTTGAACGCTTCATGACCAAGGGCCTCACGGCCGGGTCCGTCAAAGGATGAAACCGATGAGCAAGGACAACATCAGCATCGACGAACAGGCGCGGGCGATCCTGCGCGGCAATGACCGGGGGGGCTATACCGTGCCGACCGCCGGGCTCTATCCCTACCAATGGAATTGGGACAGCGCCTTTGCCGCCTGGGGTTTTGCGCAGTTCGATATTCCTAGAGCATGGGCCGAATTGGAGACTTTGTTCGCGGGCCAGTGGCCGAGCGGCATGGTCCCGCATATCCAGTTCCACAAGCCCGATCCGGGGTATTTCCCCGGGCCGGATGTCTGGGGAGCCGGGCACAAGGGGCCGGTGCCGAGTTCCGGCATCAGCCAGCCGCCGGTTGCGGCGAGTTTCGCTCTGGAGGTTTACAAGAAAGACCCCGAAGCCGGGCTGGAGAGGCTGCGGGCGCTGTTCCCGAAGATGGTCGACTGGCACCGCTGGTTCATGGACTGGCGCTCCGATGGCGGCGCGATCTTCATCACCCACCCTTGGGAAGCGGGGCGGGACAATGCCCCGGACTGGGACGAGGCCATGGCGGCGATCGACCCGGTCGGCGTGGGTGAATACACCCGCCGCGACACCTCCCATGTGGACCCGGCGATGCGCCCGACGAAGGCGGATTACGACCGTTACATCTGGCTGGTGCAGCGCGGGCGCAGGCTCGACTGGGACGATGCGACGATGGCGGTGGAGAACCCGTTCAAGGTCGCCGATCCGACGATGACCTTCATTTTGCTGCGCGCGAACCGCGACCTTGCGGCCATTGCCGACGTGCTGGGCGAGGACCGCGGCGAAATCGACGGCTGGACGCAGACGCTGGAGAACGGCGCGGCGCGGCTGCACAATCCGGACGCCGGGGGGTATGACGCGATCAACCTGAACACCGGCAACCACACGGGCCATGTCTCCTGCGCCTCCTTCCTGTGCTGGTATGCAGGGGTCGAGAGCGAGACGATGATGCGCGAACTGGAGACCGCCTTCCGCGACTGCACCTATCCGGTGCCGAGCCACAAGGCCGGGACGGAAATCTTCAACCCCAAACGCTACTGGCGCGGGCCGACCTGGGCCATCCTCAATGCGCTGATTGCGCTGGGTTTGCGCGAGATGGGGCATGAGGCCGAGGCCGACAGGCTGCGCAAACTCACCGCCGAATTGATCGCGAAACACGGGTTTGCGGAGTATTTCGACCCGATGACCGGCGATCCCGCCGGGGGCGGCACGTTTACATGGACCGCTGCGGTCTGGCTGGCCTGGGCCTCGCCGAGCGCGGAGGCGTCCTGATGGGGTCCATCAAGCTCGAAGCCGTCGAGAAGTGGTACGGCAACGCGCAGGTCATCAAGGGTGTCGATCTGGAGATCCGGGACGGCGAGTTCATCGTCTTCGTCGGGCCGTCGGGCTGCGGCAAGTCCACGCTGCTGCGGATGATCGGCGGTCTGGAAGACATCAGCCGGGGTGTGCTGCGCATCGACGGGCGGGACGCCACGGCGGAGCCGCCGTCGAAGCGCGGGCTGGCGATGGTCTTCCAGAGCTATGCGCTTTACCCGCATATGTCCGTGCGCGACAACGTCGGGTTTTCCTTGAAAACATCAGGTGTGCCGAAAGAGGAGATTGCGCGGAAGGTCGACGCGGCGGCGGAGGTGCTCAAGCTCGGGCCCTACATGGACCGCCGTCCGAAGGACCTCTCCGGCGGGCAAAGACAACGCGTCGCCATCGGGCGCTGCATCGTGCGCGATCCGACGGCGTTTTTGTTCGACGAGCCTTTGTCCAATCTGGACGCCGCTTTGCGGGTGGAGATGCGCTACGAGATTGCCAAGCTGCACCAGTCGCTGAAATCGACGATGATCTATGTGACGCACGATCAGGTCGAGGCCATGACGCTGGCGGACCGGATCGTGGTGCTGGAATTCGGCAAGATCGCGCAGGTCGGCACGCCGCGCGAGCTCTACGAGCGGCCCGCGAACCTCTTCGTGGCGCAGTTCATCGGCAGTCCGAAGATGAACATCCTGCCCTGTTCGACCTCTGGCGCGTCTTATACTCTGGACGGTGGGCGCGGCGGCAGCTTTGGAGGCTCTGCCCCGGCGGTGCATCTCGGCATCCGCCCGGAGCATATCGCGCTGGTGGAAGCCGGTCAGGGTCAATGCGACGGGACGGTCGACGTGGTCGAATATCTTGGCGCGGACAGCTATCTCGTGATCGACTGCGGCAGCTTGGGCAAGCTGACGCAGCGGTCGAGCGGCGATGTGGACCTCGGGCCGGGCAACCGGGTCGGGCTGGCCTTCGACGAGAGCCGGCTGTCGTTCTTTGGGGAGGATGGTCTGCGCGTATAAGAAGCGGCGCTACACGGAGACAGCGCTGGCAACGCGGGTGACGGCGGGGGCATCCGCCGTCTTCGGCCATGTCACCAGCAAGATGGCGCAGCCGTTGACGGCGTTCTCCTTGATCAGCGCCGGAAGGCCCTTCACCGTGCCATGCAGTGCCCGCTCCTTCGGCTTGGAGACGTCCACGGCGACGGAGACCGGCGCATCTTCGGGCAGCCCTCGGGCCATCAGCGCCTGCGCGATGCGCTCCGCCTGCCCTACCGACATGTAGAAGGCCGTGGTGGTGCCCGGGCCGGACATGCGGGCGGAGGCCGGGAGCGGGTCACCCGCCTTGGCCATACCGGTCGCGAGGACGAGAATGTCCGCGATGCCGCGCTCGGTCAGGCTCTGGCCCATGCTGGCGGCGGCGGCGCAGACCGCCGTGACTCCGGGGATGATCTCCACCGGGATGGCGTGCGCGTTCGCGGCGGCGATTTCCTCGCCCGCGCGGCCGAAGACGCCGGGATCGCCGGACTTCAGCCGGACGACAGTGCGGCCTTTCAGGGCCTCCGCGACGATGACGGCGTTGATGCGCTCCTGCGGCCAGGAGTGGTTGCCCACATGCTTGCCGACGAAGACCAGCTCAGCGCCGGGGCGGGCGTAGGCCAGCACCTCGTCATCAACGAGCCTGTCGTAGAAGACCACGTCTGCCGCCCGTATGCGCTCGACCGCACGCAGGGTCAGCAGGTCCTTCGCCCCCGGCCCCGCGCCGATCAGCACGATCCGGCCCTGCCCCGGCACCGGCTCCGCATCCGCCTTCACGCCGCGCTTGGGCAGGCGCGATACGACACCGGCGACGAAGCGGGTGATGGTCCCGGAAAGCGGGGAGGCGGGCGCAATCGGGGCGAGGGTTTTCATGGGCTTGGCCTTTCCGGGTCAGGCAGCACGGGCGCGGTGTCGCGCGGTCCAGAGGTCATCGGCCAGCGCATCGCTGAGCGGCTGGCCGAGGGTAGAGAGGGCAAGGGCAGCGGTGCCCTTGACGATGGCTTCGGCGAAGTCATCCTTCAGCGTGCCGTCCCAGAGGGCGCTCAGCGCCGCGCTGTCGCGGGCGCCGTCGTCGAGCCGGCGGGTCTCGTCCCGCAGCATCGGCAAGGTCTCTTCCCAAGGGCTGCCGCCGCGCAGGCCAAAGCCTTCGATGGCCTTCGCCGGATTGCGCTCGAACTCGCCGCCGCCGCCCTTGATGACGGAAAGCCCTTCCCAGCCAAGCAGATGCGCGGCGTCCGCCTGCAAGAGGCGATAGGACGGATGGAAGACACCCTGCACGCTGGCAGGCGCCTTTGCCGGATTGAGCATCCGGCAGACGGTATTGATGCAGGAGCGCAGGCCGAAGGTATCGCGCAGGTCGAGAAGCGCGAAAAGCTGGGGATAAAAGGCTTCGATCGGAAGATAGGAGATGCCCTCGCGATCGAGGAGCAGGCCCGCCTCGGCGATGTCCTTCGCAACCTTGATCCCGGCAGCCGCAAGCCCGCCGCGCACCGCCGCGTCCTTGCCGTTCCAGCCGTGCAGCAGCACGCGCTTGCCACTGAGCGCCACCAGACGGGCAGAAAGCAGGAACCACGGCAGGCCGCGCGTGCGCCCGGCGGCGTAGCTCGGCCAGTCGAGGTCCACCTGCGGCATGGCAGGCAAAAAAGCCTGCGCCCCGGCGGTGAAGCCCGCGATTTCCTGCGCTTCCTCGCCCTTCATCCGAAGGAGCATGAGCAGCGCCCCGACCGCCTCCGGTGCCGCGCCTTCGAGCATCAGGCGCATGGCGTCCTGTGCTTCCTCGAAAGTCAGCGACCGCGACCGCCCCGGTCCGCGTCCAAGGGTCCGGACATGCTCCGCCAGTGTCATTCGGCAGCCTCCCGCAGGTGCACACGCTCCAGCAGCGTGGCAATCTCGGGTCTGCAGGAGCCACAGTTGGTCCCTGCCCGCAAGGCCGCGCCCACCGCTTCGACACTCAGCAGGCCTTCGGTCTCGATGGCGGTGAGGATCGTGTTCACGCCCACGTCGAAGCAGGCGCAGAGCGTCGGGCCGGGGTCCGGACGGCCGACGGGAGGGCGTCCGACGAGGACGTCCGAGGGGTCTTCGCCCGGCAATTGCGCGAGGTAGTCGCGTACCACGGCGACAGGTTCGGGGGCTTCGAAGAGGGCGGCCACAAGGCGACCTTCCTCGAAGAAGGCGATGCGGGCGGAGCCGCGCTTGACGTCGATCAGGGATTGCACATCCGCCTCGGGGAGAGAGAACAGTGCCCGCGCCTCCGCCTCCCAGTCCGTCACCTCCCGCATCCCGGCCATTTCCATGCGCCAGCCAGCCCTTGTCCGGGCACGCGCCCAGTAGTCTGCGACGGGCTTCAGGGGTCTGGAGCTGACCGCGAAGCCGTACCACTTCGCCTTGAACGGCTCGACGGCCACCACGGAGGCCTTGCTTTCCGGCTGGCCGGAGACCGGGTCCGTGACGGCGGCGACGAGGGTGTCGATCCGGGCGGAGGGTGCGGTCTCGCCGGTCCAGTGCATCGGCGCAAAGACCTGCCCGCGCGTGACGGCATCGGTGATGCGCACGCGCAGGATGCCGGAGCCTTGCGGGCTGCGGACGGTGACGAGATCGTTCGCGCGGATGCCCTGCCCTGCCGCGTCCTCGGGGTGGATTTCGAGGAAGGGCTCGGCCAGATGCGCCGAGAGGCGGGGAGACAAGGCGGTGCGCGTCATGGTGTGCCACTGGTCGCGCAGGCGGCCGGTGTTGAGCACGAAGGGGAAGCGCGGGGCGCGGCGGGCCTCCGGAGCGCGGTACTTGAGCGGCAGCATCTTCGCCTTGCCATTGGCATGGAAGAACTTGCCGTCCCCGAAGAAGCGCCCGCCCTGACGGCGGGCATTGACCGGCCAGCGCGTCGGCTCCAACGCGTCGAAGCCCGCGTCATCGAGATGCATCAGGCCGGAGATGTCGAAGTCCCGTCCGAATTTGGCGGCGACGCCGGAGAGGGCGGCATACTCGCGGAAGATCTCCGCCGGGGTTTCGAAGTCGAAAGCCTCGCGCCAGCCCATGCGGCGGCCCACGGCGCAGAGGATGTCCCAGTCGGGCCGGCACTCGCCGGGCGCGGGCAGGATCGAACGCTGGCGCGAAATCGTCCGGTCCGAGTTCGTAACGGTGCCGGATTTCTCGGCCCAGGCGGTTGCGGGCAGGATCACGTCGGCAAGCCTTGCCGTATCGGTCTGCGCGGTGATGTCGGAGACGACGACGAAGTCGCAGCCCGCGATGGCCTCCTGCACCGCGCTGGCGTCCGGCATGGAGACGGCGGGGTTCGTATGGATGATCCAGAGCGCCTTGATCTTGCCCTCGCCCACGGCCCTGAACATGTCCACGGCCTTGAGGCCGGGCTTCGCGGGGATGGTCGGGGCGGTCCAGAAATCGCGTACGGCGCTGCGGTGCTCGGCATTCTCGATGTCGAGATGGCAGGCGAGCATGTTCGCCAGCCCCCCGACCTCGCGCCCGCCCATGGCGTTGGGCTGGCCGGTGACGGAGAAGGGCCCGAGGCCGGGCTTGCCGATACGGCCCGTGGCGAGATGGCAGTTGAGGATGGAATTGACCTTGTCGGACCCGGAGGAGGACTGGTTCACCCCTTGGGAGAAGACGGTGACGACCTTCTGCGTGCCAAGCCAGAGATCGTAGAATTGGTGGACGAGATCCTCGTCCAGACCCGTCGGTTCGAGGCGGCTCTCGTAGGCGGCGGCGAAGGCTTCGTTTGCCCCGTCGACGTTCTGCAGGAAAGCCTCATCGACGAGGCCCCGGCGGTGGATCTGCGCCAGAAGTCCGTTGAACAGGGCAACGTCGCTGCCGACTTCCAGCGGCAGATGCAGGTCGGCGCTGTCACAGCTGGCGGTGCGGCGCGGGTCGATGACGACGAGCTTGGTGCCACGCGCCTTGCGGGCCGCCAGAACACGCTGGAACAGCACCGGATGGCACCAGGCCATGTTCGAGCCGACGAGGACGATGAGGTCTGCCTCTTCCAGATCCTCGTAGGTGCCGGGCACAGTGTCGGTGCCGAAGGCCCGCTTGTGGCCCGCCACGGTGGAGGCCATGCAAAGCCTTGAATTGGTGTCGATATTCGCCGAGCCCATGAAGCCTTTCATGAGCTTGTTGGCGATGTAGTAGTCTTCGTTGAGAAGCTGTCCCGAGACGTAGAAGGCGGCGCTGTCCGGGCCGTGCTCCTGAATGGCCTGCCCGAACTTGCCCGCGACGATGTCGAGCGCGGTGTCCCAATCGCAGTCCTTGCCGCCGACGCGGGGGCGCAGCAGGCGCTCGCCGAGGCCGACGGTCTCGCCAAGGGCCGAGCCCTTGGAGCAGAGGCGGCCGAAGTTGGCAGGGTGGTCCGGGTCGCCCCGGACCTCCAGTCCGCCCTGCCCGTCCGCTTTCAGCAGGACGCCGCAGCCAACACCGCAGTAGGGACAGGTCGAGCGTGTCTCAAGCATTACGCGGCACTCCGGGCGTTGATGCTCTCGCTGTCGAGCAGCACGCGGGTGCCGTCGAGCCGGACCGGGAAGGTCTGGATCGCGCCTTCATCGGTGCCCTTCGACTGACCCGTGTTGAGGTCGAAGACCATGTTGTGCAGCGGGCAGGTGACGCTGGTGCCATGCACGATGCCCTCGCTGAGCGGGCCGCCCTTGTGCGGGCAGGTGTTGGAGGCGGCATAGAGCTGCGCCTCGCCGGTGCGGAAAAGCCCGATGCAGCCGAGCGGCGTCTTCACCACGCGGGCGCCGGGCAGCGGGATGTCGTTGATGTCTGCGACGTCGATCCAGGCCATGTTGCTCACTCCTTTGGTCTGCGTTCAGGTGCCGGGTCTGGCCCGGCACCGCCGTTTCTCATTCCGCCGCCTGAAGCGTCAGGTCGGCCACCGGGGCGAAGCTCTCGGGCTTGGCCGCGCCTTCGGCCCAGGGGTCCTTGCGATAGACGGTCTGGCTCAGTTCGAAGGCCTCGTTGAGCCGCTTGCGCTCCGCGATGTTGTCCACGACCTGGCTTTTGACCCAGTCGAGGCCGACCTTGGCGACCCATTTGTACGGGCGGTCGAGGTACTTCGCGTTCTCGCGGTAGAGCTGCATGAAGGCGGTCACGAGTTCGATGGCTTCCTCCTCCGTCGCCACATCCGCCAGACGCTCGGTTTCCTTGACGTCCATACCCGCAGCCCCGGCAACGCCGATCTGGTAGCCGCTATCGACGCAGATCACGCCGATGTCCTTGCAGGTGGCTTCGGCGCAGTTGCGCGGGCAGCCGGAGACGGCGAGCTTGACCTTGTGCGGCGTCCAGCTGCCCCAGAGCTTCTTCTCGAGCTTGATGCCCAGACCGGACGAATCCTGCGTGCCGAAGCGGCAATGCTCCTTGCCGACGCAGGTCTTCACCGTTCTGAGACCCTTGGAATAGGCATGGCCGGAGACGAGGCCCGCGGCGTTGAGGTCCGCCCAGATATGCGGCAGGTCCTCGCCCTTGACCCCCAGAAGGTCGATCCTTTGACCACCCGTCACGTGCACCGTCGGAACCTTGTACTTCTCGGCGGCATCCGCGATGGCGCGAAGCTCCGCAGGCGTCGTCATGCCGCCCCACATGCGCGGGACCACGGAGAAGGTACCGTCCTTCTGGATGTTGGCGTGCTTGCGCTCATTGACGAAACGTGACTGCGGGTCGTCCTGATACTCGATCGGCCAGTCGGCGAGCAGGTAGTAGTTCACCGCCGGGCGGCAGACGTGACAGCCGTTCACGGTCTTCCAGCCGAGTTCCTGCCAGACGGCGGGTTGGCTCTTGAGTTCCTTGGTCTTGATGAGCAGGCGCACGTCCTCGTGAGTGAGATCGCAGCAGGCACAGATCGGCTGCGCTGCGGGGGCGGCGTAGGCGTCGCCCAAGGTCACTTCGAGAAGCTGCTCGACGAGGCCGGTGCAGGTGCCGCAGGAGGCGGAGGCCTTGGTCTTCGCCCTCAGGGACGGGATGTCAGTCGCGCCGCCGTTGATCGCCTGAACGATGGTTCCCTTGCAAACGCCGTTGCAGCCGCAGATTTCCGAATCATCCGGCAAGGCTGCAACGGCTGAGAGAGGGTCCGCTGCGGCACCTCCCTGGTAGGACGGGCCGAAGATCAGCGTCTCGCGCATCTCCGAGATGTCGGAGCCGTCCTTGATAAGGCCGAAGAACCAGTTGCCATCGGCGGTATCGCCGTAGAGCACCGCGCCGATCAGCCTGTCGTTCTCGATCACGAGGCGCTTGTACAAACCGCGTGCCGGATCGCGGAAGACGATGTCCTCGCGGCCTTCGCCTTCGGCAAAGTCGCCTGCGGAGAAGAGGTCGCAGCCGGTGACCTTGAGCTTGGTCGAAAGCTCCTTCGGCGTGAAGGCGGCCTCCTCGCCGGTCAGCGTCTTCGCCACGACCTTGGCCTGATCGTAGAGCGGCGCCACGAGGCCGAAGACCGCGCCGTTGTGCTCGATGCATTCGCCGACGGAGAGCACGTCCGCGTCGGACGTCACCATGGCGTCATCGACCTGGATGCCGCGCCCGACCGCGAGACCGGCGTCCTTCGCAAGGGCCGTGTTCGGACGGATGCCGACGGCCATGACGAGGAGGTCACAGGGCAGTTCGGTGCCGTTCTCCAGCTCCAGCGCGCGGACCTTGCCATCCTCTCCGAGGATCTGCTTGGAATTGGTGGAAACCAGCACGTTGATGCCCCGGCTGACCAGTTCCTTGCGCAGGAGATACCCCGCCGCTTCATCAAGCTGGCGCTCCATCAGGTGGCCCATCAGGTGCACCACTGTCACGTCCATGCCGCGCAGGCGCAGGCCCGCCGCCGCTTCGAGACCGAGGAGACCGCCGCCGATCACGACAGCCTTCGCGCCGGGCCTGGCCGCCACGTCGATCATGCGGTTCGTGTCTTCGAGGTCGCGGTAGGCGATGACGCCGTCGAGGTCATGGCCGGGCATCGGGATGATGAAGGGCATGGAGCCGGTGGCGATGAGCAGCTTGTCGTAGGCCACGTCGCCCTTCTCGCCCTTCACGAGTTTCGCCGCGCGGTCGATGCCGATGACCTTCTCGCCAAAGCGGCAGGTCACGCCGTGCGCCTCGTACCAGGCGTCGTCATGGATGACGATCTCGGCATAGGACTTCTCGCCCGACAGCACCGGGGAGAGCATGATGCGGTTGTAGTTGCCGCGCGGCTCGGCGTTGAAGAGGGTGACCTCCCACTGTCCCGGCTCGGCTTCGAAGAGGTGTTCGAGCGCGCGGCCCGAGGCCATCCCTGCGCCGACAACCACCAGTTTCTTCTTGCTCATGGTTTGTGTCCTCTCAAGTATTCTAGTTGTACCAGGCGACGATGTGCGCCAGCGCGCCATCCTCGTAGATCGGCAGGCCGACGAAGCTGGTGTAGCCTGCGGGCAGGCTGGCGTTGCCGCGCATCACCACGGGCAGGCCGCTGCCGAGCACCTGGCCCAGAATGCCCTTCCACGGCTTCGCCCTCGGCGATTCCTCGCGGGTGCCGTTGCCGTCATCGCGCCAGAGCGCGCCTTCGCGGGCACAGATGCCGTCCGTCAGCATCGCGCCGCCGTCCTTGCCGACGGTCTCGGGGCGGGCGTCCCAGATCTCGAAGCGCCGCGCGATGGGCGTGCCGAGGGCGGAGAGCAGCGTCAGGATGTAAGGCTTCTCGCCCGGCGTCATGACCGGCAAGCCGAGGCCCGTGGTCAGCCCCGCCTTGCCCGCCGCGGAGGCGCGGATGAACTTGTAGCCCGACCCGAGGTCGCGCATCAGGATCGGCGCATTCGCCGCCCAGACGCCGCCAGGAAGCCCCTGCCCTTTCGGGAAATGCGTGTGCTGGGAGACGAATTCGAACTCCTCCGCCGCGCCGTAGTAGCCTTCGGCCAGCATCAGGTTGCCGCCGGTGTCCTCGCTCCAGACCTCGATGGCGCCGACGCGCTGCGCATCATCGCCGCAGAGCACGACCAGCACCGCGAGCAGCGCGTCCCCGTTGAACACCGGGATGGCGACGGCGGAGGTCAGCCCCGCCTCCTTCGCCGCCTCGATGCGCTTGAAGTAGGAGCCGTCGAAGCTCTTGAGCACCACCGGCCGCGCCTCGTGCCAGGCCTTGCCCGGAAGGCCCATGCCCTTGGTGAAGAAGGTCTGCCGCGAGGCTTCCTCGAAGGCGGAAAGCCCGTTGTAGTCACCGCCCGCGAGGGTCAGCACATCGCCCTTCGGCACCCAGACTTCGGAGACCTGGATGAAGGTGTCCACTTCGGTTTTCGGTTGTCCGTCCATCTTGCACTTCTCCTGTCTTGGCGTCTGTTTCGCCTTCGGATCTCAGGACCGGCGCAGCTATTCGGCCGCGATGGCCTTCGGGGCGGGCTTGGATTTGGGCGTCGCGCCGGAGGCGTGCTTGGACGTGCTGCCGTGCTCGTATTCCTCGAGGAAATCGAGAACCTGCTGGCGGTAGCGGTAGTAGTCGGGGTGCTCGAGCAGCGCCTTGCGGGTGCGCGGGCGCGGCAGGTCGACGTCGACGATGCGGCCGATGGTGGCCTGCGGGCCGTTGGTCATCATCACGACGCGGTCCGCGAGCAGGATCGCCTCGTCCACGTCATGCGTCACGCAGATCGCCGTGACCTTGGTCCGGGACCAGACTTCCATGAGCACTTCCTGAAGCTCCCAGCGCGTCAGGCTGTCGAGCATGCCGAAGGGCTCGTCGAGCAGCAGCAGCTTGGGCGAGAGGGCGAAGGCGCGGGCGATGCCGACGCGCTGCTTCATGCCGTTGGACATGTCCGCCGTCGAACGGTCCATGGCATCCCCGAGACCGACGCGCTCGAGGTAGTATTCCACCACGTCCTGCCGCTCGGCCTGAGACGCCTTGGGATAGACCTTGTCGACGCCGATGGCGCAATTCTCCCGCGCCGTCAGCCACGGGAAGAGGTTCGGCGACTGGAAGACCACGGCCCGCTCCGGGTCCGCGCCCAGGACGCCGCGCCCGTCGAGGTTGATGACGCCCTTGGAGACCTCGTTCAGCCCCGCCGCCATGGTCAGAACCGTGGACTTGCCACAGCCGGAGTGACCGATGAGGGAGATGAACTCGCCCTTGTCCATCTTGAGGTTGAAGTCCTCGACGACGGTGAGCGGGCCTTTCGGGGTCGGGTAGATCTTGTGAAGCTGGGAGAATTCGAGGAAGCGGTCGGTCCGGGTCGAGCCCGATGCTTCCTTGATCGCCGCCGGGACCGAGTGGATCGGCGTGATCGACGGCAGGATGCGGGAGCCCTCGACGCGGCCCTCGATGCCGACGTCCATCAGGTAATTCGTCACCTGCATCCGCAGCTTCTTGAAGGTCTCGTCGGAGTTCATCTCCATGCGGTCGCGCGGACGCGGGATCGTCACGGTGAACTCCTGCCCGAGCGTGCCGTCCGGGTTCAGCGCGATGATGCGGTCCGCGAGGATGATGGCCTCGTCCACATCGTTGGTGATGAGGACGCAGGTCTTCTTGTCCTGCTCCCAGATGTGCTCGATCTCGTCGGCAAGATTGGCGCGGGTGAGCGCGTCGAGCGCGGAGAGCGGCTCGTCCAGCAGCAGGCATTCGGGCGACATGGCAAGCGCCCGGGCGACGTTCACCCGCTGGCGCATGCCGCCCGAGAGCTCCGCCGGACGGCGGCTGGCGGCGTGGCTGAGGCCCACCATCTTGACGTATTTCGCCACGGTCTCGGCCTTCTCGGCCTTCGGCATGGAGGGGAAGACGCTGTCGAGGGCGAGCTTCACGTTTCCTTCGACCGTCAGCCAGGGCATCAGCGAGTAGTTCTGGAAGATCACACCGCGCTCCGGGCCGGGGCCTTCGATCGGCTTGCCCTTGAACGTCACCGAGCCGGAAGTCGGCTTCTCGAGACCGGCCATCAGATTGATCAGCGTCGTCTTGCCGGTGCCGGAGAAGCCCAGGAGCACGAGGAACTCGCCCTCCTGCACATCGAGGTTGATCCCCTTCAGGACTTCCGTGGCATGGGTGCCGGTGCCGAAGGACTTGGACACGTTATCGAACTTGAGGAAGCTCATGGGACTTCTCCTATCCGGGCAATCAGCGCTGGTTCGTGAAGGTGAAGAGCGACTGGAGGGCGTACATCACGCGGTCCAGAAGGAAGCCGATGATGCCGATGGTGAAGACCGCGACCATGATCTTGGCCAGCGACGAGGAGGAGCCGTTCTGGAACTCGTCCCAGACGAACTTGCCGAGGCCGGGGTTCTGGGCGAGCATCTCGGCGGCGATCAGCACCATCCAGCCCACACCGAGCGACAGACGCAGGCCGGTGAAGATCAGCGGCAGGGCGGAGGGCAGGACAAGTTTGGTGATCTTCGTCCAGGTGTTCATCTTGAGCACCTTGGAGACGTTCACCAGATCCTTGTCGATGGAAGCGACGCCAAGGGCGGTGTTGATGAGCGTCGGCCAGAGCGAGCAGAGCGTGACGGTGATGGCCGAGATCAGGAAGGACTTGGAGAAGAAGCCGTCGTTGGTGGCGTAGACCGCCGAGACGATCATCGTCACGATCGGCAGCCAGGCCAGCGGCGAGACCGGCTTGAATATCTGCACCAGCGGGTTGATGGCGGCGTTGGCCGCGGGCGAGAGACCGGCGGCGATGCCGAGCGGCACGGCGACGGCGGTGGCGATCAGGAAGCCGAAGAAGACGGTTTTGATCGAAGTCCAGATCTGCTGGTAGTAGGACGGCGCGCCGGTGTAGGCGACGACCTTCACCTCATCGGCGCGGCCCGCGTCGATGAGCTTCTGGTTGCGGGCCTCGACCATCTGCTCGAACTTCGCCTGCTTGGTGGCCTTCGCCAGAGCGTCGTTGTGCAGGTTCACCGTCTCTTCCCAGACCTGCGCCGGGCCGGGCACCGCGCCTAGCGAGGTCTGCACCCTGGGCGCCATGGTGCCCCAGAGCATCAGGAAGGCCAGGATCGCGAGGACCGGCACGATCAGCAGCCGCCAGATTTCCTTCATCTGCGCGCGAGGGTTGTCCCCGGCGGCGGCCCTCAGGATCGGCGTGACCCAGGCGAGGCCCAGCACGCCGAACCATTTGTCGGCGGCGTTGATGCGGGTGAAGAGCCGGGCGCGCCGGGCTTCCCGGTCGGCATCGGCGGTGAAGTTCGGATCGACGGTGGTCATCTGGCTCGGGTCCTTCGTGCAACGCGGCCCCACCCCGGCCCTCCCCACGGGGGAGGGAGCACGGTCGGACAGGCCTTGGCTTTACGGTCTTGCGGGGTGCGGCGTTCGAGGCCCGCGGGGAAAGCCCTCCCCGGGAGGGGAGGGTTTGGGTGGGGCTGAGGCGCCCCTGTGGTAGGCGGGGTCCTCAGACCCCGGGGCTCCGCCCGTTCGGCACCCGGACCTTCCACCGGAAGGTC
Organism: Tropicibacter sp. S64; assembly: GCF_049803835.1. NCBI lineage: Bacteria > Pseudomonadati > Pseudomonadota > Alphaproteobacteria > Rhodobacterales > Roseobacteraceae > Tropicibacter > Tropicibacter sp. S64. The sequence goes on along the minus strand of NZ_JBNAGK010000003.1, from coordinate 44,842 downwards.
CACCGCCTTTCAGGCGGTGCGGTGCTGGCCGGGGCTCCGCCCGTTCGGACCTTGGACCTTCCACTGGAAGGTCCATCGTCCTGCGGACGAACCGGTCCTCACCCCTTAACCTCCGTACCTTCGACGATCTGCGCGCCTTTCAGGCCGATCGGCAGGCTTTCGAGGTAGGCGTTGGGGGCCTTGCCGTCGTAGGGGATCCCGTCGATGATATCGCTCGCCGGGGTTGCTTCCTTGTAACCATCGCTATCCCAGGGGAAGTCCGCCTCATTGGCAAGGCCCTCGTCCACCAGAAGGCGGGCCGCTTCGAGGTAAATGTCCGGACGGTACACTTTTTTGGCAGTTTCGTCGTACCATGCATCATCTTTGGCCTCGGCGATCTGCCCCCAGCGGCGCATCTGGGTCAGGTACCAGACCGCGTCGGAGTAATAGGGATAGGTCGCGTTGTAGCGGAAGAAGACGTTGAAGTCGGGAACCTCGCGCGTGTCGCCCTTCTCGTATTCGAAGGTTCCGGTCATGGAGTTGGCGATGACTTCCGCGTCGGCGCCGACATACTCGGGCTTGGAGAGAATGTTCACCGCTTCCATGCGGTTGGCGTTGTCGTTCTCGTCGAGCCAGATGGCGGCGCGGATCAGCGCCTTCACAACCGCCTTGGTGGTGTTCGGATACTGCTCGGCGAATTCCGCCGTGATGCCGAAGACCTTCTCGGGGTTGTTCTTCCAAAGCTCGTAGTCGGTGATGACCGGCACGCCGATGCCCTTGAACACCGCCTGCTGGTTCCACGGCTCACCCACGCAGTAGCCATAGATGGTCCCGGCTTCCAGCGTCGCCGGCATCTGCGGCGGCGGGGTCACGGAGAGGAAGACATCCGCGCCGATCTGGCCCGTCACGTTGTCCGGCGAGTAGTAGCCCGGGTGCAGGCCACCGGCGGCCAGCCAGTAGCGCAACTCGTAGTTGTGGGTCGAGACCGGGAAGACCATGCCCATGTTGAACGGCTTGCCCTCGGCCTTGTACTGCGCCACCACCGGCGCCAGCGCTTCTGCGCTGATCGGGTGCTGCGGGCGGCCATCGTCCATCTTCGGGATGTTCGGCAGCATCGCCTCCCAGACCTCGTTCGACACGGTGATGCCGTTGCCGTTCAGGTCCATCGAGAAGGGGGTGATGATATGCGCTTCGGTGCCGAAGCCGATGGTCGCCGCGAGCGGCTGGCCTGCGAGCATGTGGGCCCCGTCGAGCTGGCCGCCGATGACGCCGTCAAGGAGGACCTTCCAGTTCGCCTGCGCCTCCAGCGTCACGAAGAGACCTTCGTCGAGGAAGTATCCCTGCTCGTAGGCCACGGCCAGCGGCGCCATGTCGGTCAGCTTGATGAAGCCGAATTTCAACTCGTCTTTTTCAAGCTCCAGCATCTCGGCCAGCGCCGGGCTGACAAGCGCCGTAGTCGCGGCAAGGCTCAGGAGAAGTCGCTTCATGAGGGAAGTCCCTTTCGTGGGTCGATTGGTCCGGGTGAGCCGGAGTGGAAAAACAAAAAAGCCGCCGACACGCACCGTCCGGGAGGAGAAGGACGGCGGGTCGAGCGGCTTTGCTCTGGGATCCCTGTCTTAGGGAGAATTCGGATCGGGTCGCGTCGTTGCGTCCGATGCAATCGTTATGCCCTGCCCGGGCGGGCGGCGGCAAAATAATTCTTCCCAGATGCAGATTTTTTGCGGCAATGCAGCATGATCCCTGCTGCGACTGCATATTAATGAGGCGTCAATCGCCCTGCGGCTCAAAAATGCGCCCGTCGAAGAACGAGTCCTTCTGGAGAATCAGACCGCCGCCCGACGAGGAAACCGGCGTCGGCGCGGACAGGGAGCCTTCGACCTTCGACGACGCACCGGGCAGGTCGGCGGCGGTCTCCTCGAGCGCCCGGCGATAGACATCGCTGCGGTACACACCGCGCGCCAGCCGGGCCGCCGCGTCCGGGTCCTTGCCGATCCGCGTCGCCAGCTGCCGCCCGATCCACTCCGCCTGGCTGCGCCACGGAAAGCCCGCCGCCCCGGCGTGGAAGTCGACGAAGCCCGGCACCTCCCGATCTTCGCCCCGCGCCGAAATCACCAGCCGGCCGGAGAGCGATCGTTCCAGCAGGTCCGGTGCCAGGTCGAGGTAGTGTTTGCGGGCCAGCATCTCCGTGGCAAGCATCCGCGATGCCGGGTCGGCGAGCCAGCGCCCGGCCCGCCAGACCGCGCGGATCAGCCGGTCCGTGAGCGAGGTCTCGGTCTGCGCCCAGTCGGCCCGCACCGCAAGCACCTTCTCCGGCGCGAAGTTCCAGATTGCATTGCCGGGCAGCAGCAGCGCCCCGACGTTGTTCTCTACCGTCTTCGTCCCCCAGGGTTCACCGACGCAAAAGGCGTCGATCTCGCCTTCCGCAATGGCCTCGGCCATCAGGGGCGGCGGCACGGTGCGCACCGCGACGCCATCCGGCACCGCGTAGCCCAGCGCGGCAAGCCAGTAGAACACCAATTCCGCGTGCATGGAGAAGGGGAACGGCACGCCGATCCGCAGCTTGCCCTGCGCCACGCCGATCAGCGCGCGCCCTGCCTTTTCGGCGTCGGCGAAGTCGAAGTCATGCCCGGCCGCACGGAGTTTCTCCTCCAGCGCCCGGCTGACGCCAATGACGTTGCCGTTGACCGACAGCACCGACACCGCCGACAACGGTGCCCCTGCGCCGCCAAAACCGAGCGCTGTCGCGATGGGAACAGGCGAAAGCATGTGGGCCGCGTCGACCTGCCCGAAACTCAACATGTCGCGCAGGCTTGACCAGCTCGGAGCCCGGCGCAGGTCGAGCGCGATGCCCTCTTCCTCAGCAAAGCCCATCTCCTGCGCCACGATCAGCGGCGCGGCATCCGTCAGGGGCATGAAGCCGACAGAAAGCAGGGTTTCCTTCATCCCAGCAACCCCGCCGCCGTCACCAGCGCCTGCGCCACCTCGGCGACGCGTTTGCCCTGGTCCATCGCCGCCTTGCGCAGGATGGCATAGGCCTCGTCCTCACCGACACCCCGCGCCTTCATGATCATGCCCTTGGCACGGTCGATGACCTTGCGCTCCTCCAGCGCCCGCTTGGTCTCGTCGAGTTCCTTGCGCATGCGCTGGAACATCCGAAAGCGGGCGATGGCAGCATCGAGGATCGGCTTGACTCGATCCGGGCGCAACCCGTCCACGACATAGGCCGACACACCGGCCTCGATGGCGGCGGTCGAGAGGCCCACGTCCGAGCGGTCCACGAACATCGCCACGGGCCGTTCCATCGGCCCGGAGGCCAGCGCCAGCCCTTCGAGCATGTCCCGCGAGGGGTTCTCTATGTCGATCAGGACAACATCCGGCTGAACCTCGCGGATGCGACGGGCCAACGCCGTGGGTTCGGCAATGATGCGGATCTCGAAATCGCCGGCGGCCTTGAGGCTGTCGACGATCTGGGTCGCACGGTCCGGGTCCGCTTCGACCACGATTATGGAAAGACTGTCGCTCACAGCCCAAGGGATGCTGCACTTGCAGCATCAAGGCAATCGGAAACGATCCGGATCGAGGCAAGCTGCGCCACTTCGCCTCTTTTTCGGGCACTCCGGGAACGCACGCGCACCGGGTGCCCCCGGATCAGCCGCGCAGGGCGTCGGGCATATCCGCGACCCGCCCGCCGTTTCCAAGGTCGATGGCCGCCTGCCAGACGGTCTGCGCACGGCGCCGGGCCGTCTCCCGGGCAGAGAGGCTTTCGCCGCTCAGCAGCCGCACGTCCCGATCCCAGGCCGCCCCGGGCAAGTCGCGCCATTCGACATCGAGATGCTTCACCGCATGGTCGAACAGGTGCCTCAGCGCCCGCGCGGGAAGCGTGGCGGCCAGCGCGACGTCCGGCCGCCACTCGGCCTCTTCCGGCACCAGTGGTGCGCGCAGGGCCTTCAGCGCCAAAGCCAGTTCCCGCGCCTGATAGCTGATCTGGGCAATCAGGTGGCGGCGGCCGATCCCCGGCAAGAGCGACGCCTCGTCAAGCGCCGCGTCGCTCAGCATGGTCAGACGCCGCGCGAAATACGCCGTACCGCGCCTGGCGAGCAGCAGGTCGTCATGCGGGGCGGTGTCCGCGTCGTACCGCGCCCCCGCGCCCTGCCGCGCCCGGAGCGCCGCACGGGCGGCGTCCTCGCTCATCCCGCAACCTGCGTGCGCATGAAGTTCAGCCGCTCCATGATCGGCGCGTCGGAGAACCGGAACAGGTCGAACTGCGTTTCGGCCTGCAGCGACCACGACACCCAGCTGGGCACCACGAAGATGTCGCCCTTGTCCAGCTTGCGCGTCTCGCCGCCGAGCACCACCGCGCCCGTGCCTTCGAAGACCTGGAACACCGAGGAGCCGACTTCCTGCCGCGCCGCCGTCTCGGTCCCGGCCCGCAGACGGTGGAACTCGCAGCGGATCGTCGGCATGACGTCGCCGCCAGTGGTCGGGTTGGTGTAACGGATGGCGGCGTGGCCGAGCGCCACCGTCGCGGGGTTTCCCTCGTCCTCAAGCAGAAGCTGCTGCGTCAGCGCGTTGTCCGTATGCTCCCAGCGATAGGCGCCGATGGGCGAGGACACGGTGTCCTGCAACTGGCTCAGAGGCCGCAAACCGGGATGACACCAGAGCCGCTCACCCTGGGAATAATTCGGCGTGGCGTTGTCGGTCACCCGCTCCGCCCCGAACTCGAAGAAGCCAACGTCCATCTGCTGCGAGAAGGGAATGTCCAGACCGTCGATCCAGGCCATCGGCTCCGTCGCCACATTGTGGTGGCCGTGGAAGTTCCAGCCCGGCGTCAGCAGAAGATCGCCCCGCGACATGCGCACCGGATCGCCGTTCACCACGGTCCAGACCCCCTCTCCCTCGACAACGAAACGGAAGGCGTTCTGCGAATGGCGGTGCTCCGGGGCGTTCTCGCCGGGGCAAAGGTACTGGATCGCGCACCACAGCGTCGGCGTGATGTACGCCCGCCCGCCAAGGCCGGGGTTGGCCAGACCGATCGCCCGCCGCTCCCCGCCGCGCCCCACCGGCACCAGATCGCCTGAGCGCTCCGCGAGCGGCAGCAGGTCCGCCCATTTCCAGACATAGGGAACGGCCTTCGGCTTCGGATGCACCGGCATCAGGTCGCCGGTCTGCGTCCAGAGCGGGTTCAGGTGATTGTCCTCGAACCCCTTGTAGAGCGCCCGCAGCTCCGGCGTGTCCTCGGGTTGCATCGCGTTGTCCATGTCATCCTCCCCGGATTGCGGTTCAGGCTTTCGGCCCGATGGTTGTGGTGCAGGTGCCCAGCCCTTCGATGCTGACGACGCAGACATCGCCCGGCTGCAACGGCCCGACGCCCGCCGGCGTGCCGGTCATGATGAGGTCGCCCGCCTTCAACTCCATCGAGTGCGACAGGATGGAGATCATCTCGGGCACGGACCAGATCAGCTCGCTCAGGTCCGCATCCTGCTTCACCTCCCCGTTCACCGTCAACGTGATCGCGCCTGTCGACGGGTGTCCCACCTTCGAGACCGGATGCACGGGCGCAATCGGCGCGGAGCGGTCGAAGCCTTTGCCAAGGTCCCAGGGCCGCCCCTGCTCGCGCGCCTTCAATTGCAGGTCACGCCGCGTCAGGTCATTGCCGACCGCATAACCCCAGACATGATCAAGCGCTTGTTCCTCAGGGATGTTCACGCCACCCGTGCCGATCACCGCCACCAGTTCCGCCTCGTAGTGGAAATTTTCCGTCTGCGGCGGATAGGGGATCGTTGCGCCATCCATCACCACCGCATCAGCGGGCTTCAGGAAGAAGAACGGCGGATCGCGGTCCGGGTCCTTGCCCATTTCCCGCGCATGGGCGGCATAGTTGCGCCCGATGCAGAAAATCCGCCGCACCGGAATGCGGTCTTCACTGTCCGCCACCGCCACGGTCGGCATCGGCTGTGCGTCAAAGACAAGGGCCATTTCAGTCGTCCTTACGTCCGGCAGGCGCGCGACCTGCTGTTTCTTCTTGGTTCAAATACCCCAAATCGACGGGTCAGCCTTCGATCCCGTTCGATCCGTAGAGCCAGTTCAGCTGGGTGTACCAATCCTGCGGGCTCATGCCCTTCATCACGCTGTTGCGCACCGCCGCCTTCGCGTCGTCCGGGTGATAGATGTACTCGCCGATCAGGCGCGAGTTCATCTGCACCCGCGCGGTCCGCACCCGGCGCATGTCCTGGTAACGCTGGAGCAGGGTTTCGTCGTCATCGGAAGAGTCCGCGCAATGGGCCAGCGCCACCGCGTCCTCCATCGCCATGCAGGCCCCTTGCGCGAAGTATTGCAGCATCGGATGCGCCGCATCCCCGAGCAGCGCCACGCGCCCGTCGACCCAGTTCGAGATCGGATCGCGGTCGCAGAGCACCCAGAGCTTCCAGTTGTCGCCGTGCTCGATGATCTGCCGCGCCTTGGGGTGGATGTGTTCGAAGCCCTGCGCGACCTCTTCCTTGCTGACGGGCCGTCCCGCAATCGCCTCCTGCACATCGCGGTGGTAAGTCACCACAAGGTTGTACACCTTCCCGCCTTTCAGCGGATAGTGCACGATATGGCACTTCGGCCCGGCCCAGAGCGTCGCCGCGTTCCAGCGCAGGTCCTCGGGCATCTGTTCGGTCGGGATCACCGAGCGATAGGTGGTGTGGCCGGAGATGCGCGGCTCGCCGTCGCCCACCAACTGCGCCCGGATCGGCGAACGCAGCCCTTCCGCCCCGATCAGGAACCGCCCCTTGATCGGCTCGCGGTCCTTGAGCAGCAGCGTCGCGCTGGTGCCGTCCTGCTCATAGCCCGTCACCACGTGGTTGGTGCGGATGTCGATGAGCGGGCTCGCCTCGGCGTATTTGAGCAGCACGCCATGCAGGTCCGCCCGGTGCACCACCGCATAGGGGTTGCCATAGAAGTCCCGGAACGGCTGGTCCAGCGGGATATGGGTGATGTCCTCCGCGGTCTGCGCATCCATGAGGCGCAGCGCGTCGATGTAGACCGCGACCGCGCGCGCCTCGTCACCCACACCGAGATAGTCGAAGCAGTGGAAAGCGTTCGGCCCGATCTGGATGCCCGCGCCGATCTCGCCCAGCTGCGGCGCCTGCTCGACGACGATGGATCTCAAACCCTTGCGGGCGAGGCCGCAGGCGGCCGCAAGGCCGCCGATACCGCCACCGGCGATGATTACGGGAAGGTCGGACATGACGGTCTCCTGTTCAGGGCGCGGGCCAGGGGCGGCGCATGATGTCGGACCTTGCCGTGCGAAAGGGGCCGCTGTTTTCGGCGAAACAAGAGCACCCCGGACCCGTATCGACCGCCAACCGGCTGTTCCGACACGCGCCCCGAAGCTCCTCCCAAAGCGTTCCGGTTCAGTCGCAATTTGATATGTATACGTACCAATAACCGGGACTGGCCCGGTCCGTCAATCGAAAAGATTAGTATTCACATCAATTTTCCGGAGCCAGTGGCTCGCGTCTTTTCGTTGTTGCCCAAGGCATCCGCCCGGCGCGTCACCCCGCCCCGTTTCTCTGCTGTTGCCTTCCAACCGCTTTCGGCGTAGCAAGCGCGCAAGGTGCCGGGCACCTGCCGCCTGCGGACCTCGGTCACGGTGAAGCCCGGATGACAGACGACATCTCACCCTCGAAGCATTTCGCAGGTGGGCAATGCAGGCACCCTCCCGATCCGAAATGCCTCTTTGGAGGATTGAACGATGTCTGTCGGACCTGTCCCGGACTCACCCCGCACCCCTCGTTTTCTGACCCGCCCCATCGGGCCGCTGTTCGTCTCCACCGTCCTGCCCATGGCCGTCGTCCTGTCCATGGGCGGCCTGATGACCGCCATCGACGGCATCTTCGTCGGTCGGCTCGTCGGGGCTGAGGCGCTGGCGGCGGTCAGTCTCGCCTTTCCCGTCGTCATGCTTCTGACCGCGCTCAGCGTGCTGGTCGGTGGCGGCATGGCCAGCCTGCTTGCACGAAGGCTCGGCGCCGGGCAGCGGCAGGCGGCGGGCGCCAGCTTCGCCGGGGCACATGGGCTGGCGCTGGCCATCAGCCTTGCGCTGATCGTCGCTGCCCTGTTCGCCGGTCCCGCCGTGCTGGCAGTCCTGTCCGCCGGAAATGACGCGGTGACCGGGCTGGCGGAGGAATACCTGCTGGTCCTGATCCTCGGCACGCCGGCGCAGTTCGCCCTCGGTCTGCACGCCGACGCCCTGCGCAGCGAGGGCCGCGCCGGTCTTGTCGCCGGACTGTCCGTCCTCGTGAACCTGCTCAACATCGGCGCAAATTACATCGCCATCGTGCCGCTCGGCCTCGGTGTGGCAGGCTCCGCGCTCGGCACGGTCGCGGCGCAAACACTCGGCCTCGCGCTGCTGATTGGCGTCCGCGCCCGGGACGGCGACCTGCTGCCCCTGAGCGCACTCCGGCAGGCAAGCTGGCTGAAAGGCTGGCCGCAGATGCTCGCCCTCGGCCTGCCGCTGTGCCTGAGTTTTGTCGGCATGGCGCTGGTGGCGAGCACCGTTCTGCTGCTCCTCGGCACCGCAACGGAGCAGGCCAGCCTTGTCGCCGCCTATGGTGTGGTGACGCGTATCCTCGGACTGGCTTTCCTGCCGCAGATGGCGATTGCCCTGACGACCCAGAGCATCACCGGCATCAACGCCGGGGCAGACCGGATGGACCGGGCGCAGGCCGCGCTGCGTCTGGCCATCGGAACGGCCTTCGGATGGTGCATCCTGGTGGCGTTGGCGGGACAATTCGCCGGCGCGGCCTTCGGTGCGCTGTTCTCGGACGATCCGGCCATCGTCACCGCCGTCGCCGCAATCCTGCGCCCGATGACGGCGCTGTACTGGCTCTCCGGGCCGATCCTCGTTCTGGCGCTCTATTTCCAGGCGATGGGCCACCCCCTTCGCACCGCACTCCTGACGCTGGTCAAGCCCTGGCTGCTGACCCCGGTCCTGCTCGTGCTGATGACCCTGACCGGAGGAAAGGACGGCCTCTGGTTCGCCTTTCCCGTGGCGGATGGCATCATGCTGGTGATCGCCCTCGCGATGCTGCGCCGGATCGCTGACATTGCGCCCGTAGTCGCGACACGTACAGAGGAAGCAACATGACGACCCTCACCATCGACGCCGCGAAAGCGCAGGCCAAGGCGCTGCGGCAGGCCTTGCAGGCCGCGGGCACGCCTGTCAGCCATGCGCAGGCCCTCGAACTCGTGGCCCGGCAACACGGTGCGCGGGACTGGAACACGTTGTCGGCGCGGCTCGACCGGCAGACGGATACACCCGGTCTTGCCCTCGGGGATCGGGTCACCGGGCGTTACCTCGGGCAGGCCTATAGCGGCAAGATCGTGGGTCTCTCCGGACCGGCGGGTCACAGGCAGGTGGAGATCGCCCTCGATCAACCGGTTGATACCGTCCGTTTCGAGAGTTTCTCGAACCTGCGCCGCCGCATCCGGGGCACGGTGAATGCGGACGGGCGCAGCCAGCGCCGCACCTCCGACGGAGAGCCGCAACTGACGGTGGCGAAAGCGCCGGCCTGAAACGTTTCCGGTCAAACCTGAGGCACGCATACCCTACCATACTTTGTATTTCCGGGAGATGCGTGCCGCTCGATGGTTCAGGTCAAACCAGAAACGCTGCAGGTCACAGCATCGCAAGAACGTCGCGCGCCACGGCCTCGCCGGACAGGCGCGCGCCACCGGCTGTCTGCATCAGCGATCCCGCCAACGCCTCGCCCGCGAACCAGATCCGCTCGCCCACCGGCTCGGCCAGGGTCGCCCGCGCTCCCGAGCGGCCGGGGCGAGCGGAGGCATAGGCCCCGCGCGTCCGCCGTTCCCCACCCCAGTTGGTCATCAGGCTGCGTCCGACCCGCTTGCGCACGTCCGAGCCGAAGATGTCCTCGAGCCGGTCCGTCACGAAATCCACCGCCGCTTCCTGTCCTGCCGCCTCGATCTCCCAGGCGAAATCCCCGCCGACAAAGCCGACCATCAGCGGCAGATCGAAGGGGAAGCACAGGAAATAGAGATCATGCTGCGCGTGGCGCTCGATCAGCAGATCGTCGAAGGGGGAAAGGCCGAACCTGTCGCCCTGGATTTCCACGGGGATCTTGGTCAACAGGCCCATGGGCAGGTCAAACGCCGCTTCGACATGCGCGGGCGGCAGGGCGGGGGTGAAGCGGATGTCCTCGAGGGCCAGAACGCCGGTCGAGACGGTGACGATTGCCGCCCTGCCCCGCACCGTGCCGCGCGTCGTCTCCACCGAAACGCCCGGGCCGGACCAGTCGATCCGCGTCACCGCGGTGTTCAGCGCAACAGGCACATCGCCGCCCCAGGCCGCGATCAGCGCACCGAAGCCCTCGCGGGTGAAGTAATCCGGATAGAGATCCGCCGCCGCCGCGAAATCCGCGGCCGATATCTCGTCCGCGTCCTTGCCGAAGTCCATCGGTCCGGCGTAGGTCGCGCTTGCCCGCATCGCGCCGCCCTGCGCCAGCAAAGAAGAAAGCCGGTCATCCGGGGTCCGTGCCGCCAGGGCGTCATGCATCTGCACATCCGCGCCGGACACCTCCGCAAGCTCCTCCGCGCTGGCCTTGCGACTGCCGAAATAGAGGTGGTCGAGCCCCATGTCGTGATGTTTGAGCGTCCAGCCGAGCCGCTCCGCATCCGCCATGAACGGGTTGCGGTCGCCCGCATGCAGCCAGGCACAGCCGATGTCGAACGGCACGCCGAAATCCGTGCTCCGGGTCCAGGCCCGCCCGCCGATCCGGTCCATTGCCTCCAGAACCTGCACGCTGCGCCCCGCCGCCCGCAGCACCCTGGCCGCCGCCAGCCCCGCCGCCCCGGCCCCGACGATCACCACGTCCGTATCCGCCATGCTTGCACCCTCCCGCTTGCAGGGCCAGCATGGCAAGACGCAGGCTGCAGCACAACGATTCCAGCATGGAGCGCAGGCAGGCACGCATCGGCCTGTGCGGGAAATTGCGCCTCCCGCCTTCCGTGGAAGGCTCGCCCCGCAGACCGAGGAAAGACCGCGATGCTCGACTTCTTCCGCGATCCAACCATGGCTACCGCCGCCTTCGCGGTGGCGCTTTTCGCCGGGTTCAGCGGCCTGTCCCTGCTGCGCGGCGCGTCCGGTCTGATTGTGATCCGGCGCAAGCTGCTGGTGGCCGTTTCCGCGCTGCGCTGTTCTGCCAAGACTCGCTGACCACGCAGCGTCGGCGATGATCGCGGTGCTCATGGCCGGGCTGGCACGCATTGCCCAGCTTCTCTATTGCCCTCGGTCTCGCGGCAGACGCGGCCAAAGATGTGTTCGAACGCCGTTCTGTGCCGCTTGCGATTGGAGAACTGGATAGCGCTATCCGTCAGCATCGCGTGGATGGTGCAAGGCATTGCCGCGATGAGAGTGTGCAGGATCTGGGCGGCGACCATCTTGCCCGCCCTTTCATGCAGGTCGACACAGTCGACCCGGGAGGGGCAGTCGATGGCCACGAACAGGCGGATTTTGCCCTACCCGTAAACATCTCGGCCCTGCCGACATGGAAAAACCCGAAGGGATAGCGCCTGAACGCTCCGCCGTACAAACGGTGCACTGGGGCATTTGCCTTTCCGGCTGCAATCTTCGGCTTGTCGCCCTCGACGTCTGGTTGGCGGCTGATGCCATGGCGCTGCAGGCATCCGTGCAGAGACAACCGTGTCAGACGCCGGTGCGTTGGCGGCAAAGCGCGGAGGTCGACCGCTTCGTGGTCAGAGGCACGCCGGAGCGGTTCATGACGATGAAGGAAATCGTCTTTGCTTCCGGCAATCAGCCTGTTCCGGGGGGGCGTCGAGACTTGGGTCGGTCAACAACCATGACCCGCCGAACATGACCGAGCCCTTCGGCGCCTGTATCTGCGTGACGGAGATCGACGTGGATACCGGGGAGCATTTTCTTCGCCTTTGTCAAGGGATTGGCCGGTGCCGACGTTGACCTCTGCCACACCCGGTTGATACCGGTGACCACCGCCTTGCGCGTCCATGAAACGCAGCGGGCAGCCGGTCGGCTGAGCTTCATGGCGGAGGGGGATACGTCGGCGGCACCGACATCGGCGCGTCGCTGACGGAGTTCACAGACGAAGCTGCGACCAAGGCACTCTGCGATCCGTGGCGTTCACCTGGTCAGATGGCATTCGCACCGGAACACCGGAGAACCTGGCCTCGGCCCGCGCGATTTCGAGGTTGTCGCCAGTCAGAGGACGCAGGAGGTTGCGGGCCGGGGCCGGTCAGGAAACACGCCGCGCAGCCTGCATTCCTTGTCGTCGCGCAGATCGGCAAAGCATCCTCCCTCCCTTGCGATCCCACTCTCTGATAGCGGCTTCCCGGCATCGCCGGGGATTGAGCCGATTTGTCTGGCATCTTGTGACAGACAGATTATAACAACTTAAATACAAATATCGCGAGGGCACGGATGCTGACGGGAAAATGGGCCATCGTAACTGGCGCAACTCGTGGGATAGGAAAGGAAATATCGACGATTCTGGCGGCATCCGGCGCTAACCTCATCCTGCAAGGCCGGGATGAAAATATGTTAAATGACTGCGCCGATGATATCCGCAAGATGGGCCGCGAGGTGGCAGTTGTCCCCGGGGACGTGGCCGATCCCGCCACCGCCGACGCCGCCCTCGCCGCGGCTCTGGCATTGGGACGGCACCCCGACATTCTCGTCAACAATGCGGGAATGAACACGCGGTCCTCGACGCTGGACATGACGCTTGCGGACTGGTCCCGGGTCATGGACGTGAACCTGAACGGCACCCTGCATTTCTGCCGCGCGATGCTGCCCGGGATGATCGCCGCGCGGGCCGGTGTCATCGTCAATGTCAGTTCGACCACCGCCAAGACGCCGCACCGCAACGCCGCACCCGCCTATGGCGCGTCGAAGGCGGCGGTGAACTACCTGACCATGCACCTCGCGCAGGAGATGGCCCCGCACGGCATTCGTGTCAACGCGGTGTGTCCCGGCCCGGTCGAGAGCGACATGACCGGGCAGTGGAGCGCCGATTATCGCGCGGCCACCCTCGGCCGCATGCCTCTGGGGCGTCTCGGCACGCCCCGGAACATCGCCGACATCGTGCTCTTCCTCGTGTCGGATATGTCGGCCTTCATCACGGGCGAGACCATCAACGCCAACGGCGGGACGTACATGAACTGATGCCGCTGCTGATTGTCATCATTGCCGACGACCTGACCGGAGCACTGGACGCGGCGGCACCCTTCGCGGGCATTCCGGGCGGCGTGGCGGTTGCGACGAAGCCGGAGGCGGTGACCGACTGCCCGGCCGGGGCAAGCGTGCTCTCGGTCTCCACCCGCTCGCGGGACATCCCGCCACAGGAGGCGGCGGGCCGGGTTCACGCGGTTCTCTCCGCCCTGCCCGCCGGGGTCGCGCTGTTCAAGAAGGTGGATTCCCGGCTCAAGGGCAACCTCGCCGCCGAACTGGCACCTCTGCCCGGCCCGCTTCTGGTCGCCCCGGCCCTGCCCGAGTTCGGACGCGTGGTGCGGGGGGGCGCGGTTCACGGGTTCGGCGTGGCCAAGCCCATCGCGGTCCGGGACCGCCTCGGACCCGAGGCGCACCGCGCGACGATCCCGGACGTGGAAACGGCGGAGGAGATGGATCACGCGCTGTCGCAAGCGGATCCGCACGCCACGCTTGTCGGTTCGCGGGGACTCGCCGCCGCGCTGGCGCGTCGTATAGGTCTCGTGCCGCAGGCTCTGGCGGCGACACTCCCGGCCCCTGCGGTCATGATCGTCGGCTCCACCGATGCCATCACCCTCGGCCAGGTCTCGGCGTTGAAGGCTGCCTGCCCCGATCTGCGGCATGTCGAGGCCCCCTCCGGCGATGTCCCCGCGCCGCAGGACACGCCGCGCCTCACGCTGGTCCAGTCCACTCCTGGCCCCGAGCGCCCCGCGCAAGAGGTCGCCCGCCACCTAGCGGAGGGCGCACTGCCCTGGATCGTGCCCGCACGCGGGGTTCTGTGCACCGGCGGCGCAACGGCGGAGGCGCTTTTCGACGCCATGGGATTGACCTTGCTGACCCTATCGGGCGAAGTCCTGCCCGGCCTGCCGGTGGCAACGGCAAACGGTCGGGTGATCGTGACGAAATCCGGCGGATTCGGGGAAAGGGACTGCTTGATGCAACTGGTTCAGACGAACGCCGCCGCGCCGAGGTCCCGGGCATGATGGATCAGGACGCCCACCCCGCCGGTCGCCGCAGCCTCGCCGATACGGTCTTCGACCGCATGTTCCGCGCGATCAAGTCCGGCGCCTATGCCGAGGGCGAGCGCCTGCCGACGGAGCACGACCTCGCCGCCGAGTTCCAGGTCTCGCGCCCGGTGATCCGCGAGGCGCTGAAACGGCTCCGCGATCAGGACCTCGTCTATTCACGGCGCGGCGCGGGGAGTTTCGTGCGCAACACCGGGCTCAAGGAGCCGCTCGGGTTCAGCGCGGTCGAGAGCATCACGGATCTGCTGCGCTGCTACGAGTTTCGCATCACGCTCGAGTCGGAGGCTGCCCGCGCCGCCGCCGAGCGCCACACGCCACGCAGCCTCGCGCCCATCGAGGCGGCGCTGAACCAGATGCGCGATGCGACAGCGCGGCAGAAACACCGCGAGGACGCGGATTTCGCCTTTCACCTCGGTGTGGCGCGGGCCAGCGAGAACCAGTATTTCGCCACCGCCATGGAGGCGCTCAAGGACCACATCGCTGTCGGGATGCAGTTCCACGGGCAGGCTTTGAAGACCTCCACCGATGGCCTCGCGGAAGTCTACGCCGAGCACCGCGCCATCTTCGACGCCATTCGGAATGGCCGCGCCGCCGAAGCCCGTGACCTGATGCACGCGCATCTGCGCGGCTCGCGGGACCGGCTGTTCGACGGGCGCAGGCCCAGCGAGAGCTGACCTGTCAGAACGCAGCCCGGTAGATCGCCTCCACGTCGTCGACGCTCATGTCGCGCGGGTTGTTGTCCATCAGCCGCCGGATACCATGCGCCTCCTCGGCCCAGCCGCGCAAGGACGCCTCCGCAATACCGTGGTCGCGCAACTGCATGGCGATGCCGAGGCTGGCGCAAAAGCCGTGCGCGGCGTCCAGAACATTGCCCTGATCGGCAGAAACCGGGAGCTTCAGCGCGGCCAGGATCTCTGCCGTCTTCGCCTCCGCGACCGGCGCGTTGAAGGCCAGCACATGCGGGAAGATCAGCGCGTTGGAGATGCCATGCGGCATGCCGGCATGGGTTCCCAGAGGATAGGCGATGGCGTGGCCCGCCGCCGTGTTCACCGGCCCGAGGCACAGCCCGCCGTAGAAGGACGCCAGCAGCATCCCGGCCCGTGCTTCCGCGTCAGCGCCATCCTCGACCGCGCGGCGCAGGTATTGCCCCGCCAGCGTCATGCCCATCCGGGCGTAACCGTCGATCAGCGGATGCGCCTTCACGTTGGTGAATGCCTCGACGCAATGTGCCAGCGCATCGACGCCGGTTGCGGCGGTGACAGCGGAGGGCACGCTCATGGTCAACTCGGGATCGAGCACCGCGAGGTCCGCCAGCATGTAGGGGCTTTCGACCGCCGTCTTGGCATTGGTCTTCGTATTCGTCACCAGTGCGCGGATGCCGCCTTCGGAGCCGGTTCCGGCGGTGGTGGCGATCTGTGCCAGCCTTGACGCCTTCCCGGCCACCCGGTTCGGCCCGGCCACGTCCTCAAGGCTTTGCGTGCCGTTCCAGAGCACGGCCACGAGCTTGGCAATGTCCATCACCGAGCCGCCACCGAGGCCGATGACCACGTCCGGCTTGTGCTCCCGGGCCGCTTCCAGAGCGGCGTCGAGGTCCGTATCCTTCGGCTCCGGCGCGACGCCGTCGAAGACCTTCACCGCACCGGAAATCCCCAGGCTTTCGACCATCGGCACAGTGACGGGCTGGGCGATGACCAGCACGCGCTGGCCCTCCCCGACCCACTCCCCGACCTTGGCCGCCGAGCCTGTGCCGATCTCGATCCGCTTCGGCAGATGCAGCGTGATTGCGCGCGAAATATCCATCTCAGCCTCCCAGCCGTTCCATCTCGGACCAGACCGCCTGCTGCTCCGCCTGCGTCAATTCGACCAGCGGCGGCATCAGGTTCAGCCATCCCAAGTCCCCGCGCGAGCGCGCCAGCATGGTCTTCACCGTCGGCAGTTGCACGAACTTGTTCGTCAGCGTGCGCCAGTCGTTGATCCGGTCCTGTGCCGCCTCGACTTCCCCGGCCTTCGCCGCGTCCTGCCAGCCGTCCCAGACCACCCGCAGCGCGTCCGACCGCAGGTTCGACGTCGCCGTGATGCAGCCTGCCCCACCCATGCGCAGCAAGGGCAGCATCAGGGGATCGGCCCCCGAAAGGACCGCGAGATCCGGGAAGCGCTCGACCATGGCTTTCATGTTGCTCAAGTCGCCGGAGCTGTCCTTGATGGCGCAGAAGGTACCGGGATAGGCGGTCATCAGCCGTTCGATCAGGTCATGCGGGATCGGAATCTGCGTGACCTGCGGGATATGATAGAAAACGACGCGCAGCCGCGCGTCCGCAACGCCCTCGACCACGCGCGAATAGAAGCGATACAGCCCTTCCTCGCTCACACCCTTGTAGTAATAGGGCGGCAGCAGCACGACGCCCTTGGCCCCGGCCTCAACCGCATGTTTGGTCAGCTCAAGGGTATCGGCCACCGACGGCGCGGAGGTGCCGGGCAGCAGCGTGTTCGCCGGAACGCCGCCCTCGACCGCCGCTTCCAGCAAAGCCTTGCGGTCATGCAGGCCGAAGCTGTTGGCTTCGCCTGTGGTGCCGAGCATGGCGATGCCGTGGCAGCCCTCATCCAGCAGCGCCTTGCAATGGGCGGTGAAGAGCGCGAGGTTCGGACGCCCTTCGGCGGTCACGGGCGTTGCGGCGGCGCAGTGCACGCCCTGAATGGCAAAGGTCATTGTTTCCCCTTCACGAGGTTGCGCGCATAGGCGATGGCGTGATGCATGTTGCCCGCGTCGGCGATGCCCTTTCCGGCAATGTCGAAGGCGGTACCGTGGTCGACGGAGGTCCGGTCGATCGGCAGGCCGAGCGAGACATTCACCGCCGTGTCGAAGGCGACGAGCTTGACCGGGATATGTCCCTGATCGTGATACTGCGCGACGACGAGATCGAAGGCGCCGTTGTAGGCGCGGTGGAAGACGGTGTCGGCGGGCACCGGGCCGGTGACGTCGATGCCCTCCTCCCGCGCCATGCGGATCGCCGGGGCGACCTGCGTGTCGTCTTCGGTTCCAAAGAGGCCACCCTCTCCGCAATGCGGGTTGATCCCGGCCACGGCAATGCGCGGCGCGGGGTAGCCGAGGCGCTTGAGGTGATCGTTCCCGGTGCGGATGGTCTTGAGCAGCGACTCCGGCGTCGCCCGGGTGATGGCGTCGCGGAGCGAGACATGCGTCGAGTTGTGGATCACCTTGAGCCGCTCGGAGGCGAGGATCATCCAGGCTTTCGGCGTGCCCGTGAGATGCGCCAGCATCCCCGTGTGGCCGTCATAGTGGTGCCCGGCAGCATTGAGGGACGCCTTGTTCAAGGGCGCGGTCACGATGCAGCCGATCCTGCCCGCCATGGCGTCTGCAACGGCGGCCTCCATGTTGCGGAAGGCGGCATCGCCGGCGCGGCTGTCCTCCTTGCCGAAGGGCAGCGGGCCTCCTTCGACGGGAATATCCGTCACCGCGACGTCTTCCCCGAGCTTCAAGGCCGTGCCGACCGCCACCTGCGCCGCCTCAAGCGTCTTCAGACAGCCATAGATGCGCGTCTGCGCCCGCTCGGCGGCGTCCATGGCGGAGACCGCCTTGAGCGTGATTTCCGGGCCGACCCCTGCCGGGTCGCCGATGGTGATGCCGATCATTGGGCCTCCAGCCAGTCGCGTGTCAGCCGCACATGCTTGATGGCGCGGCGGTGGTAGGTATAGGCGAGGTCGAGCGCGCCGTCCTCCCCCTCGCTGATCGACGGATAGGACATCTCGAAGTTCTTGCCGTCGATGCTGTTGTTCGTGAGACAAGTGCCGGGTCCGTCCTCGACGGTGATCCGCCGCGGGAAGGTCTTACCTCCATCCGCCGAAAAGCAGAGCGCGACGGGAGCCCGCGGCACGCCCCAGATCGGGTTGCAACCGCCCTGCGCCTGCGGTCGGTCGTCGTCTACCTCCAGTTCGTCATACAAGCCTTCGCGCCGCGCGCCGGGATGCATCGCGGCATTGACCGGGTTGCAGATCATCGCGATCCGTCCGTCCTGCAAGGCAATGACGCAAATGGAAGAGTTGTTGTTCGGCACATCCGTCGCCTCCGGCACGGACCAGCTTTCACCGCCGTCCGTGCTTTCCGTGCGATAGACGTAATCCGCCTGCCTGCGGCGGAAGAAGGCGGCGTAATGGTCGGGCCCGAGCGGCACCAGCGTCATGTGCACACAGCCGATGGAGCCGGGCACCTCGATCTCGCGCCATGTCTTCCCCTGATCGCTGCTGATCGCCAGAGCCGCGGTGTCATGGCTTCCGGTCCAGCGCTCGCCGGGACGGGAGACACAGCGGAACAGCGGCAAGAGCCAGGCGCCGTCACTGCGGACGGTGACGGCCCCGCGAATGAAGGTCCCCTTCGGCAAGGGCAGATCGACCGGAGCCTGCCCTTCGGTCCGCATCCGGACGACGCAGTCATCCTGATTGCCGCCGGGCTGTGCGGTGTGGAGAATCAGCCGCTGCCCGTTCGGGGCGTCGAATTGCACGGGATTCTGTTCCGACCGCTCCGGATCGTCGGTCAACCGCAGCGCGGCACCCCAGCCGCCGGGACCGAGCGTAGACCGCCAGATGGAGATATCCGATTTGCCTTCGAGCGAGCCACCGAACCAAAGGCAGTGCAAGCCATCGGAACCACGGGAGAAAAAGGCCGCGTGATTCTGGATCGTCTGCGCCGGAAGCAGCGCCTCGCTGCGCCCGGGCGCCGTTTGCCGGAGCACCCCGTCCATGCGGTCGGAAATCTCGTCAGGGGTCATCAAGCCAGCCATATCCATTCGTCCAAAGCGCGTCACAGTCCGCCTCAAGAGCCGCGTCTTTACAAAAGTTGTCAAGTTGAAATTTCCAAGATACCCCTTGATACCTCCAAAATGTCTCAACATAAATCACTGTTTTATAACACATTAAACATGAAACCCACATCCCGAGACGCCTTGTGAAAAATAGAATTTGACATTTGAACCCGTCGCCTGTCTTTTTTCCCGGAGGCCGCAACGGGCGGCAGACCCTTGAAAGCAGGCGTGGATGACCGCGATACCTCGACAGACCCCAGACAAGGACCGCCGCGCCGCGCTCGCGGTGGGTCTCATGGTGATCGTCGCGCTGTTCCAGGCGGTCGATGCGGTCATCGTCCGCCAACTCTCGCCGCAGGTTCACCCTTTCACCATCGGCTTCGCCCGCGCCCTCTTCGGCCTGCTGCTGGTGCTGCCCTGGATGGTGACACGCAAGGGCATCCTGACCTCCAGCTACCGCTTCCGCCATGTCCTGCGGGCCGCGCTCAAGCTGGCCGCGCTGGTGGCCTACTTCTTTGCCTTCGCCCTCGCGCCGCTGGCCGATGTCACCGCCATCGCCTTTACCGCGCCGATCTTCGTGACGCTGGGGTCCTGGCTGTTGCTCGGGGAAAAGCCCCGGCTGCTCAGGATCATCGCCGTTGTTGTCGGCTTCGCCGGAGTGATGATCGTCCTGCGGCCCGGGCAGACCGGCATCCCGGAGGGCCTGCTCTACGCCATCCTCGGTGCACTGCTGACTGCGGTGATCCAGCTGATCCTCAAGCCCATGTCCGCCCGCGATTCCACCGAAACGCTGGTCGCGTGGAACCTCATCGTCACCGTACCGCTGGCCGCGATCCCGCTGATCTGGTTCTGGACCGCCCCGACGCCCTTCGAGTGGCTCCTGCTCGCCATCCAGGGTGCACTTGGCGCGCTCAGCATGGCCTTCGTCACCCATGCCTTCAGCCTCGCGGAGGCAACGCTGATCGCCCCGCTCGACTTCCTGCGCCTGCCGATGGTCGCGGGCGCGGCCTGGCTGGTGTTCGGGCAGGCGGTGCCGGTCACGACCTGGATCGGCGGCGTGGTCATTTTTGCCGCCACCCTGCTCATGGCCCGCAGCGCCCGCACCCGGACGGTGACCGCGCCATGACGGACCTGCGCTCAGCCGTGGCCTTCGAAGGCGGCGAGGATGACCTCCTGCACCCGGCGGTGCATCGCGGAGTCGCGCCGCGGGGTGAAACACAGGTAGAGCTCCGAGCCGAACCGGGACGGAATGTCGATCTCGCGATAGGTCAGGTTGGCCATCTGCTGGGCCTGCGCCGAGCGCGGCACCAGCGCCACTCCCAACCCCTGATTGACCAGCGCCAGCATGGTCTGGGTCTGGCTGACCTCATGCGCCACCGTCGGCGCTATGCCGATGGCGGAAAACAACGCGTCATGAACGGCCCGCAGGAAGCCGCCCCGTTCGGTCGAGTATCCGATCATGGCGCGGCCATCGAGATCGGACAGCGTGACCTGTTCCGCCCTGGCCAGCGGATGGTCCGCGGGCAGCGCCAGCACCAGCGGCTCTCTGATCAGGCGGATGGACTCCGTGGCCCCGTTGCGGCCCGGCGAGCGGGTCAGCCCGAAGTCCAGTTCCCCCGCCCGCAGCGCCTCGATGATTTCGTAGCTCATCATCTCCGTCGGTCGGAAGTGCACGTCCGGCAGGTCCCGGGCCAGCGCCTCCACCATGCGCGGCACGAATTCCAGCGCGGCGGATGGCACGAACCCCATGCGGACCGCCCCGGCCTCGCCCCGCGCCGCCTGCTGCGCCTTGAGCACCGCGTGCTCGGCCCGTTGCAGCAGGTCCGTTGCGCTGGCGAGCAGGCTGACGCCCGCCGCGGTCAGCCGCACCGTGCGGTTCGTGCGCTCCAGAAGCGCCAGGCCGAGCGCCTCCTCAAGCAGCCTGATCTGACGGCTCAGGGGCGGCTGGGTCATGTTCAGCCGAGCAGCGGCCCGGGTGAAATTCAGGTCTTCGGCGACAGCGATGAAGCAGCGCAGCTGGTACAATTCGAACGGGGTCTTGAGCATGTCCACTCCTGCGCCGGCGGGACTCCACGGACGAGCATCATACAAATCCTGTATCGCAGCAAATCAAGATTGAAATTTACGGACGTCTCGCAGGCGTTACTTTCACCGTAATGCGGTGCGCACGGGAGGTGCGCATCGGATCGCGCGGCAGGCTGCGAGGAGACTGCCGCAAACGGGGACCAGGGAGGAACCACAATGACCTACACATTCGGCCGCATTGCCGCGGCCCTCATGGTAACGACATTTGCATCACAGGCGCTCGCCGAGGAGGTAACCGTCGTGCTCTCGGAAGAGCTCGACATCGTCGATCCCTGCGAAGCCTCGCGCTCCAACGTCGGCCGCGTGGTGCTGCAGAACATCGCGGAGACCATCACGGAGCTCGATCCGGAGACCGGCCTGCAGCCGCGCCTGGCGACCAGCTGGGAAGACATGGGGGGCGGCACCTGGCGCTTCACGCTGCGCGAGGGCGTGACCTTCTCCGACGGCACCGCGCTCGGCGCCGATGACGTGGCGCATTCGCTGGCGCGCATCAAGTCGGACAAGATCTCCTGCGAGATCGGCGCGAAGTACTTCGGCGGCATCACCCTGACCACCGCCGTGGTGGACGACACGACCATCGACATCACCGCGGACCCGGCGCAGCCGATCCTGCCGCTGCTGATGTCCACCGTCACCGTGGTGCCGGCGGAGACCTCGATGGAGGCCTATGTCGACACGCCGGTCGGCACCGGCCCCTACACCTGGGACGAATATGCCCGCGGCCAGCACATCAAGCTCTCCGCCCGCGATGGCTACTGGGGCGAGACGCCGACAGTGACCGCAGCAACCTATGTCTTCCGCTCCGACAGCGCCGTGCGCGCCGCCATGGTTGCGGCGGGCGAGGCGGACATTGCGCCGCAGATCGCGCTGCAGGATGCCACCGATCCGGCGATGGACTTCAGCTACCCGAACTCCGAAACCGTCTACATGCGTCTCGACAACGCCACCGCGCCGCTGAGCGACGTCCGGGTTCGTCAGGCGCTGAACTACGCGGTGGACCGCGAGGCCTTCATCGGCACGATCCTCGCCAATGGCACGCTGCTGGCGACCGGCATGACCCCGCCGTCGACTCTTGGCTACAACAAGGACATCAAGCCCTACCCCTACGACCTCGACAAGGCCAAGGAACTGCTCGCAGCCGCCAAGGCGGACGGCGTCGACACCGATGCGGAGATCACGCTGATCGGCCGGATCAACAACTTCGCCAACGTGCAGGAAACCAACGAGGCGCTGCTGGCGATGTGGCAGGAGGCGGGCTTCAACATGAAGCTGCAGATGGTCGAGGTTGCCGAATGGCTGGAGCACTACTCCAAGCCCTTCGCCGAGAACCGTCCGCCGGAGATCGTCATGGCCCAGCATGACAACGCCAACGGCGACCCGGTCTTCTCGATGTACTTCAAGTACGCTTGCGAGGGCCTGCAGTCCGGCGTCTGCGACGAGACGCTTGACGGCATGATCGCCGATGCGACCGCCACCACCGGCGCGGAGCGCGAGGCAAAGTGGTCGGCCACCTTCGACTACATCAACAACACGCTGGTCGCCGACGTGCTGCTGTTCCACATGGTGGGCTTCAGCCGCGTGAACAGCCGTCTCGACTTCACCCCGAGCATCAAGACGAACTCCGAGCTGCAGCTCTCGCAGATCGAGTTCAAGTAACCGCAAACTCCCCGGGGGCGGCGCCGCTGCCCCCGGGACGCAGGACAGGGGCCGACCATGAAGTCTTTCCTCGGCAAGCGCGCCGTCACCAGCGCCATCTCTCTCGTGGGGCTCATCATCCTGGTGTTCTTCCTGTCGCGGCTGACCGGCGATCCCACCGATCTCTACTTGCCCGAGAACGCCACGCAGGAGGCCCGCGACCAGTTCCGAGCCATCCACGGTCTCGACCAGCACATCCTGATCCAGTTCGGCAAATACGTGACGGACCTCGTCCAGCTCGACTTCGGCATGTCCATCCGCCGCGCCGAGCCCGCCATCGACGCGGTGCTGCGCGGTTTCGAATGGACGCTGTGGCTTGCCTTCATCACCATGACACTTGTGACCGTCTGCGCCATTGTCGTCGGCTCGCTCGCCGCTTTCCATGTCGGCGGGATCTTCGACCGCGTCGCCACCTTCTTCTCGCTGATCGGCGCCAGCGCCCCGGACTTCTGGATCGCCATCGTCGCCATCGTCGTGTTCTCGGTCTATCTCGGCTGGGTGCCGACCTCCGGCACCGGCACCGTGGCGCATTGGATCCTGCCCATCGCGGTTCTGTTCATCCGCCCCTTCGGCCTGATCCTTCAGGTCGTGCGCGGCTCGATGATTTCCACGCTCAGCGCCGCATATATCAAGACCGCCCGCGCCAAGGGGGTCCGAAACCGTCCGATCATCTTCGTCCATGCCCTGCGCAACGCGCTCCTGCCCGTCATCACCGTGATCGGCGACCAGGCGGCGGGGCTGCTCAATGGCGCGGTGATCGTCGAGACGATCTTCGGCTTTCCCGGCGTCGGGAAGCTGATGATCGACTCCATCCTGCAACGGGATTTCACCGTCGTCCTCGCCGCGATTTTCGTCACTGCGCTGGCGATTTTCGTGATGAACATCCTCATCGACATCCTCTACGCGGTGCTCGACCCGCGCATCCGGTACTGATCCATGGCCCTGACCGACACCGACGCCCCCGTGATGGCCGACGCGCCGCACCCGCTGGTCTCCATGGCCCGCATGCTGTGGCGCGACAAACTCGCGCTCTGCGCTGCGCTCTTCCTCCTGATCGTGCTGTTCTGCGCCCTCTTCGGCCCGACCCTGCTCGACGACATCGCGACCAAGCAGAATCTGCGCGGCCGCAACGCGCCACCGTTCGACTGGTCGCGCGGCTGGGTGTTCTGGCTCGGCGGCGACGCCCTTGGCCGCCCCCTGCTCGCCCGCATCATCGTTGCCGCGCAGAACACCATCATGGTCGCCGCCGGGGCCGTGGCCGCCTCGCTCATCATCGGCACCACGCTCGGGCTGATCGCCGGCTACACCTCGAAAACCGCCAGCCTGATCATCATGCGTCTGGCCGACGTGATCATGTCCTTCCCGTCGCTGCTGCTCGCCGTGATCGTGCTCTACATGCTGGAACCCGCCGTCGGGAACCTGATCATCGTGCTCGCGATCACCCGCATCCCGGTCTACCTGCGCACCGCCCGCGCCGAGGTGCTGGAAATCCGCGAACGCATGTTCGTGCAGGCGGCAAAGGTCATGGGCGCCTCCACCAGACGCATCATCTTCCGCCACATCCTGCCCGTGGTTGCCCCGACGCTCATCACCATCGCCACGCTCGACTTCGCCTTCGTCATGCTGGCGGAAAGCTCGCTCTCCTTCCTCGGCATCGGCATCCAGCCGCCGGAAATCACGTGGGGCCTGATGGTCTCCCAGGGCCGCCCGTATCTGACCACCGCGTGGTGGCTCTCGTTCTGGCCCGGCCTCGCCATCATCCTGACCACGCTCAGCCTGAACCTGCTCTCCAACTGGATGCGCACGGCGCTTGATCCGGTGCAGCGCTGGCGGCTGGAAATCGCGAGGAAGAAGCCATGAGTCCCCTGCTCGAAGTCCGCAACCTCTCCGTCGATTTCCACACGGCGCAGGGCACCGTCCACGCGGTCCGAAATGTCAGCTGGCATCTGGACCGGGGCGAAACCCTCGCCATCCTCGGCGAGTCCGGTTCGGGCAAGTCGGTCTCCGCCTCCGCCATCATGAACCTGATCGACATGCCGCCGGGGGAGATCACGTCCGGGGAAATCCTGTTCGAAAACCGCGACCTGCTCAAGTTGAGCGCAGACCAGCGCCGCGAGCTGAACGGCAAGCGCATCGCGATGATCTTTCAGGACCCGCTGAGCCATCTCAACCCGGTCTACACCGTCGGCTTCCAGATCGCCGAGATGATGACCACCCACGGCACGCCGAAGGATCAGGCCCGCGCCCGGACGCTGGACCTGCTCAAGCGCGTGGGGATCCCCGAGTACGAGACCAAGATCGACGCCTATCCCCACCAGTTTTCAGGCGGCCAGCGCCAGCGTCTGATGATCGCCATGGCCCTTGCGCTCAAACCCGACATCCTGATCGCCGACGAGCCGACAACGGCGCTCGACGTCACCGTTCAGGCGCAGGTGCTCTCCCTGCTCGAAGAGTTGCAGCAAGAGACCGGCATGGGCCTTTTGCTGATCACCCATGACCTTGGCGTCGTGGCCGAAGTGGCCGACCGCGTCGTGGTGATGAACTCCGGCGAAATCGTCGAGACCGGCAGCGCGGCAGAGGTCTACCGCCGCCCGAAGCATCCCTACACGGCGAAACTCATTGCCGCCGTGCCCGGAACCGGCGAGATGATGGCCCCCTTGGACACCGGCATCAAACCGATCCTCGAAGTCAACGCGCTGCGCAAGGAATACGGCGCCTTCACCGCGCTGAACGACGCAACGCTGACGGTCCTGCCCGGCGAGACCGTCGCCATCGTCGGCGAGAGCGGCTCGGGCAAGTCCACGCTGGCCAAGTGCCTGCTGCGCCTTGAGGAACCGACAAGCGGCGAAGCGCTTTATCACGGGCGCGACCTCGTCACCATGGCGCCGGGCGAGTTGTTCAAGCTGCGCCGTGACATCCAGATGGTGTTTCAGGACCCGACGCAATCGCTCAATCCGCGCATGTCGGTCTATGACATCATCGCGGAGGCCTTTGTCATCCATCCGGAAATCCTGCCGAAGGACCGCTGGAAGGCCCGCGTGCGCGACCTGCTCGAACATGTCGGCCTTGGCGCTGAACATATGTACCGCTATCCGCACCAGTTCTCAGGCGGCCAGCGCCAGCGCATCGCCATCGCCCGCGCCCTTGCCCTCGAACCGAAGCTGATCATCTGCGACGAGGCGGTCTCCGCCCTCGACGTGTCGATTCAGGCGCAGGTCATCACCCTTCTGGACAATCTCCAGCGCGAGCTTGGCCTCTCCTACCTCTTCATTGCCCACGACCTGCCGCTTGTCCGCGACTTCGCGCACCGTGTCGTGGTCATGCAGGGCGGTCGCATCGTCGAACAGGGCCCCGTGGCGCAGATCTTCGACGACCCGCAGGAAGAGTACACCCGCAACCTCATGGCAGCCTCGCTGCACCCCGATCCGGAAATTCAGGCCGAGCGCCGCCGGGTCCGTCTCGAATTATTGGGAGCCGCCTGATGACGAAACCCGACGTCCTGCTTATGTACCCGACGCGGCCCAAAGCCATGGCCCAGCTCGAGGCGCTCTATACCTTGCACCGGTACGACGAAGCGGAAGACAAGATGGCCTTTCTCGCCGAACACGGCGCGAAGATCACCGCCATTTCCACCAATGGCCATGCGGAACTCGGCGCGGCCCATCTCGCCCATATGCCGAACCTCGGGCTGGTCTCCTGCTCCTCCGCCGGGTTCGAGAGCATCGACGACGCGGCGCTGAAGGCGCGGGGGATCGCGCTGACGAATACCTCCGTCGCGCTGCGCGATGACGTGGCGGATTGCGCCCTCATGCTGGTGCTGGCCTGCCGCCGCCACCTGATCGCCGGACATGCCTACGTCAGGACCGGCGACTGGGGGCGCAAGGGCATGTATCCCCTCACCTCCGCCATTCGCGGCAAGAAGGCCGGGATCGTCGGCCTCGGCTCCATCGGACAGGCGATTGCCGACCGTCTCGAAGTGCTCGGCATGGAGATCGGCTACACCGGCCGCAAGCCCAAACCCGTGCACTACACCTTCCACGACAGCGCCGAGAGCCTTGCGGCATGGTCCGACGTGCTCGTGGTGGTGGTGCCGGGCGGACCGGAGACCGAAGGCCTGATCGACGCCGCCGTTCTGGCCGCGCTCGGGCCGCAGGGCACCTTGATCAACGTCGCAAGGGGCAGCGTGGTGGACGAGACCGCCCTCATCGCCGCGCTGGAAAACGGCACCCTCGGCAGCGCCGGGCTCGATGTGTTCCGGGGCGAGCCGAACCCCGACCCGGCGCTTGTCGCCGCGCCCAACCTCACCCTCTACCCCCACCACGCCAGCGGCACCATCGAAACCCGCGACGCCATGGCCCAACTGATGGTCGACAACCTCGCCGCCCATTTCGCGGGCAGGCCGCTGCTGACGCCGGTCTACACCCTGCCGGAAGGCACCTGATCCGCATGACCACAACCCTCGCCTACTTCCGCTGGCCTCTGACCTTCACGGTCCTCGGCCTCATCCTGTCGTTCTGGCTTGGCCATGCCACCACCGGCACCCTTGCCGGGGCGCTGAGCTTCCTTGCAATCGGCGCGGTGCTCGCGGTGCTGGAAATCTCGCTCAGCTTCGACAATGCCATCGTGAATGCCAACAAGCTCAAGGACATGACCCCGGTCTGGCGGCAGCGCTTCCTGACCTGGGGCATCCTGATCGCCGTCTTCGGCATGCGCATCGTCTTCCCGCTCGCCGTGGTCTCCATCGCAGGCGAGATCAGCCCATGGCAGGCGCTCAAACTGGCCGCCGTCCGACCCGAGCAATACGCCCAGGTCATGCACGAGGCGCACACGTCGATTGCCGCCTTTGGCGGGACCTTCCTGATGCTGGTGGCGCTGAGCTATTTCATCGACCAGGAGAAGGAGATCGACTGGGTCCGCACGGTGGAAACCCGGCTGCGTGCCTGCGGCTCGGTGCGGGGCATGGAAATCGCCGCGGTGCTGATCCTGGCCCTTGTTTTCACCGCCGCCCTGCCGGATCACCAGAGCGACGATTTCCTCTTTGCCGCCGTCTGCGGTCTCGTCACCTTCGTCGGCGTGGAGCTGCTGGGGCAACTGCTGGACAAGGCGGAAGACACCCGCAACCTCGCAGCCTCCGGCGGCTTCGGCGCGTTCCTCTATCTCGAAGTGCTGGACGCCTCCTTCAGCTTCGACGGGGTGATCGGAGCCTTCGCCCTGACGCAAAACCTCTTTCTCATCGCGATCGGTCTCGGCATCGGTGCCTTCTACGTGCGCTCCATGACCATCATGCTGGTGGAAAAGGGCACGCTGGCGGAGTTCCGCTATCTCGAACACGGAGCCTTCTACTCGATCCTCGTGCTGTCCTTCATCATGTATGTCCAATCCCTGCTTCATGTGCCCGAAGTACTGACCGGCCTCATCGGCGCGGTGCTGATCGGCCTCGCGCTCTGGTCGTCGATCCGGCACAACCGGCGGGAGGCGCGGGGCTGACATGGTGACACCGATCTCGCGCCGCGCGCTCTGGATGCACAAACTCACCGACGAGGTGGTCCGCGCCGTCACCGAGAAGATCCACGCCGGAGCGCTGTCCCCAGGGGACGCCCTGCCCCCGGTCGAGACTCTGGCGCGGGAACATGTGACCAGCATCACCGTGATCGACCGGGCGCTCGATGCGCTGGTCACCTCCGGCACCATCGCCGAAAGCCCGGACGGCGGTTTCATCGTCGCCACCCCCGGCCCCGCCGGGCGGTTCGAACTGCCGGATACGCCCGCCACCCGCGAGGATATCATCGCGGTCCTGGAGTTGCGGATGGGGGTGGAGGTGCTGGCCGCCGGGATCGCCGCCGAGCGGCGGGACGCGGCCATGCTGGAGGAGATCCGGACCGCCGCCGCCGCCTTCGAGGCCGCGGCCGCCGAGAAGGACGGAATCGCGCAGGCCGATTACGTCTTTCACCGCGCCGTCGCCATGGCCTCGGGCAATCCTTACATCCGCGAACTGCTCGAATACCTCGGTCCGCTGCTGATCCCGCGGATGCGGATCACCCTGCCGGGACGGAACCTCAAGAGCGACGGAAACCTGACCGCTTCCATCGCCGAACACGCCGCCATCACCCGCGCCATCGCGGCGCAGGAGCCGGCAGCCGCCCGCGACGCCATGCGGGCGCACCTCGGCCGGGCCATCGCTCTGATCCGGGGCATGGGGTGACACCCCGCACATCCCGACGAGGGATGCGTCGGCGCCACCGGCCCTGCGCGGAGGACGGGCGAACGCCCCGGCGGAGACCGGCCACCGCCCCTTGACGGCGCCTCCGATCCTTGAACAACATGGGTCTCCCTTCCGCTACGCCGACAGGATTGGCCGATGAAATTCCGCTTCCCCATCGTCATCATCGACGAGGACTTCCGCTCCGAGAACACCTCCGGCCTCGGCATCCGTGCCCTGGCCGAAGCCATTGAAAAGGAAGGGTTCGAGGTGCTGGGCGTCACCAGCTACGGTGACCTGAGCCAGTTCGCCCAGCAGCAGAGCCGCGCCTCCGCCTTCGTGCTGTCGATCGACGACGAGGAATTCAGCCCCGGCCCGGACCTCGACCCGGCGGTGCTGAACCTGCGAAGCTTCATCGAGGAGCTGCGCTGGAAGAATGCCGATGTGCCGATCTTCCTGCACGGCGAGACCCGCACCTCGCGGCACCTGCCCAACGACATCCTGCGCGAGCTGCACGGCTTCATCCACATGTTCGAGGACACGCCCGAGTTCGTGGCCAAGCACATCATCCGCGAGGCGAAGTCCTACCTTGAATACATCCAGCCGCCGTTCTTCAAGGCGCTGCTCGACTATGCCGAGGACGGCTCCTATTCGTGGCACTGTCCGGGCCATTCCGGCGGCGTCGCCTTTCTGAAATCGCCCATCGGACAGATGTATCACCAGTTCTACGGTGAAAACATGCTCCGCGCCGACGTCTGCAACGCGGTGGAGGAACTGGGTCAGCTTCTCGACCACAACGGCGCCATCGGCGAGAGCGAGAAGAACGCGGCGCGGATCTTCAACGCCGACCATTGCTTTTTCGTCACCAACGGCACGTCGACCTCAAACAAGATGGTCTGGCACCATACGGTTGCCCCCGGCGACGTGGTCGTTGTGGACCGAAATTGTCACAAGTCGATCCTGCATTCGATCATCATGTGCGGCGCGATCCCGGTGTTCCTGAAACCGACCCGCAACCACTGGGGCATCATCGGCCCGATCCAGCGCAGCGAATTCGAGCCGGAGGCGATCAAGGCGAAGATCGCCGCCAACCCGCTGCTCGAAGGCTACGATCCGGAGGCGGTGAAACCACGCGTTCTGACCCTGACCCAATCCACCTATGACGGCGTGCTCTACAACACCGAAGTCATTAAGAGCCTGCTCGACGGCTATGTGGAGAACCTGCATTTCGACGAGGCCTGGCTTCCGCACGCGGCCTTCCACTCGTTTTATGGCCAGTACCATGCGATGGGACGGAAGCGGGGGCGGACGAAGAAATCCGTGACCTATGCCACCCAGTCGGTCCACAAGCTGCTCGCCGGGATCTCGCAGGCCAGCCATGTCCTCGTACAGGACGCCGAGGAGACCAAGCTCGACCGGCACCTGTTCAACGAAGCCTACCTGATGCACACATCGACCTCGCCGCAGTATTCGATCATCGCCTCCTGCGATGTGGCGGCGGCAATGATGGAGCCGCCGGGCGGCACCGCGCTGGTCGAGGAAAGCATCGTCGAGAGCCTGGAATTCCGCCGCGCCATGAAGAAGGTGCAGAAGGACTTCGGCGATGACTGGTGGTTCCGTGTCTGGGGACCCGAGGACTTCGACGAGAACGAGGACGGCATGGGCCGGGCCAAGGACTGGCAGCTCAAGCGCACCGACAGCGAGGGCGTCGAAACCGGCGGCAAGGACAGCTGGCATGGCTTCGGGGACATGGCCCGCGATTTCAACATGCTCGACCCGATCAAGGCGACGATCATCACGCCCGGTCTCGACATCGACGGGCATTTCGACGACAGAGGCATTCCCGCCTCCATCGTCTCGAAATACCTCAGCGAACATGGCGTGGTGGTGGAAAAGACGGGGCTTTACAGCTTCTTCATCATGTTCACCATCGGCATCACCAAGGGGCGCTGGAACACGCTTCTGGCGGCGCTGCAGCAGTTCAAGGACGATTTCGACAAGAACCAGCCGCTTTGGCGGGTCATGCCCGAGTTCTGCGCCGCCCAGCCGCGCTACGAGAAGATGGGACTGAAGGACCTGTGCCAGCACGTACACAAGCTCTATGCCAAGTACGACGTGGCGCGGCTGACCACGGAGATCTACCTCTCCGACCACCACCCGGCGATGACACCCACAGAGGCTTTTTCGCAGATCGCCCGCCGCCGCACCGAACGCGTGGCCATCGACGATCTCGAAGGCCGCATCACCACCAGCCTCGTGACGCCATACCCGCCGGGCATCCCGCTTCTGATCCCGGGCGAGGTCTTCAACTCGAAGATCGTCGACTACCTGCGATTCAACCGCGAATTCGCCCGCGAGTGCCCGGGGTTCGAGACCGACATCCATGGCCTCGTGACCGAGATCGGCGAGGACGGCGTGGTGCGGCACTTTGCGGATTGCGTGGCGGAATAGACGGAGCGCCGTTCCCTCCCCTTCAGGGGAGGGCCAGGGTGGGGGAGAAACCCTGTGTGGGGGAGAAACCCTGCTTGGACTTTGGACGGGGCGTGCGCCAGAGCGCCCCGGCGCTCACATAACCTTGTAATAGGCGATTTCCACCGCCGAGGCGCGGCGGATGCCGGCGCAGACGAAGATCGTGTGATTGACCCAGCCGTACCGGGTGTCGCCGGTCTCCAGTCGCGCCGCCGTGCGCATGTAGTAGCTGGACGGGTCGACGTCCTCGCCTTTCGCCAGCCGGGCGATCACCTCTGGCGGGCCATGGCGCGCGCCGACGTTGACGATCTCGATCACCGCGCCGTCCTCCGTCTGCAGCGCATAGCGCGTGTCGAGATGCGCCGCGCCGTCGGCAAGAATCGTCTGCCAGTCCGCGCCGAGGTTCAGCACCGCGCCGATCAGGTCCGGCCCCAGCGCCGCGCCGCCGACGATGGGGATGATCCTGCGCTTGCCGGCCCGGCCCTGTCCCATTTCGATGGGCGGCCCGAGGTCCACGCGCAGGGTAAAGCTGTGCTCCAGCCGGGGAACGGGGATGTCCATGGTTCAGTCCTTGAAAAGCAGACGGCGGGACCACCCGGCCCCGCCGCCCGATGTCTCGCCGGTCCGTCAGCCGCCGTGCTTCTTGATCAGGCCCTTGGCCTTCTCGATCAGCGCCGCGCCGTCGATACCCTTGGCGTCCATGTCGGCAACCCAGCGCGCAATGACCGGCTGCGCCGCCTCCTTGAAGCGGGCGACCTCCTCCGGCGGCAGTTGCACGATCTCGTTGCCTGCCTTCTCCGCGATGTCGCGGCCTGGCTTGTCATAGTCGTACATCACCTGCGCGGCGAATTCCGAAAGCTTCTGGCCGGATTCCGCGTCGATGGCGGCGCGGATGTCCTCGGGCAGGCTTTCGTACTTCTCCTTGTTCATCACCATGATGATGGTCGCGGTGTAGAGCGACTCGTCGCCGGAGAACTCGGTGTGATGGGTGACCAGTTCCGACAGGCGGATGGAGGGTGTGACCTCCCAGGGAATCACGGTCGCGTCGACCACCCCCTTGGACAGCGCCTCGGGGATCGCCGGAAGCGGCATGCCGATGGGCTCTGCGCCGAGTTCGGAGAGCATGTCGGAGATGATCCGGGTCGGGCCGCGGACCTTCAGGCCCTTCATCTCTTCGAGGTTATGCACGCCGTTCCGGCTGTGGATCAGGCCCGGGCCATGCACCCAGGCGCCCAGAACCTTGACCTCCGAGAATTCGCCCTGCTGCAGGTCGGTCTCCACCAGCTCCTGGAAAGCTTTCGAGGTGGCGATGGGATCGGTCATCATGAACGGCAGTTCGAACACCTCGGTGCTCGGGAAGCGGCCCGGTGTATAACCCACCACGGTCATGATGATGTCCGCGACGCCGTCGATGGCCTGGTCCATCAGCTCCGGCGGCGTGCCGCCCAGCGCCATGGCGTCGAAGTGCTGGATTTCCAGCTTGCCACCGGTGGCGGCGGTCACCCGCTCCGCCCAGGGCTTGAGGATATGCGCCGGCACGGTGGCGGGCGGCGGCAGGAACTGGTGCAGCTTCAGCGTCACCTCCTGCGCCAACGCCATGGTCGCGGTCGAGCCGAGAAGCAGCGCGGCGGCCGCCGCGGTCTTCAACATGTTGCGTCTTTTCATAAGGTCTCCTCCCCTTGAGTTCGCGCAATCAAAGTCAGTTGAGTGTCATCGGAAGGCTCAGCGGCCCCCGGAAACCGAAGCCCTTGAACACCACCGCCGACGGGTCCGGCAGGGTCATGTTCGGGAAACGGTCGAAGAGCATCGGCAGCAGGATCTGCGCCAGCATCCGCCGCGCGATATGCGTGCCCTGGCAGAAATGCGGCCCGTTGCCGAAGGCCTGATGCGGGGCCTTCGGGCGGAAGATGTTGAAGCTCTCCCCGTCCTCGTACAGCTCCTCGTCGCGGCAGGCGGAGGCCTGCACGGTCATCACCACCTCGCCCTTGGCAATCGGCAGGCCGCGAATCTCTGTATCCTGCATGACCAGCCGCGAGCTTGCCTGAATCGGCGCGACCCAGCGGACGCCCTCCTCGAAGGCCGCGCCCCACATCGCGTCCTTCACGCAGGCCTCGAGTTGATCGGGGTTGGTGTACAGGCCATAGAGGATCGTCAGGAAGGCGTCGCGCGGCTCGTTGATGCCGCCGCCGATGGCGATCTTGATGTTGGAGTAGATCTGCGAGGTCTCGATCGGCTCTTCCGCGTTGACCATGGCGGAGAGCGCCGAGGCGTCCGGCTCCGCCTTCACCCGCTCCACGCAGCGGTCAAAGAGCACGTTCATCTCGGCGTTGGCCTTGTCCGAACGCTCGTAGAGTTCCGGCACGTTGCCGAAGTTGCCCGCGCCGTCGATGAGGATCTGCGACCAGCGCATCATTTCCTCGTCCGTCGCCTCCGGAATGCCCAGGAGATGCGTCAGGCACCGCGCCGCGTAGGGCGCGGCCAGCCCGGTGAACAGGTCCACCGTCTCCCCCCGCGGCAGCCGCGCGACATACTCCTCCGCCACCTTCGTGTAGATGTCCTGCCAGCAGCCAGTGATGTTCTTCGGGGCAAACGCCGGCGCCATGGCATTGCGCTCGCGCTTGTGCGCCTCGCCGTCCTTGCGCATCAGCGTATGCGCCTGAAACGCCCGCGTCATCGGGGTGCGGGGATCGTCGGAGCTGAACAACTCCCAATCTTCCTTGACTCGCCGCGTGTCCGCCGCCTTCGTCAGCATGATGCGCTTGATGCTCGGCACCCGGACCACCGGCGTCTCTGCGCGCAGGCGGCGGTAGATTCGATAGGGATCGTCCGTCAGCTGGGCAATCGTGATCGTCTCGTCCACGGGGACGTCCGTCAGGGTCGTGCTGGTCATGTTTCCTCCCGAAGCCTCCTCCAAGGCTGGCGAACAGCCTAGCCAGAGGCTTTACATTGAGCAATCCGATGGCTTTGATACCATTCATCGAAAATACCGATAAGCTGGCCCCATGCCCACCGACCTGATGACCCTCGACTTCTCCGCCCTGCGCACGCTCTGTCTCGTGCATGCCCACGGCAGCGTCTCACGCAGCGCCGAGGCCATGGGCGTGGCGCAGTCCACCGTCAGCTACACGCTCACCCGCCTGCGCGGCGTCTTCGGCGATCCGCTGTTCGTGCGGCAGGGCCAGGGCATCGTGCCCACCCCGCGCTGCTCGGACATCGTGCTGCAGGCGGGCGCCCTGCTCGACCGCTTCGAGGAACTGGCGGCGCCGCAGGCCTTCGATCCGCGCACCGCCGCGCTCGATGTGCGGATCAGCTGCAATTACTACGAGCGCGTCACCATCATCCCGGAGGTCATGCGCGTGCTGCGCCGCGAGGCGCCGGGGATCACGGTCAAGATCATCTCCTCTACGGTGCTCGGCAAACGCCAGCTGACGCGCTCGGAGAGCGACATCCTGATCGGGCCGATCCAGATCGAGGACGCGGGCTATTACAAACGTGCCCTGTTCACCGAGGAATACGTCTGCATCATGGACCCCGCCAACCCGCTGGCCCGCGCCCCGATGAGCGTCGAGACCTATGTGAATGCGCCACAGGTGATCGTGAACTATGGCGGCAATTTCCGCTCCCGCTTCCTGACCGTGATGGAGAGCGAGGGCTACGCGCCCAATACCGTCATGGAGGTGCCAAGCCCGGCGAACCTCGATGCCATCCTGCTGCAGACCGACATGATCGCGACCGTGCCTACCCGCATCGCCGACGCCTTCCGCGAAACCATGATCACCGTGCCCTGCCCCTTCCCGGCGTCGATCCCGATCGACATGTTCTGGACCGCCCGCACCCACACCTCCGCCCCGCACCAGTGGCTGCGCGCTACCATCGCGGCGGCGGCGGGCAGCGCGGCGCGCCGGGACGGGTGAAGGCTACCAGCCTTTCGCCGCGCCGAAACTGTAGGGAATAAGGTCGGTATCGAGTGGCAGGCGCAGCTTGTCCGGGGCGGCGTGGTCATATTGGATGGTCGGGAAATTCACCACCATGGCCTCGGTGTCACCGATGTTGTGGTCCGCATGCCAGACATTGCGCGGGATGTTGACCAGCCGCGGCTGATCGGCGCTCAGGATGATCTTCGACACCTGCCCGCTGGTCGCGCTCTCCGGGCGCACGTCGTAGAGCACGAGTTCCACCTCGCCTCGGAGCAGGAAGTACCGGTCCTCGTGCCGCTGGTGCAGCCCCCAGCCCTTCACGACGCCGGGGCGGATAGTGAAGACATAGACGAACTCGACCGGATCGGGATGCCAGTTCCAGCGCGTGTCGAACATCTCCGTCACCGCCCCCCGGTCATCGACGTGACGCCGCGACTCGCGGAACGACACGCCCTCCGGCACGGTCCGCAACGGCACGCCCTCGTCGGTGACGGTGCGCTGATCGGCGCGGGCGGCGGCAATGGTCTGTTCGAGGAGGGAAGCTGTGTCCGACACGTCAATACCGCTTTGAAAACATGCCAAATCTATGGAAGAGCTTTCGCATCCGCGCAAGCCTGTCCGGCGGTGGAGATAGCCATGGCTGCGCCCCGGCCCGCTCGTCTGCCAGTTTCGTCATCATCGCTGCCGCCCTCCGGATGTCCGGGTGCTCCCGTTTTGCTTCCGGAAGAGAAGCCAGCAGCGCCGCCGCCGCCTCTCCCTCTCCGGCCCGCGCGAACAGGGTCAATCGCAGCGCCAATGCCCTGACTTCCAGCGCGGGCCGATGCGCCGCCAGACGTTCGGCCCCCTGTTGCGCCGCCTCGGGCTGCTCCTGCGCCAGAAGGTGCAACGCGCGGTTCCATGCCGCCATTTCCGGCCCCATCCCCTCCAGCAGCGCACTGAACGGCAGCGCCTGCTCCACCAGCACCCGCAGGCAGAGCCAGGCGCGTGTCGTCTCCTGTCTCTGTTCCACCGTCAGCGGCAGCGCCATAGGGGCACCGTCCAGCGCCACGTCGACGCTCTCCGCCTCCACCATGCCGCAGGCCGCCAGCGCCCCGGCAAAGGTCTCTGCCCGGCCCGCGTGACACAGCGCCATGAGACGAGCCAGCCGCACCTGCACCGGCGACTCGCGCCGCAGCGCGTCGAGCAGGCCTGGCGCCCCGATCCGCGCCAGCCAGGGGCCAAGCTCCGTCGCCCGGTACTCCGGCGTCGCGGCAAAGCGTTCGGGCGTGTGGCTCGGCAGCTTCAGCGCGCTGCTCCCGGCGGTTGAAGCGATGCGCAGGCCGTCGCGGCGCATGAACTTCGCCCACATGAACTGATCCGAGGGACCGGCCTCCCAGGGCGCATCGGTCCAGCCCTCCGGCAGCGCGAGGTAGGCCGCCCGCCGATAGGCGACATAATTGATCCCGGTCGAGACCGCCACGCCCGCCGCCGTCTGCGCCCGCATCGCGGGCAGGCCCTGATTGACCGGCATCCACAGGAAACGGCCATCGGCCATCAGCCGCAGCGCCGCCTGACAGCCCCAGTCCGCCTGCTCCAGCAAGCGCCCCATCACCGTCAGGTGGTTCGGTGCCCAGAGATCATCGTCCGAAAGGTGACAGACGATGTCCGCTCCGCTCTCCCGGATCACCGCATCACGGTAGGTCTCGCCGTAGCGCGGCCCCTTGGGGTGCGGGCGGTAGGTGATGCGGCGGTCCTGCGCGCAGATCTCCGCCACGATCCGGTCCGTGCGGGGCGGCGCACCGTCGCCGATGATGACCATCTCCCAATCCTGCTCCTCCTGCGCCCGCACGCTGGCAGTCGACATGAACAGGGCGTCCGCGTGGTTGAACGTCGGGCAAAGGATCAGGAACCGGGGCATGGCCTGCGTCAGTCGAAGACCGTCATCACCGCGTCCAGCGGCTTCTTGCGCTTCGCCACCGCCGGGACCGTGGCGTTGTCCGAAGGCCAGCCCACGGGCAGGATCATCACCGCCTTCTCGTGGCTCGGCCGCCCGCAGAGAGCGGGCAGGAATTTCATAGGGT
Organism: Tropicibacter sp. S64; assembly: GCF_049803835.1. Classification (NCBI taxonomy): domain Bacteria; kingdom Pseudomonadati; phylum Pseudomonadota; class Alphaproteobacteria; order Rhodobacterales; family Roseobacteraceae; genus Tropicibacter; species Tropicibacter sp. S64. The sequence continues at coordinate 7,356 of NZ_JBNAGK010000003.1, read as the reverse complement.
TCGGCGTATGTTCGAGGCAGACCAGACCGGCCTGATGGATAGCCGTGATGAGCATGCCAGTCGCGATCCCGACGCTTTCCGGCACGTAATAATTCTTGTAGCGCTCCCCGTCCTCGGTCACGCCGTAACGCTGCGCGAAGACGACGATCAGCCAGGGGGCCGTGGTCAGGTGCGGTTTCGACACGCCGGTCCCGATCGGCTCCAGCGCCGCCAGCCATTCGTCCCCGGCCCCGCCCGCGTAGAAGTCCTTCTCTTCCTCCTCTGCGGCAGCCCTGATCTGCGCCTTCATGTCCGGGTCGGCAATCGCCGAGAAATGCCAGGGTTGGTGGTTGGCACCGGAGGGAGCCGTTGCGGCAGCCTCGATGCAGGCCGTGATGATCTCGCGCGGCACCGGGCGATCCGAGTAGTCGCGCACCGAATGCCGCTTGCGCATGTAGTCGCGAAAGGCTTGCACCGCCGCCAGGGCCGCGTCGTCCGGCTGCTGCACGCGGTCCGGCAGCGGCAGTGGCTCATAGGAAACCTCGCCTTTCTTGTACATGGCACGATCTCCTAAATGGGTGTCCGGGTGCTTCGGTCCCGATACTTGCCCGGTCCCGGGCGCGATGCAATGCGCCACGCGGCGGTGCTGGGGCCGGAAGGAGTCTTGCAACAGTCACAACGGGGACCGCGCGAACCTTCTGTCGGGGATGCCGGCAGATGTCCCGAAAGCGCCCGGTGCCTACGGGTCGGTTTGGGGCTTTGACTGCAGCAGGTCGTTGATCTCGGAGAGGATTCGTTGCAACCGGAGCGGTTTCGACAGGACCGGCACGGTTTCGGCGAGCTCCCGGGTGCGTGCGTCGGTTATGCCGCCACCGGTGAGAAACAGGAAGGGAATGTCCTGCCTGCGCAATTCCTCCGCAACGTCATGGCAGGATACCCCGCCGTCCAGCGTCACATCCAGCGTCGCGGCCCGGATTCCATGGTCCGCGGGTGCAAGCGCCGCACAGGCGCTGTCACAATCGCTGAACGGGCCCACGACGTCATAGCCCGCACTGGCGACCACCCGGGCAAGCATGCAGGCGTAAAGATACTCATCCTCGACGATCATGACCTTTGTTTCAGATGAGACAGATTCCACGGTTTACTCTCCATGGAGCAGGACGCTCATGGCAAGGGTATACCGGATTCCCTCTTTACGGTACTCCATATCGGCTTTTGTTCCAAATTGGTGTGGAACCAGTTCCATCAGCAACACAGTTCCGAAACCCGTCTTTTCCGGTTTGGCAAGCGGGGTGCTCCTGCCCGCGTCCTCGGACCAGACCAGCGTGATCTGCTGCTTCTTCCGGTCGTGCGTGCACGCGACGCTGACCGTCCCGGCCTTCCCGGAGAAGGCGCCATATTTCAGCGCATTGTTCGTCAGCTCGTGCAACGCGAGCGAAAGCGCCGAGGCGCTGCGGTTGTCCAGCTCCGGATCGTCGCCGTGCAGGCTGAACCGGGCACGGGTTGACGCCTCCAGCTGATCGAGTTCGAGCGCGACAAGCTCGCTCAGGTGCCGGCCGCCGCCGGTGTTGGAGGAGAGAAATTCGTTGGCGCGGGCGATGGCTTCGAGCCGCTCCTGCAGCTTGTCCAACAGGTCGTCCTTGTCCACCGCGCTTTCGGCGCAGAACACCGCAACAGCCTGCACGACCGCAAGCAGGTTCATCACTCGGTGACGCAGCTCCGACAGCATGATTTCCTGCCGGTCGCGCAGCACCTTTTCCTCCGTCACCTCGATCCCGGTAGCGATGATGCCGATCATCTTGCCGTTCTGATCGCGGTACGGCAGCGCCTGGCCGGTAAAATACCTGAGATTGACGGACCCGTCGGCGTTGGGCGTGCGGGCCGGCAGGAAACGGGCCTGCTGGTTCTGCCCGGTCTCCCAACACGCATTGAACAGCGATTGAACCTCGCTGCAATCGAGCCCGTAGGTCCGTTCGGCCAGCGTCAGCCCGATGGGGTCGAGATCGCCCTGCCATTCCCGAAACGACTTGTTGGCATAGATACAGCGGGCTTCGCGGCCAACATGGATACCGACGGTGAAATCCGCGTCTTCCACCAGTCCGCGGAACCGCGCTTCGCTGTCCTCGATCGCGGCCAGCGCGCGCTCCTTCTCCTTGCGCAGCTGTACCTCAACGGAGTGATCCTGCACGCCCGTGGCGACGCCGACGATCACACCGTCCACCTTCACCGGGAAATGGTCGATCTGGAGGTTCACGGTATCCTCCCCCCGCCCCGGCACACGCCCTTCATACATGACCGACAGACGAACCCCGGTGGTCAGGACCTCGTGCAGCAGGTCGGATTGTTCCCGCGCCATATGCTTCGGCAGGATTTCCTCGATCCGGTGGCCGATGTGATCCCGCGCCGGCAATCCGTTCAGGTCCGCGAGACTCTGGTTGACCCGCGTATAGCGAAGCTCCGTGTCGAACAGGCACAGGCCGACGGGGGATTGCTGGTAGAGCGCGCTCAGCTCCGCCAGCTGTTTCTTGATGGTTTCCCCGGCCCGCTCCTGCTGGGCGAGCAGCTTGCGCGTCGTGGTGATGTCCACGAAGGTGATGACGCAACCGTCGAGGCGGTCATCCAGCGATCTGTACGGACGCATCCGCACTTCGAAGATCCGCGACGTTCTGGGCTGCCGCGCCTCGCGCACAAGCGGCTCCAGCGAGGTTGTGACGGTGCGGATGTCGTCCAGAAGCCCGGGATAGTCGAGCGACGTCACGAGGTCCGAAATGGGCCGGCCGATGTCGCGCTCCTTGATGCTGAACAGCTGTTCGGTCTCCGGCGTGAACAGGCGCACGCCGTGCGCCCGGTCGAGGAAAAGGATCGCGAGATTGGCATTTTCGAACAGGTTGCGCAGGTCGTTCAGCGACTGCGACAGCGAGTTGTTGGCGTGAACCAACTCGCCGTTGATGGTTTCGAGTTCCTCGTTGATCGACTGCAGTTCCTCGCGCGACGTGTCGAGTTCCTCGTTGGAGCTCTGCAATTCCTCGTTCATCGACAGCAGCTCTTCGTTGGCGCTCTTCAACTCCTGTTCGGACCGGGCATAGTTCGCCTCCAGCGCGCGCATGCGCCGCCACGCCGTCTCGATCTCGCGCGAGTCCGCCTCCGAGATGCTGACGGCCGTGGCCTCGCCGCTGACCTGGACCGGCTTCAGGACGACCAGGATAAGCCCTGTGTCGGCGCCGGCCACCGGCGCGGCCTGGATGTCGACGTATTCGATCTGGTCATTGACCTTCAGGGACACACCCTTGATTTGCGCCGTGGCGCCGGTTTCCTGTACCTGGCCAATCAGCGTTTGCGTCGCAAGGCGCAGATCCGGCATCAACAGCCGGTTCATCGTGGCATTGAGCGCGCCTTTTGCGGGACGGACGAACCGTCCGATGCCATCGGACAGGTAGACAATCTCGCCATCACCGCTGACCGCGAAGAAAGGATCGGCGAACCTCTCGAGAAACGCCTGCTCGACGAGAGCCTCGGTGCTCGCGGCAGCCACGCCGGGCGACGCGACCCAGGCAGGCGCCACCTGCCCCATCGCGCTCAGATGCGCCGCGCTGAACGCCCCCATGCGGATTCCCGCCGAAGCAAAGCTGCTCGGCACGCGGTCATTGCGGCGGAAGATCCTGTGCTGGCGGTCGAATGTCGTGAAGTGGTTGGCACCGAAGGCGGTTGTCTCGGAGGGGCCGAGCAGCAGGAACCCCCCGGGCGACAGCGCGTAATGCAGCCGCGGCAGGATCGCGGACTGCGCCTCCGAGGTCAGGTATATCAACAAGTTGCGGCAGGAAATCAGGTCGATCCGCGAATATGGCGGATCGGTCATCAGGTTGTGCGGGGCAAAGACACAGGCCTCTCGCAGCTGTGGAATGACGACAAGCTCGTCGTTCTTCTGGATGAAGTAGCGCTCGATCAGGGAAGGGTCGACGTTTTCCAGCGCACTGCGCGGATAGCGTCCCGACCGGGCCCGGACGAGGGCGTCGATGTCGATGTCCGTGCCGAACACCTGGATGACATGGGATTTTCCGGCCCGCCGCAAAGCCTCCTTCAGGAGCATGGCGAGCGTGTAGACCTCCTCGCCGGTCGAACATCCCGGTACCCAGACCCGAATGGCGGTCTCGGCGTTGCCAATGATCGCCGGCATCACCGTCTCGCCAATCGACTTGAAGACCTCCGGATCCCTAAAGAAATGCGTGACCCCAATCAGGAAGTCCTGCACCAGCAGCCGCGGCTCGTCTGCCTCCGTGTGAAGCATATCGACGTAGGCCCCGATGTCCTTGACCCTGCGCAGCTGCATCCTGCGGTGAATGCGCCGCGCCAGGGTGCCCGGCTTGTAGCCGGAGAAATCGTTCAGATCGCGCTCCACCAGAAACGCAACGATCGTCGGCAGGTGCTTCTCGATTTCGCCGACGATGTCATCGGCAGTGCGGGACTGCCCCGTCTTGCGACGAAACTCCGCGATGTCCTGGAGCTGCTGCGGGATCTGCCCCGGAGGCAGGACGAAATCCGTCAGCCCGGTGGCGATCGCGCTGTCGGGCATACCGGCAAAACGCGCCGTGGCGCTGGCCTGTGCCGCGACGATGCCGCCATGGGTCTTGATGATGCGAATGCCGGTGGTGCCATCCGTCCCGGTCCCGGACAGCACGACACCGAAGGCATCCGGCCCGGCATACTCGGCGAGCGACTTGAAGAACGCGTTGATGGGCATGTGCAACTGGCCATCGCGCTCGTAACGCTCGGTCACAAAGAGGCCGTCCCTGATACCGACGGTGACCGCCGGCGGGCTGACGTAGATCCTGTCAGGCTCGATCCTGTCGCCGGCCTTCAGCACCGCAACGGGGATCTTGCTCACTTCCTGAAGCAGGCGGTCCATGAGCGAGGGATGATCCGGCGACAGATGCTGCACGATGACATAGGCAAAGCCCGACGTCTTCGGGATGGCCGCAACCAACGCCCGCAAGGCTTCCAATCCGCCGGCGGAAGCACCCACACCTATGATCTGTGTGTTCATCGGTCGCGGCCCCGTTCCACGCATTACGGCTGGACGATCTGTGCCCCCTGACAATCCCGCCGTCCAGGTCTGGACCAGGTTCGACAGCCAAACCCTGCCTTGCAGGCTGCATGATGTACCTTGCCGGATCAACCGTCATTCCTGTCCATGCAACCGAATTGTCGAAACATCTTTCGCGCACGCCCAGAAAGCCAGTCCTGTGAATTGGCCGCCCAGCCCGTCAAGGCAAATGCGCGGCGCGAACCGTGGGTGACGCAACGGGTCACGAGAAATCCGGACGTATCGGGCCCGCTCCGATCACCGGACGACGTTTTGCCTGAACCGGGGAATTTGCCCCAGCCGGATGGACCGACGCAGAGGCTCGTCCAGGCACCGCAGGCTGCCCGGTAAAGCCGCCGCTCTGTGATGATGCTGTCGGGGGCGGCGGGAGACACGACTGCGGTGAACAGGGCGAGACCAGATTGGCAAGCCAATTCCCCGGATGTGACGGTGTTGCCCCTGAGCGTGGTGCAGGGTCTGGCTGAGGTGGTCACCAGGGTGTTCGATCAGGGTCTGCTTGCTTGCGCCAACCCAGGACCGAATTGTCCACCGATGACCAACGAATAAATGAGCCTGCGCGACTTAGTCGAGCAGCCCCCCGATGCCGATCTGCCGCGCGAGATGACAGGGTTGGTCGCCGGGCGCCTGATGGAGCTGGAGGTGGGCTCCATGACGGGCGCGGCCCACGGCGAGAAGGACTCCGCGCGTCGGGTGCAGCGTAACGGCCATTGCGACCGCGATCGGGAACCGCGAGCCGGGACGGTCGATCCGCGGATCCCCAGGCTCAGGCAGGGCAGCGACGTTTCCGGCGTCCCGGAGCCCCGGCGCAGGCCCCAGAAGGCGCTGACGGCGGTCATCAGGGAGGTCTATGTTCAAGGCATCCCGACCCGGCCCGCCGATGACCCCGTGACGGCGATGGACGAAATATGCGCGAAAGTTGGTGACGCTTGATCAGGCGGCGGCTTGAAGGTGGCGGATGCCATCGCGGAACTCAACCCCGCTGATGACCTCAGGCAGGCGGTTCCGGCCGTCGAGCTTCCGCCATTTCTTCTGCGCGGCCATCATCAGCCTGAATGCCATGGCCAATCCGGTCTTCCTGCTGAGGCAGCCCTTGGTACGTTTCGTCCGGTGTCTGACGGTGGCGAAAGTACTCTCGATTGGGTTCGAGGTGCGGATATGTTTCCAGTGCTCGGCCGGGTAGTCGTAGAAGGTCAGCAGCGCGTCCTGGTCCTTGACCAGCTTGGCCACCGCCTTGTCCCATTTCACGCCATAGGCATCGACAAAAAAGTCGAAGGCGGCCGTCGCGGCGGCCCGGGTTTCGGCCTGCCAGATGTCGTGCAGGTGAGCCTTGGCCTTCGGCTGCACCGACTTCGGCAACGCATTCAGCACGTTCATGGTCTTGTGCAACCAGCAACGCTGCTCCTGCGTCGTGGGGAAGACTTCGCGCAGGGCCGTCCAGAAGCCGAGGGCACCGTCGCCGATCGCGAGCTTCGGGTCTTGGTTCAGGCCACGGCGCTTGAGGTCGAGCAGCACCTCGCGCCAGCTCTGGGTGCTTTCGCGGAAGCCGTCGGTCATGGCCAGCAGTTCCTTGCGGCCGTATTCATCCGCCCCGACGATGACCAGGACGCATTGCTTTTCCTCGGCCATGCGCGGTTTGAAGTAGACGCCGTCGGCCCAGATGTAGAGGAACCTCCGGGGTCCGAGATCGCGCTTTTCCCAAGCCTCGTATTCGGACCACCAGTCGGCTTTCAGGCGAGTGACGGTCTTGGCCGACAGGCCCTTGGCGTCCGGCCCAAGCAAAGCGGCCAGCGCCTCACCGAAATCGCCGGTGGAAACCCCTTTGAGGTAGAGCCAGGGCAGCAGTTCCTCGACCGACTTGGCCTTGCGCAGGTAGCGCGGCAGGATGCTGGGCGTGAAGGTAACCTTGCCCTCGCCAGGCTTGCGGTCACGGACACGCGGCACCCTCACAGCGACCGGCCCGATCCCGGTCAGGATCTCGCGCTCCGGCAGATGTCCGTGCCGGACCAGCCTGGCACGGCCGTCTGCCAACCTGTCCTCGGCGAAGGTGGCGAGAAGCGTGGCCAGTTCTGCCTCGACCGCCTGCTCGATCAGCTTGCGCGCGCCTTGGCGTATGAGGTCCGTCAATGGATCCGGCGAAAAGCCCGATGGATCGGGCAGCGTGGCGATGGTAGTCTCTGACATGTGGCATATCCCTTTCTCGGCTGAGAATTGACGGCGTCTGAACACCGCCATGATATGCCGCCCCTTAGGGCATCACCAACTTTCGCGCGTTACTC